>CAZLGP010000295.1:0-39150 GCA_964558905.1 uncultured Thermoanaerobaculia bacterium | reverse complement strand
GAAACGTGGGTTCTTTGCGGCGACGGCGGGCCGTCTGCCGCGCCGCCGCTCCTCGACGATGTGCCAGCATCGCCTGCGTCACGGCGGCGCGCATCCGACCCACCGGCGCTCGCAAACAACCCGCGTTTTTAGGCGTGACACGACGCTAGTGGCGTAAGGAGTGCAGCGTTGGCGCGCATGAGCTCTGCGACGGCGATCGCGGTGGTCGCGCTGGCGCTGACGTGTACCGTGACGGATGAGCCGCGTCATGACGGGACGATTCGCCTCGACGTTCCTCGGGAAGTCGCCGAGCAGGCGGCGGCGCGGACGCGCGGCGACGCGTCCTCTCCGCCGCCCATCCTCGTGCTCGAGAAGCTCGTCGTGGGCGCCGGCGAAGGGTTCACGCTCGAAGTCTTCAGCGCCGATGAGACCCTGCTCGCGGTGTCGGGGATCGTCGGACCGCGTCAGGCCGCGCTCGCGGAGCCGGTGGAGCGGATGACCCTGGTCGTACCCCTCAACGATGAAGGATCGCGACTCGTCGCCGGACGCAGCGAGATCACCCTCACGCTCCGCCTGCGGGACAGCCCGGGCCGTCCACCTCTGCAGTTCGAGCGTGCCTTCTTTCAGACGCGCTGACGCTTCCCATAGACATTTTTGTGGTTACACTAGCCAGCTTGTCCGCGACAACCCCGAAGGTTTCTGTCCTTCTGCCCGTATGGAATGGTGAACGGTTTCTCGCGTCTGCGATCCAGAGCGTGCTCGATCAGACGTTCAGCGCTCTCGAGCTCATCGTGATCGATGATGGTTCCACCGACCAGACGGCGCGTGTCGTACAGGAGTTTGCGGGTCGTGACCCTCGAGTGATCGTGCTGCTGCGCGCGCGCGAGGGCTTTGCTCACGCCCTGAACGCGGGAATCGCAGTAGCACGGGGAAGATACATCGCCCGCATGGACGGCGATGACGTCTGCTTCCCGGAGCGCATCGAGAAGCAGGTCGCCTACCTCGATGCGAACGCGGGCTGTGTCGTCGTTGGGTCCTGGGTCCAGGTGATCGATGAAGAGGGCCGGCACATCGGCTTCCAGACCTTCGTCGATGATCATGAGGCGATCACTGCGGCGTTGATCAGCGGGTCCTCTGCGCTGTCGCATCCGACCGTGATCGTCCGGCGTGACGCCCTCCTCGCTGCCGGGGGGTACGCGACCAACCGGTACCCGAGCGAAGACCTAGACCTCTGGCTGAAGTTGAGCGAAGTCGGGCAGCTGGCGAACCTGCGCGAGCCCTTGCTGCGATACCGACGGCACCGCGGCGCCGTCGGAGTCCGCGAAAGGGAGAGACAGGTTCTCGTCGGGACGGCCATCGTCGATGCGGTGCGGAAGAAGAGGCATCTGGAACCTCTCCGGCGATACATCTTTTCGTCGGGGAAGAGCGATAGCGCCCGGTATCATTCCGAGTGCGCGCGCATCGCGCTGATGGGCGGGTCTCGTTCTACAGTGATTCGTCACGTCGCCGCGAGCATCGCCTGCGACCCTCTGCGCCCATACCCGTATGCTGTGCTGCTTGCCTCTATCGTTCCGAAACGCATGCTGCGGATCATCGCGAAGGCTCACAGGCGATTTGTTTCGTCGAATTCCATGCCGCGGCCATGACTGAAAGAGAGTCACGCGAGGCAATCGCGCCATTGGCCGGGGCCTATCGCCGGCATGACCAGCCCAGGCGTTCGCTCGCTGTACGCGGCGCGCGAAACGGCGAGATCCGACACTCACCGGTTTCGATGATCCTTGAGAAGCATCCGTCGCGACGGACTCGCACGCGATCCGACCTCCGCGAGCACCGGAAGAATGCGACCATGATTGTTGTACATTCGCGCGAGCGCGATGTTCATCCTATGACCGAGACCGTCTACTCGTCCGACGCGGAGCTCCGCCATCCGAGGCGCTTCTTCGCCGAAGCGTGGGAGGACCTGCGCCGCTCGCCCGAGGTGGCATGGCGTCTCTTCCGCAGCAGCATGCAGGCCCGGCATCGGCGCGCGTGGCTCGGTTATCTCTGGCTGTTGCTGCCGACCCTCGGCACCACAGCCGTCTGGGGGTACGTCCGTTCACGCGCTCTGATCGCGACCGGCCCGATCAGCCAGCCCTACGTCGTTTACGCGCTCAGCGGGACCATCCTCTGGCAGGTATTCGCGGAGGCGCTGATCTCGCCGTTGCAGCAGCTGACGTCGAACAAACAGCTCATCACGCGGAGCCGCGTGTCGTTCGAGGCGGTGATTCTCGCGGGAGTGTTCGAGACGCTGCTCAACTGCGCCGTGCGGCTCGTGATTCTCGGAGCCGTGATGATGGCGACGGGTGTCACCGCCGGCCGCGAAGTCGTGCTCTTGCCGGTCGGGGTCGCGGCGCTGGCGTTGCTCGGGCTCACCCTCGGTCTCTTCGCCGCCCCGCTCGGTCTGCTGTACGACGACGTCAGCCGCGCGCTGACCCTACTCGCCGGCTTCTGGTTCTTTCTGACACCGGTCGTTTATCCCGTTCAATCACGCGGCCTGATACGCTTCAATCCAGTGACGCCGCTCGTGGAGACCACGCGACAGTGGCTCACTTCGCCCGCGCCGCTCGGCGACTTCGCCGTGGTGACGTGGTGCGCGGCGGCGGCGCTGGGCGTGGCGTGGCTTTTCCACCGGCTCGCACGGCCGCACGTGGCGGCGAGACTCGGATGAACCTGCTCGGCCGGGCCACCCGGAAGGCTGTTCGCATCGTGCGTGAGCGGCTTCGCGCGCTGAGCGCGGCGGGCGCGCTCGGCCGCGCGGCACCCGCCGTCCCGGCGGCTCCGGTATCGGCGGCGACAGTCGACCTCGACGATCTCGCGATCGCGGTCGATCCATTTCCCGCATACGACCTTCTCCGAGCTTCCGCCCCCGTGCAATTCCTGGAGCAACACGACGCGTGGATCGTCGTCGGCTACGAGGAGTTGCGCGCTGCGTTCGCGATGCCGCAGGTGTTGTCGAATCAGCCGTATGAGGAGGTCGACACGGTCCTCCTCGCGGCCGATCCGCCGGCGCACACCGCCATCCGCCGCATCACCTCACGTTACTTCTCGCGCGAAGTCATCGAAGGCATCGGGCGTGCGGCGGCCGATGCCGCACCGCGGCTGCTGGAGAAGGGCCCGCTCGATGCTGTCGCCGACTACGCCGAGCCGCTCAGCGAGCTGGCCGCGTCGCAACTGATCGGGCTGGACGAGGGGGCGCTGCACGACGTCCGTGCCGCCCGCGCGCACTTCACCGACTTCGAGCGCTACGTCGGCGACCTGCGTGCGCTCGCCGATCGGGCCACGATGTACGCCCGGCTGCGCGGCGACGGCCTCGACGAAGCGCAGGCGCGCAGTCTCGTCGCGCTGTTCTGGGTCGCCTCGACGAAAACCACTGAACGCGTAATCGCCGCGGCGGCGTTCCGCCTGACCCGGCACGACGACATCCGTCGCGAATTGCAGCGCGACGCGTCCGCAATCGGGAAGTTCATCGACGAAGTGCTGCGCCTCCATCAGCCGGAGCCGATGCTACGGCGGCTGGCGATGGCACCGGTGGAGCTCGGCGGCAAGGTCATTCCGGCGGGCTCGATGGTCTATCTCTGCCTCGCAGCGGCAAATCGCGATCCGGCGCGCTACGTTGAACCGCACGCCTTGCGGCTCGACCGCGGCGCCGGTAGCCACCTCTCCTTCGGCCACGGCATCCACTTTTGCATCGGTGCGACGCTCGCGCGTGCCGTAATCGACGCGGCCGTGCGCGAGCTGCTCGCCGAGGGCCGGGTGGTCCGCATCGGCCAGCCGGTGGAGAGCGTCAGCTGGCAGGCCAGCATGATGGTGCGATTCATCGATCGCCTGATCATCGAGACCTGACGCCGGCTTCCGCGGGAGCGCGAGGTCCTCCTGACCGACACTTGACGCAGGCGCCCGCGGCCATGACACTCACGCCCTTGGAACCGACCGATCCTGAGGAGTACGTCCTGACGCCCGTTCGCCTTCCGGGTGACGCGCGGCATCGCCACGGCGGCAGTGACGATCCTCGAAAGCGAGCCTGTTTGACGAGCGGCTCGGTCACTCTATCGGTTTCACACGTCTCGAAGAAATTCGCGCGGGAACTGCGGCGCGCGCTCTGGTACGGCGTCTGCGACATCGCGCGCGAGCTGCTGTGGCGCGCGAGAGATACGCCGTTGCGTCGCGGCGAATTCTGGGCTGTCGACGACGTCTCGTTCGAGCTCGCTCGAGGAGAAGCGCTCGCCGTGATCGGAGGCAACGGCGCGGGCAAGAGCACGCTTCTCAAGGTCCTGTATGGTCTGCTCAAGCCCGATCGCGGTGAAGTCCGCGTGCGGGGAGAGCTCTCGGCTCTCATTGAGCTCGGCGCCGGCTTTCAGCCGCAGCTCACCGCCCGCGAGAACATCCGGCTGGTGGCCTCGTTGAGCGGACTCGGGGCCCGTGACGTGGCCGAACTGCACGAGAGGGTCGTCGACTTTGCAGGCCTGGGCGACCTGATCGATGCGCCCGTGCAGTCGTACAGCACCGGCATGCGAGCGCGTCTCGCGTTCTCGCTGGCGGCGCAGCTCGATCCCGCCGTGCTCCTCGTCGACGAGGTCCTGGCCGTCGGCGATCTCGACTTCCAGCGCAAATGCGCCGCGCACATGCGTAACTATCTCGATCGCGGTGGATCGCTGCTGTTCGTCTCGCACAACACGCATCAGGTCCAGTCTCTCTGCGGGCGGGGCATTCTGCTCGACCGGGGCCGGCAGATCTTCTCCGGCAGCGCCTCCGACGCCCTCACGCGCATGTTCGAGCTTCGCCTCGAAGAAACCGCAACGAAGACGGCCCCGCAGGCGGCCGAAGGTCAGTTCGTGGTGCGTGATCTGCGCGCGGAGCCAGTGAGGGGCGATGCGATCGTCACTGATGCCCCCGTGCGGCTCGTGCTCGATTACGAGGTGAGAGAAGACGTCGACGTTTACTGGGGCTTCACCATCTGGACGTGGGACCAATGGATTTGCATCGCGGGCGAGCACGATGCGCAACGGCACCGCCTGCGCCCAGGCACCGGCACGTTCACCTGCACGATTCCGCGCCTGCCGCTGGTCGGAGGGCGGTATGCCGTACGCGCCGCCGTGCTCGAGTTCGACTCACGCCAGCCAATCGCGTTCGCGGGCACAGAGGCGCCGGTTCCGCTGGACGTCTTTTCGACAGAGGGAGCGGCCGACAATTCGCGAATGGCGAATCACCAGCTCCTCCGCTTTGACGCCGAATGGGACTAAGGCCGCACTGCGGTCAGCAGCAGGTAATGCGAGACGGAGCTCGCGATCGCCTGTACCACGTTCTGGTCTTCGAACACGCGGCTCATGGCGCCGATGTACGGCTTCCAGGTGACCGGGGTGACGTCGCGCGACGCAATCGACGCGAACCCGGCCGCGCGGACGTGCTCCTCATACTCCTGCAGGTCCGCGATGCGGTTCGGCGCCGGCACCATCCAAGGCCCGATCACGTCCGGGTCCCGAAACAACATGTCCGCCGTCGACAGCACGCCGCCCGGGCGCAGGACGCGGAACGCTTCACGGAAGAAGTCGTCGCGGGTGTCGAAATGCAGCGCAGATTCGAGCGCCACGACGGCATCCGCGGAGTTGCTCGCGACTCCGAGGCGGGCGGCATCGGTCGCTACGGCGCGCGCGCCGCGGCTGCGCGTCATGCGCAGTTGCCAGAGGGACAGGTTCGCACCGACGACGCGCGCCCGCGGGAAGTGGCCGGCGAGACGCCGTGTCCCCGCGCCCAGGCCGCAGCCGACGTCGAGCACGAGCCGTGCGCCTTCAGAAATCGGCGCCGCAACCTGGTCCACCAGCGCGTCGCACGCGCTCACGAGGTCCTTTGTCGCCGCGCTCCAGTAGCCGACGTTGAAATAGCCGCTGTCGCCGTACAGCGCGCGCATTTTTGGATCGGAGATCACATCGTCGTACCGCGCATCAAACGCTCCGTTTCGCATCGACCGACATCGTTGCAGAAGCGGGGGTGATCGTCTACCGTGACCGTTCTATGCGGTCCGAGGATGCGCTCGAACGGGCGGTTGCGTTCCTCCAGCGCAGCCAGCTCCCTTCCGGCGAGCTGCGCGTGCTGGCCTCCGGCAAGCCCGATCCATCGGTGTTTCCGACGGCGCTCGCGGCCTACGCGCTTTCGTTTGCCCCGCGGGCCGCCACCGTGCGTCGCCGCGCTCTCGATTTCCTTTTGCACGAGATGGAGCCGCGCGGGCTCTGGAAGCACTGGACGCGCGAGCATCCGTATCAGCATCAACTGCCGCCCGATCTCGACGACACCTCGTGCGCCTCGGCCGCGCTCGCCCGCGCGGGACGCGGCTTTCCGGACAATCGCCCGCTTCTGTTGCGCAATCGCAATCGCCGCGGGCTTTTCTACACGTGGAAGCTGACGCTCGCGCAGCTCAGGCATCCGCTCGTCTGCTTCGCATTCTTCAGGAAGACCTCAGCGAAGCCATTCGATGTCGACGCGGTGGTGAACGCGAACATGCTGCACTACCTCGGTGACGCGCCCGAGGTGGTCGAGCATCTCCTGCGCGTCCTGCGCGAGAACCGCGAGTCGCATTGCGACAAGTGGTACGAGAACCCGTTCGCGATTTGGTACTTCTTTTCGCGCGCGCTACAGGATCGCGCCCCCGAGGCGGGAGAGCTCATCGCGGCGAAGATCGCGGCGGCGACGCCGTCGAACGCACTCGAGCACGCTCTCGCCGTCTGCGCGCTGCGCTACTGGCACCGGCCCGCCGACGTCGGGCCGCTGCTCGCGCTGCAGCTCGAATCGGGGGCCTGGCCTGCCGCGCCGCTGTACCACGGCGGCCGTGCGCGCAGACGCGACGGCACGTTCGCGGCGCCCCATCCCGACACGCCGCACTGGGGCTCCGAGGAGTTGACCACCACACTCTGCATCGAGGCGCTCGCCCGGGATAGCGACTAGGCGATGACGCTCTCGCGCGCCGTGCCGGCATCGCGCGGCGAGGCCCACGCAGTCAACCGTTTCCGGATCGGCGCGTCGTATGTGTATTCGACGATGGTCGCGAAGAGGACTACCGTCACGAACGCTATTGCCATGCCTGAGATGCCGGCCGGCTCGAAAAGGTAGATGATCATCAGCAACAGTGGGTGATGCGTCGTATAAAGCGGATACGAGATCGCTCCGATCCACATCGCGACGCGGCGCGCGCGGGGCGAGACTTCCGCGCCGGCCGCGAGCACCACGATGAGCGGACAGAGCACGAAAAGCGAGATCACGATCCGCGGTGTGAGCATACCGAAATTCGGCACGAGCATGATGAGTCCGGTCAGCGCGACCGGGACGACGGCCGGAGTTTTCCAGCCGCGCGCCACGACGCGATGCAGAAGCATTCCGGCTCCGTAGGCCCATGCGACACGAAGAAAGCCGCCCCAGAAGCTCGGGCCGTTCCAGCCGCCGCCCCACCCCCATTTGCCGGCCGTGTGGGCCGTAAACGCCCACCAGGCCCCCATCGCCACTACGAAGATGCTCAACCTGAAGATCGTCAGCCGCCGCACCGTCAGGCCATGAACCACGTTGACCACCAGCTCGAAGAAGAGCGACCAGAACACGCCGTTGAGCGGAAAGATCCCTTCGCGGGCGGTGATATCGGGGACCAGGAAGAAATGGCCGATTGAACGCCAGCCGAGTTGATACGTGCCGCCGCTGATGAGGCCGAACGGATACGCGCTGGGCGGGATCACGAAGTACGCCGCAAGTCCGACGAGCACGCCCAGGAACATCGAGGGGTAGAGCCGGGCTAGCCGCAGCAGCATGAAGCGTTGCCAGCTCAAACCGCCCAGCAGCTTGTGGTCGTATGCACGGCTGATCACGAATCCACTCATCACGAAGAAGAGATCGACTCCGAGGTGGCCGAAGCGGGCGAGCTCGACCTTGTCGTATTCCAGGCCCAGGTGGATGAGGACCACGCAGAGCGCGGCCAGACCGCGAACCGCATCGAGCGTGAGGAGGCGCGAACTCGTCGTCATGTCGGGAAGAAGACGTAAGCGCGAGCCTCGACGCTCACACGAGGCGCAGCCGTTTCTGAGCAGGACGGATCGCGAAACGCGGTGTGCAGGCATCCGGAGGGACGGCTCGCCGCACTGTCGTATTGCTGGAACACCAGCACCTCATCGCGGGTGAGGTTCGAGAAGTAACACCAGCGCTGTTCCGGATCGAAGAGCGAGAGGTAAAACTCCCCTTCCTGCCCGCGGTTGACGGGATTTCCGATCGAGACCCCACGCACGAGACGTTCCTCGCGCACGGTGCGCAGATCGCACAAGGCCAGTGGAAAGTCCTGCGGCGGCGGCGTGAGCGCGCGCCACAGGTTGTACGAGACCAGGCGCCCTTGCGGCGGCGTGTCGATGCCGTAGGACTCCAGAGCCCAGCGTGCCTCGATCCAGACGGAGCGGTCGGTGCGGTCGCAATGGACCACATCGGCCACGCGGTCGGCGATGACGTCTTCGGGGTACCGGGGATGGTTCCTCGAACGGAGGACCACCGTGGGTGAGAGGAACACCAGCGACGATCCCGTGACCTCGCGCAGCAGTTGCGCCAGCTCCTCACAATAGAGGGCGTGCTGGCTGGCATCGGCGAAATCCGTGACCTTGCTGCGATGCGGCAGCATCGTGAAGCCTTCTCGTTCCACCGATGAGGCCGGGTCGGCGTGGCGCAGGTCATGGAAGTGGACGGCTTGCTCAACCAGGGAGACGCTCCTCTGCGACGGATCGGTGGCATGGAACCTGGGCGGGACGCTGCCATGGCGGAGATAGCGGATCTCCGCCTCGACTGTCTCGGCGCGCTTCGATGCGCGTCTCGGTGCGAGCCACATGCGGATGCATGATAGACGCTGACGCAAGCCGAGGAACCGTCCAATCTGGTACTTTTACCGCGGTCATGACCGGTCACCTCCTCCACGTCGGGTACCCGAAAACCGGCTCGACATTCCTGCAGCGCTGGTTCGAGGCGCATCCGCAGCTCGCGTACGTCGAGGGCGGCATCGCAGGCTTTCGCGACGTCTACTCGATCGCTCGCGACAACGCCGTCGCGAACGACCGGCCGCTGTACCGCGTGACCAGCGCCGAGGTGTTCACCGCGCCGATCCCCGACGCGGGGAAGGCGGTCATCGAGTACAAGAGCGTCTTCAATGTTCGGATGGCAACCGCGCAACTCCAGGTCTGTTCGACGCTGGCCAGCCTCTTCGCGAACGCCACGGTGCTCATCGTCACCCGCGGCTTCCGCTCGATGATCCTCTCGACACTGTCGCAGTACGCACGAACCGGCGGGGACGTCGATCTTCTGCAGATGGTACGGACAGCTCACGAACAGCGCGATCAGAGATTCCTGCAGTCGTGGGATTACGACACGCTCGTCGCCGCATACCGAAGCGCATTCCGCGCGGACAACGTCTTCGTGGTGCCGTACGAGTTGTTGCGCGACGACGCCGGCGAGTTCATTCGCACGATCTCAGCGCGCCTCGGTATCAATCCGGTTCCCGCTGAGCCGGAGCGCGTCAACGAATCACTCTCGCCCGTGGAGTTGTACTGGTATCCGCGCCTGACGCGGGTGATCCGACGCATTCCGGCGCCCCGCCTGCGCGCGGCATACGTCGACGCGGCGATGCACAATCGCCTGCGCCGCCCCATTGCCGCGCTGCAACGGTTGCGTCCCGGCACGCCGTTCACTGCCGCGTCGATCCCGGACGGCCTGGTCGACCTGTTCCGCGGACGCGCCGAGTCCCTGCGGGGCAATCCCCTCTTCGCCCCGTACGCGGCCGACTACCTTCACGATTCATCGTCTGAGCAGCCGGCGGGCGGCGCGCTTCCATAATGGCGCCGGCCGCACGGGCGGCGGCGGATGAAGCGTGTCGTAATGCGCGAACACACCTGCATCGCGCGCGCCGAGGACCTGAATGCGCGGATACTTCTTGTGCTGGTGGATGTAATGCACGCGTGTGTGCGCAAAGCCGCACCAATGGAGGATCTCCTCCAACACGCGCGGGCTCGTCGGCATCCATGCCAGTCGGTGCACGCCCGACATCAGCGCCGTGTCGCTCTCCAGATTCAGCTTGAGGGCGTCACCGCGGAATGTCGGGTCGGCGGCCGTGTTCAGGACGAACAGCTCGCGCGTGAGATCGGCGGCGATGCGGAGCCCGGCGACCGGAT
The DNA here is from genome assembly GCA_964558905.1 of uncultured Thermoanaerobaculia bacterium. GTDB lineage: Bacteria > Acidobacteriota > Thermoanaerobaculia > Gp7-AA8 > Gp7-AA8 > QHVT01. The sequence goes on along the minus strand of CAZLGP010000295.1, from coordinate 28,957 downwards.
CCGCCAGGTGATAGAAGAGCCCGAAGAAGAACGTGACGTCGAACGGCTCGAGGTTGCGCTCGCGCAGCGCGAGCAGATCGAGCTGGGCGAACTCGAGGTTGTCATTCGGCAGATGCTGCCCGAGGAAACGCGCCTGATTCAGCCAGTGCGCGCGCACGTCGAAACCGAAACACCGTCCCGCGCCCATCCGTTTCGCTTCGTAGAGATAGCCGCCCGCGTTGCACGCGCAGTCGAGGACCGAACGGCCCTCGAATCCACGGGGGGAAACGTCTCTCATCAGAATGTCGAGAAGCTTGCGCGGCTGAAGCACGCCTGGGTTTCCGACGCCGAGGGGATCGGGATCATCATCCGGGCCGCGCTCGCCGGTACGGATGCCAGGCGCGATCTCTAGATCGTGATGCCATGGTCCGAGCCGGCGGATTTCTGCGCGTAGTTCCTCGTGCTTCGGGGTCGTGTCGTGCATGAGCCGCGCATTATACTTCAGGGGTGACCGCGCATCTCATCCATGTTGGCTTTCCGAAAACCGGTACGAATTTTCTGCGCCGCTGGTTCAGGGCGCATCCGCAGCTCGCGTTCGAAGACGGCGGCATCGCTGGATTTCGTAACGTCTATGGCATCGCCAGTCAAGACGCGACACCGCGGGAGGGCGTTCTGTGTCGCGTCACGAGCCAGGAGTCGCTGGTCGTGCCGCATCCGTACGTCGGCATGACGGACATCGAGTGGCCGTTCAAATACGACCCGACCACTGCACGGCTCCGAGCCTGCGAGACGATGGCCTCGATCTTTCCGAATGCACAGATCCTGCTGCTGACCCGCGGATTTCGCTCGATGATCATCTCTTCGTACTCGCAGGGTGTCCGCAGCGGAGGCGCCCTTCCACTCGAGCGGCTTCTGGCCACCTCGAAGTCTGAGAACGCGTGGAATTATGACGCGACAATCGCCCTGTACGCGCGGGCGTTCGGGACACAGAACGTGATCGTCATGCCTTACGAGCTTCTGCGCGACGACGCGGACCTATTCGTTCGCACACTCGAGGATCGCCTTGGCCTTGTCCACGCCGGCATTGCGACCGATCGGGTCAATCGATCGCTTTCGCCGGTGGAGCTCTACTGGTACCCGCGCATGACGCGCGTCGTCCGCTCGCTGCCGATCGGTTCGCGTCTGAAGCGCGTCTACCTGCGCGGGACATTTGCGAATCGGTTCCGTCTCCCGATCGCCCTACTGCAGAAGATCTCTCCTGGTGTTCCTGTCACGGCGGATGCCATCCCGGAGTCTGTCGTGGCCACGTTTCGCGGCATGGCCGATTCGCTTTGCGGCAATCCGTTTTACGCGCGGTACGCGAACGATTACCTGTTCACCGCCGAATGAGGATCAAAGACCGCTCGCATCCGCGTTCTTGTCGAGCGCGCGGTCGACGATGTCCGAGCAGTTGTCGACGAGGTCGCCGCGGACCTGTTCAGGCGAAAGATCTGCGATGCGCCGACCGCCCCTACCGGTACTTTCTCCAGAATCGCAGAGGGGGACGGAGCTTCCAGGCGTCGCTCAGCGTCTGGACGAGGCGTACAGGGAAGATTGCCAGGTGTGCCGCCAGCGCCAGCCCATCCAGGGGAAACCGGATGGCTGAGGCGATGAGCAGAGCCAGTGGAAAAAAGAGAGCGTAATACTCGAGAAGGACGATGAAGTACGCGGCCTTCGGTGCGACGATCACCGGCCGGAGGTGCCAGCGTCGCATCCGCCGCAATGCGAAGACGGCGTAGAGCACAAGAAACGCGACAGGCCACACGGTCTGCACCTGCCACAGCATGGCCGCGAAGGCACAAAGCTCGATCGGGAACAACACGAACGTGCCGGCCCTCAGCGCGATTGCCGGGCCCCGCCGTTGCACGAACGTGCGCACGCCGGCCGTTCGATCGTTGGCCGCGTCCGTCAACTGATGCCAGAGAATGCCACGCAGACCATACGCCAGCGCCCAGATGCCAACGGAAATGATCCAGAAGCCACTCACCGGCCGGCCTGCGGCACGGAAAGCAAGAATCACCGCCACCAGCGTCGGAAAGAGATGGGCGCCGCTCGCATCGCACAGAACACCGGGGAGGCCTCGAGTCTTGAGCCGGAACGGCGGGAGCGAATAAAGGGAAAACGCCAGCCATGCCGCGAGGTAGCAGGCCAGGAGCAATGTGTCGCCGCGCCAGAGCCACGAAAAAGCGAGGCCGGCCGCCACTGTGACCGCGATCAGAACCGTCGCCCGCCATCTTCCAATCTGGCGGTTCGGTTTGCCGGCAGCCAGATCTTCCTCGCGATCGGTGAGGTCGTTGATCACGCTCACGTACGCTGCGCCGGGAACCATCGAGAGAAGGAGCGTCACCGCAGCCATCCAGAGCGACGCTATGGGAACGTCCACCGTTAGTGCGGTCGCGTAGAACGCGGAGAAGATCGGGACGAGTTTGTACTCCCACCACTCTCCCGCCCGGATGACGTCTTTCAGGGAGCGGCCGATGATCCGAAGGATAACCCAACTGCCCGACCGCTTGTATACTGCGCTGCCGACATTCCTCCAGGTCATGGCCGACGCCTCCCCCACCTCACGCCAGCACTTCGTCTTCATCAGCGGAAACAACACGTGGGGTGGAAGCGAAGAGCTGTGGAGCGCAACCGCGGCGGCCCTTGCCGAGGATGGCCATGCGGTCACCGTCTTCAAAAGCCGGCTCGATACGACCGAGCCGCGGATCCGGCGGCTTCGCGATCTCTCCTGCACGGTCCATGACCTGGCGCGCTTCCCATTCCTGCCGAGGAAGTTCTATTCGCTGCTCCTCCGCCTGTCGTACCCGCTGGCGTTCCTGTACGAGCTGGCAAGGCTGCGTTTCGGCCTGGCATGGGCGCGGCGCCCCGACCTCGTCGTCATCTCACAGGGAGGGAACCATGACGGTCATTTTCTCGCGGACGTCTGCCGTCGGATGCGCTTGCCCTACGTGCTCATCTGTCAGAAGGCGGGTGATTTCTACTGGCCGGGCGACGGGCGCCTGAAGCACCTTCGTGCCGTCTACTCATCCGCACTGGCCTGCTACTTCGTCGCCCGGCATAACCTGCGCCTGACGGAGGAACAACTGGGATTCCCGCTGCCACACGCGAGCGTCGTCCGGAACCCGTTTCTCGTCCCATGGGAGCGCAGAAACGATTGGCCCGACGATCGGAACGGACTCCGTCTGGCCTGCATCGGCCGTTTGTATCCGTTGGAGAAGGGACAGGACTTGCTGTTACGCGTGCTCGCGCGTGATCACTGGAAAAAGCGCCCGCTGTCCGTGACGTTTTACGGTGAGGGCAACCACCGTCAAGGTCTGGAACAGATGGCCCGCCACCTGGGACTGACCAGCGTCTCGTTCGCCGGATTCGTCCGTGACGTTGGCGCGATCTGGAATGACCATCACGGCCTGGTTCTCCCATCGCGCTGCGAAGGCCTTCCGCTGGTACTCGTGGAGGCCATGCTGAGCGGGCGCGTGCCGATCGTCACTGACGCCGGCGGCAGCGGCGAAGTCGTTGACGACAACGACACCGGCTTCCTCGCCGCTGCACCCACTGAGGACTCCCTGGATGACGCGATGGAACGCGCATGGAAGCGGCGCGACGAGTGGCGGGACATCGGCGAGGAAGCGGCGGACCGGATCCGGACGCTCGTTCCGTCGGAGCCCGCGCGGGTTTTGGCTGCGACGCTGCTCGAGATCTGAGGAGGACACCGTAGTGCCTCGCAGCCGCACGCTGAGACGTCCACGATCTCGCTGCAATGGTGCGAGGCGCTGAGCCGGCAGAACGTTGCGCTCCTGCAACCGCGCGGACGAACGAAACGATGCTAACCTCGCGGAGATCCCCATGCGCAACGCTCTCGTTTCGATTCTTCTCATCTGCGCTCCCGCGCTGATCGCGCAGCAACCGACGCTCTCCGAGAAAGTCGAAGTTCGTCTCATCGAGATCGACGCGGTCGTCACGGACCGGAAGGGCAATCACATCTCCGGTTTGACGGCCGAGGACTTCGTCCTGCTCGAGAACGGCCGTCCGCAGCCGATCACGAACTTCACCGAGGTTCATGATGGCGTCGACGTCACCGCGACGGCCGCCGGCGCGCAGTTGGAGAGCCCGCGTGCATCGCAGCGCCAGCCGCGGACGATCGTCATCCTCGTCGACGCGCTTCCGCTCCGCGGGCGCGCGCGGCGCAACCTCTTCGCGGACCTCAATGCCCTCGTGGAGAAAACGATGGGCGAGGGGGATCGCGGGCAGGTCCTCACGTGGCACGACCGTGCGGGCATGCGCCTGCTGACGCCGATGACCCACGCCCGCGCGGAGATCACGACCGCGCTGGCTCAGGCCGAGGCCTCGCTGCACCCCGATCCGGAACGGCGCACCGACCAGGCCGAGGCGGACTGGTTTCGGGAGATGGCGGCGATGCCTGACCGGGAAGAGATCCGGTTCGACGGAGAAACTCATGTCACCGAGACCGCGCGTCAGGGCGCCTTGCAGGATGTGTCGGTGATGCGGCGCAAGACAGCGGCCATGCAGCGCGTCGTCGCCGGAATCGCAGAGCCGACGCACCGCAACGTGATGATCTACGTCTCCGGAGCGTTCCCCATCAACGCCGGCACGAGAGCCTACGCCGGTCTGCAGGCGAGGACCGGGGTCAGCGAGCAGGCGGATTTCGACACCGGCTCGATGCTCGAGGCGATCACGCGAACGGCAAACAGCCATGGCGTGATTCTCTACGCCCTCCGGCCCGATCTCTCCTCTTCCACCGTCTCCCGGATCAGCGCCGCAACCAGTCCTGCTTCGTTCGAGCTCAACGCGGAGTTTGGAACCGCAGCCGTGACGCCCTACCTCACCGACATGGGCTTCGAGTCGACGCTGCTCCAGAACGACGCCCAGGCCTTGAAGCTCATCACCGGCCCGACCGGCGGGACCGTCGCCATCGGTTCGGCCGCCATCCGCGACGCGGTGGATCGCATCGCCGGCGACCTCGACTCGTACTACACGTTCGCCTACCGCGCGACGTCGGACGGATCCGATCGCGAGCGGCGGATCGAGGTCAAATCCCGGACGCGAAATCACGTCGTGCGCACCCGCAGTACGATCCTCGATCGTTCGGACCGGACCCGTGCGCGCGACCTGCTGGTCGCGCGGCTGTTCGAGCTCGGCTCCTCCGACGGCGAGATCGAGTTCGAGATCCAGGCCGGCGCGAGCAGTCCGGGCCAGGGGAACCAGGTCGTGATTCCCATCGAGCTGACGATTCCCGTCGAGCAACTCCAGTTCGAGCTCGAAGGGGAGGAGCTCGCGGCGAGATTCTCGGTGCTCCTCGTGGCCGGGAGGGACATCGGGCAGATTACGCGTCTGATGGACGACTCGCAGACGGTCGTGGCACCGAAAGACAAGCAGCCGTCCGGCATCGTCCGCTACCAGTTCGACCTCACCGCGCGCGCGGGTCAGTCGATGAAGGTCTCGATCGCCGTCTTCGATGAGAAGTCGGGACTCGCGGGCACGGAGTCGATCGAGGTCGAGGGAGGCGAAGTTCGCGGCGACGCGGTCTCGAGCGCTGCCATCGCCGATGAGACTTTTCGCGAGGCCATGCGCCGCGCGAACGAGGAGCGGAAGCCGGTCCTCGTCTACTTCCGCCCGAATCGCTGCCGCGCCTGCACCCGCTTCGAGAGTGACATCCTGCCGCATCCGGCCATCCAGCGTCGTCTGTCCGATCTGGTCTTCGTGACGTTGTCCTCGACCGCCGGCGAGCTGGCGAAAGTGTGGAAGTCGCGGGACGCCGGCTTCGGCGTGTTCGATCGCAAGGGAACCTTCCGCCTCAGCTTCGACGGAGCTCCCGATCTGGCCACGTTCGGCATCATCCTCGACGACATCGAAGACGTTGCGCCGCACATCGAACGGGCCCTCGCCGCGGCCGAGAACGGCCAGGCGCACGACGGTGAGCTCGATTCGGCCATCGCCCTGATCATCCTCGGACGTCGCGACGAAGCCCGCGGCGCGCTCGAGCGCGCAATCGCGGAGGGAGAACCGGAGACGCGGCAGTACGCGCTCGTCGCGCGCGCGCTTCTGGACGCCCAGGATGGACGAGGCGACAGCGCGCTCCGCGAGCTCGACGGGATCATTGCCGGCGCGTTGACGCCGCAGGTGGCGGGCGAGGCCTGGCTGACGATCGGCCTCATTCATCGCACGGCCCGCGCGAACGACGAAGCGGCTCGGGCGTTCGCGAAAGCGCGCGATCTGCTCGGGGAGGAGTCGCGCATCGCGGCCACGAGCGACGACGCGCTCTCCGAGCTGGAGAACGCCGCAGACGGCTCGGGACCGATCCGGATCGTCCCTCCGAGCGAGCAGGTGGTCACCGGCCGCGTCGCCGTGACGACGATCGTGTCGTCCGCGGAGATCGCCGCGGTCGCATTCACGATCGACGGCGTCGAGATCGGCCGGGTCCGGCGCCCGCCGTTTGCGACGACGCTCGATCTCGGCAGAGTCCCGGAAGAGCGCACGATCGGAGCGGTCGCGTTCGACGGACTCGGCAACGAGGCCGGGCGCGACGAGCTGACGGTGAACGGCGGCGGAGAGCGGTTCTGGTTCCGCATCGTGGACCCGGTCGCGGGAGCGGCCAGCGGCCGCACGGACGTCAGGATGAAGTTGCGCGCGCCGGTCGATCAGGCCGTGCAGAGCGTCACCATCTCCTGGAACGACGACGTCCGGACGGTCATCACGAATCCACCGTGGGAGACGAGCGTTCGAATCCCCTCCGGCGAGGTCGGAGTCCTTCGCGGCGTCGCGCATCTCGCGGATGGGCAGTCCGCGGAAGATGCCATTCTGCTGAACGCGAGCGGGTACACGGAGCGCGCGGACGTGCAGCTCGTCGAGTTGCCGGTCACGGTCAGCGATCCCCAGGCGGAGCTCACCACGAGCACGATCTCGGTCCGCGAAGGCGGCCGGCGCCGGACGGCGGAGTCGGTCCAGCATCCCACCGAGGCCCCTCTCACCGTCGGCTTCGTCATCGACACCTCGGGGAGCATGACGACCACCCTCGTGAACGTGCAGGAGGCAGCCATCGGATTTCTCGAGAAGGCTCTCGCCGAGCGGGACCGGGGATTCATCGTGTCGTTCTCGTCCCGCGCCCGACTGGTGCAGCCTCCGACCACAGACAAGGCACGCCTGCGCGAGAAGATGATGGGCCTCCGCGCGCGCGGCAGCACCGCTTTGTACGACGCCATTGCCGTGGGACTCCTCCAGTTGCAGGGTGTGAAGGGGCGGCGGGCGCTGGTCGTCTTCACCGATGGCGGCGACCTCACCAGCCGCTACGGTGCGACCGACATCGCCGGGCTCTCGAAGCGGACGCACGTTCCGATTCACCTGATCGCCACTACGCCGAACCGCTCGACGCAGAAAATGGGCGGCCCGCGTCCGGAGGAGCTGCGCTGGGGAGCGATGTACCGCGCCCTGTCGCGCATGGCGGAGTCGACAGGCGGCCGAGGGTACACGCTCGATCGTCTCGAGGACCTTCCGCAGGTCTACCAGCAGATCGGCGACGCGCTCCGCTCGCAGTTCCTCGTGATCGTGCGCGCGGAGCCGGGCAGAAATCCGAACGACTGGCGCAACATCTCGATCGAAATGGCGGCGCGAGGGATCACCCTCTACGCCCCCGAGGGCTACTACGCGCCCTGGTGACGGTCCGCCCCCGCCTTTGTCGGCACGGCCGGCAGCGCTGGTTGCTCCGCCTTGCGGCACGTGACGGATACATTCACCCGTCGCGGCTTCGGGCGGCGCAGCGCGCCTGACGTTTCTGCCGCGCAGACTCCTGGCGGGCTAGCGAAGCCGCGTCTGACCTTCCATTGACGAAGTCCTGACAGTCCTCCTGGGATCGGGTTTGGAACTTTCACGAAGAATCGTGAGGTGATTCACGCGCATGGCCCATACTTCCTGCCTCGGTCTTCTCCGATTCCGCTGATCCCGTGCCCTGGGTGAGGCGAGCAGTCCATCTCTCACGCAAGGACACACTCATGAATCGCTCTCTCCGGCTGCTGCTCGTGGCCCTGGCCACGCTGGTGTCTCTCACCGCGAACGCGGCGCTCACCGTCACCCAGATCACCTGGAACGTCGTCGGTCTCGACAGCAATGGTCCGCTGACCGGACCGAACACGTTTCCCGTCGGCGTGCGCGTCTGCAGTGACGTCGCCACGACGAACGTCGCCGTGACCTTCGTCTGGGACTCGGCGAACGCAAACGTCAATCTGCGCACCGGCTCGGCGAGCGCGATCAACATCGCATCCATCGGCGCGGGCGGTTGCGCCGACGCCTACTTCGAGGTCGAGGTGACGAAGACCGCCGCGGCCTTCGACACCACCCGCCGCTACCACGTGACCGCCGCGGACGGTACGGGTACGTATTCGACGCCGACCCCGCGCGAGATCTACGTCGAGCGCCTCATCTCCCAGAATCGCAACTCGGTCTCCGACGTGAAGTTCGGGACGAGCGTGCTCGATCTCGTGTCCGTCCCCGCCGGCGGCTCGATGGCGCTCGTCGTCGGCAACACCTACGTCATCCAGCTCATCGGCGGCACGGCCACGCAGGGCTACAACCAGTTCGAGGAGTTCATCAACTTCCCGAACACGATCTTCCAGATCCTGGACGTCGAAACGACTTACTCGGCGGACAACTCCCCGTACGTCGACAACCCCGCCGACAAGCTCTACGCCGACGCCTGCGGGTGGGAGAACGATCCGAACAGTCCCAACTACCGCTCCTGCGTCGGCGGCGACTTCAAGGCCGGCGGCAGCACCGTGGTCACGACCTACACGATCACCATCATCGGAGGGGGAGGGACGAACCAGACCCTCAACACGCTGCTGTATGACTTCTCGGGCAGCAGTTTCCACTACAACGCCGACTACTCGACCGGGGCGCGCATCGCGGCGATCATCGACCCGACGACCGCGGACATCGCGAAGAGCTTCAGCCCGAATCCCGCGCCGCTGAACGGCGTGTCGGTGCTCACGATCGAGCTCACGAACCCCAACGGCGGCACCCTGGGCGGATACAACTTCGTCGACAATCTGCCGGCCAATCTCGTCGTCGCCGGCACTCCCGGCGCGACGACCACCGGCTGCGGAACGCCGACGCTCACCGCGCTCGCCGGCTCGGGCACGATCACCTTCTCGGACGGCACGCTGGCCGCGAACAGTACCTGCATCATCAAGGTCAACGTCACCCCGAGTGCAACCGGGACGCTCACGAATACGACCGGCAATCTCTTCGTCGGCACGACCGACACCGGCAACTTCGCCAGCGCCGACCTCACCGTCAATACCGCGCCGCCTCCGGGGCCGGGTCTCTGCGGACTGACCCTCGCGCGGTGGAACTTCGAGACAGGCTTCAACGCGAATGCCCCCGCGCCGACGACCGCGAACGTCACCGCCTCGGCATCGCCCGGCGCCGGTGTCGTCGCGGCCACCAGTACGCAGGACAACACCATCGCTCCGGCGGGAACCGGATCGTGGAGGTCGAATGGCGGAATCGCGGTCGGCACGCCGGTGAACACGGCGAACAACGACTACTTCGAATTCGCCATCGACACGACCGGCCAGACATCCGTCGAGCTGACCTTCGACGCCTACCGGACGAACAACGGACCCCGAGGGGTGGCGGTTTACTACGGAACCTCGGCCACGCCTCCCGGAACGCAGGCTTTCACGACCGATCTCGCTCTGACGGCGGCCACGACGTGGTTTCCTCTCTCGCATACCTTCAGCTCCGGTCTCAACCCGTCCGGGCTCACGTACTTCCGGATCTACGGGTACAACTCGACCAACGACAATCCCGGCTCCGACTTTCACATCGACAACGTCTTCTTTACCGGCTGCGCGGCGGCTGTCCAGCCGACGATCGCGAAGGCGTTCTCGCCCGACCCTGTCGCCGTGAACGGGACGTCCACGCTCACCTTCACCCTCACGAACACGAACGCCGCCGCCCTCACCGGCGCGGCGTTCACCGACTCGCTCCCGTCCGGCGTGGAAGTGGCGGCCACTCCGGCCGCGGCGACCACCTGCGGCGGAACGTGGGCGCCCACCGCCGGCGCGACGTCGCTGACATTCAGCGGCGGGACGATTCCGGCGTCGAGCTCGTGCACCGTCAGCGTCGCCGTCACCGTCACGACGGCGGGGCCGCACGCGAACGTGAGCGGCTTCCTCTCCACGACGGAGAGCGGCACGACGATCACCAGCGTCGCGTCGGACACCCTCACGGCGATCCTTCCACCGGTGCTCGACAAGCTGTTCGAGTCGAACCCGATCATCCCCGGCGTGCCGACGACGCTCACCTTCACGATCACGAATCCCAACCAGGACGACGCCCTCGGCGGCGTCGCGTTCACCGATGTCTTCCCGGTCGCACCCGGCGCGATGACCGTGGCCCCGGTTCCGAATGCATCGGCGTCCGGCTGCGGCGCGCCGGCATTCGCGCCGACGCCCGGTGCGGGATCGATTTCGTTCAGCGGTGGCGCGATTGCCGGCGGCGGCACGTGCACCGTGACCGTCGACGTCACCACGCCCGTGACCGGCACCTACGACAACACCAGCGGCAACGTCTCGCACATCGTCAACGGCGTGCCGGTGAACGGCAACACCGCCTCGGACTCGCTGTCCGTGGTTCCGCCGAATCCGTCGATCGCGCTGCTCAAGCAGGTCGGCCTCAGCCCGACCGGTCCGTGGTCGTCGTTCCTCGCCGCGACGACCGGCCCGGTCTACTACCAGTTCACGATCGAGAATACGGGCGACGTCCCGCTCGATCCGATCGGCCTCACCGACGACACGCTCGACGTGTCGTCGTGCAACGCGACTCTCGGTTCGACGACGCTGCCGGTCGCCGTCGCCGCGAACGACGACCATCTCGTGCAGTGCGTCGTCGGTCCGGTCGCGATCACCCCGGGGTTGCACACGAACACCGCGCATGCGACGGGGACGCATGCGGCCATGGCCTACGATTCCGAAGATGCGACGGCGACCTATGCGACCGCGGAACTGACGCTCGACAAGAGCTCGCCGCAGGCGACGTTCCTCGCACCCGGCGACGTCCTGAACTACAGCTACCTCGTCACCAACAGCGGCTTCGCACCGCTGGAAGGCCCGGTCGTCGTCTCCGATGACAAGACGACTGTCACCTGCCCGGCGGTGAGCACGGTGGGGGACCTCGACAACTACCTCGATCCCGGCGAGTCGGTGACCTGCACGGCCACGTACACGATCGTCCCCGGAGACGTCGCGAACGCGTTCGTCACGAACACGGCCACGGCGTCGGCGGACGGCGTCGACTCGAACAGCGACAGCGTTACGGTCTATCTGGCGACGGCGGCGGACGTGTCGATCGTGAAGACGCTGACCGCCGGCGGGCCGTTCACCGTTGGCCAGTCCATCACGTACACGCTGTTCGTGGCCAATGCGGGCCCCTCGACGGCGACGAACGTGCAGGTCACGGACACCCCGACGAACCTGACCATCACGAACGTGAGTGGCGGCGGTTGTGCGGCGCTGCCGTGCACGATCCCGGCGATCTTCGCAGGGGCGGACGCGACGATCAACGTTACCGCGACGATCGACGCCGCCGGCGCGTTCGACAACAGCGCCTCGGTGACGGCGGACGAGCCCGATCCCGATCCGACCGACAACACCGACAGCACCGGCAACGGCGGCACGGCTGGGGCCTCGGCGGATGTCTCGATCGTCAAGACGTTGACGACCGGCGGACCGTACGCGCACGGGCAGAGCATCACCTACACGCTCTTCGTCGCGAATGCGGGCCCGTCGACGGCGACGAACGTGCAGGTCACGGACACGCCGGCGAACCTGACCATCACGAACGTGAGCGGCGGCGGCTGCGCGGCGCTGCCGTGCACGATCGCGAGTCTCGTCTCCGGCGCGGATGCGACGATCACCGTCACGGCGACGATCGACGCGGTCGGTTCGTTCGACAACACCGCGGGCGTGACGGCGGACGAGACCGACCCCGTGCCGGCCAACAACACCGACAGCACCGGCAACGGCGGTACGGCCGCGGCTTCGGCGGATGTCTCGATCGTCAAGACGTTGACGACCGGCGGACCGTTCACCGTCGGCCAGAGCATCACCTACACGCTCTTTGTCGCGAATGCGGGTCCGTCCACCGCGACGAACGTGCAGGTCACGGACACGCCGGTGAATCTCACCATCACGAACGTGAGCGGCGGCGGCTGCGCGGCCCTGCCGTGTACGGTCGCCAGCCTCGTCGCCGGCGCCGATGTGACGATCACGATCACCGCCACCATCGACGCCGCTGGCACGTTCGACAACGCCGCCACTGCGACGGCGACGGAGTCCGATCCGAACACGTCGAACAACACCGACGATACAGGCAACATCGGCAGCGCCGGTACCTCCGCGGACATCTCGGTCCTCAAGACCCTGACCACCGCCGGACCGTTCACACACGGGCAGACCATCACCTACACCCTGTTCGTCGCGAACGCCGGCCCGTCGACGGCGACGAACGTGCAGGTCACCGACACGCCGACGAATCTCACGATCACGAACGTGAGCGGCGGCGGGTGCGCGACTCTCCCGTGCACCATCGCCAGCATCGCCTCGGGTGCGGACGCGACGATCACCGTCACCGCCACGATCGACGCCGCCGGACCCTTCGACAACGGAGCCACCGTCACCGCGCTCGAGCCCGACCCCGATCCTTCCGACAATACCGACACCACCGGCAACGGCGGCACGGCCGCGGCCAGCGCCGATGTCTCGATCGTGAAGACCCTCACCACCGCCGGCCTCTACAGCGCCGGGCAGTCGATCAGTTACTCCCTCCTCGTCGCGAATGCCGGCCCGTCCACGGCCACGACCATCCAGGTGACGGATACTCCGGCGAACCTCACCATCACGAACGTGAGCGGCGGCGGCTGCGCGGCCCTGCCGTGTACGATCGCCAGTCTGGCGTCGGGCGCGGACGCGACGATTACCGTCACCGCGACGATCGACGCCGCGGGCTCCTTCGACAACAGCGCGACGGCGATGGCCGCCGAGAGCGATCCCGATCTTTCCAACAACACCGACGACACGGGCAACAACGGCATCACCGGCGTCTCGGCCGACGTCTCGGTGGTCAAGACGTTGACGACCGCCGGCCCCTACAGCGTCGGGCAGTCGATCGCCTACACGCTCTTCGTTGCGAACGCGGGTCCGTCGACGGCAACGGACCTCGAGGTGACGGACACGCCCACGAACCTGACCATCACCAGCGTGAGCGGCGGCGGCTGCGCGGCCCTGCCGTGCACGATCCCGAGTCTCGCGGCCGGCGCGGACGTGACCATCACCGTCACGGCCACGATCGTCTCCACCGGCGCGTTCGACAATGCCGCGGCCGTCGACGCCACCGAGCCCGATCCGAACATGGCCGACAACCTCGACGACACCGGCAACGACGGCATCGCCGTTCCGGCGGGCGCGGACGTCGCGGTGACGAAAACCGCGACGACCGCGACGGTCACGGTCGGCCAGACCTTCGACTACATCCTCACCGTCGTCAACAACGGTCCGGCTACCGCGACGAACGTCGTCGTGACCGATTCGCTGCCCGCGAACTTCGCCCTGGTCTCGGTGTCGTCGACGCAGGGCTCCTGCGGCGGCACGACGACCGTCACCTGCAACGTCGGCACGATGGCCGACGGCGCGACCGTGACCATCACCATCCGCGGCACGGTGACGACGACGCCCTCGCTATCGAACACCGCTACCGTTGCCGCGACCGAGACCGACCCCGTCCCGGCGAACAACACCTCGACGCTCGCACTCGGCCCCGAGATGGCGGCAATCCCGACAGCGAGCGAGATCGGGCTGGTTTTGATGGCGCTGCTGCTCGCCCTCGGAGGAGCGATGGTGATGCGTGTCCGCTGAGAAATGCGGGTTAGGAGAGGGTTATGAGCCTGTGCGCGTTGCCGGCGCCTTTGCGGAGGTGACACCTGTTTCTGCCGCGCGGGCACTCAGGGGGAGACCTGAACCACGTTCGCCAGGGACACGGAGCCTGTCGCCGTCACCATGACGTTGCGGACGCGGCGCGTATGCACCGCCGACGACTGCCCGTGGACGAGCGGCACGAACGGCACTCCCTCGGCGATGACGCGCTCGATCTCGCGGCGGTTCGCGTCGCTCGGATCGAGGCGGAAGCGGGCCAGGAGCTCGTCGGTGGCGGGCTCCGCCCACCGTGAGTAGTTCGCGAACGTGCCATTGTCGATGGCGTGCGAGGAGAGCAGCGCCTCGAAGTAGTCGGCGGGATCGGCGGTGTCCGCGATCCAGCCGCCGAGGGCGAGGTCGAAACGACCGGCGGAGAGGTATTGGAAGTACTCGTCGCTCGTCTTCGTCTCGAGCGGCACGATCGAGACGCCCGCGTCCGCGAGTCGCTTGCAGATCATCTCCGCGATCGCGCCGGGCTTGGAAAGGTAGGGGCGAGGACTCCAGGGCACGATGAGCGTGAGCCGCGCACCGTGCAGGCCGCTCTCGCGAATCAGGCGATCTCCGTCCGCGGTGCTCGCGCGACCGACTCCTCCGCCCCGGCTCATGGCCGGCGGCAGGGCGGTGGTGGCGACGAAGGCCGCGGGATTGCGATCGTAGGACTTCGAGGCGATCTCCAGCAGATCGATCGTGGCGGCGATGGCCTTCCTTGCCGCCGGCGTGTCGAGGGGACGGCGGGTGGTGTTCATGAAGAGAAAGGCCGTCGAGTTCGAAGGCTTGATCACCGGTACGACGCCCGGGATTTTCCACGTCACGAGATCCGCGGCCGACAGGGCGGTGGTGACGTCGACGGCTCCGGCGAGCAGTGCCTCCACGAGCGACCGCGGCGTGCCGTCGGCCTCGGGACGCAGGACGTGGAACTCGATCTCGTACGCATTGGCCGTACCGTGGTACTGCGGATTCCGGATCAGTCGCAGCCGCGGCGTGCGCTGGACGAGGCGGAGACTGGGGGGCTCCTCGAACATGTACGGCCCGGTTCCGATGAGCTGTGCGCCTTTTTCCAGAACGATCGCGCAACTGCTCTGCGCCAGCGTCAGGTCGAAGCGCGAGTTCGGCGATGAGAGCGTGAACCACACGCGATCGCCGCGGACCTCCACGGTCACCTTGCCGGCGAGCACGCTCGCGCCGCGCAGCGACCGGGCCGCGATTTCCGCCGTGAGTGGCGTTCCATCCGAGAAGGAGACTCCCGGACGCACCGCCGCGGAGTAGTGCATTCCGGACCGCGAGCCTTCACCGCGCAGCGGCTCGAAGAGCAGCGGAGTGGTGGATGCGTCTCCGGCTGCCGCCGCCGTGTAGGGCGCGTCGAAGATCTGATCGAGAACGAGACCGCTGACGTAGTCGACGGCCTTGCGCGGATCGAGAACGCTGAGCGTTCCCGGGAGTCCGACTCGGATGGGACGAGGCGGCGTGAATGGTACGGTGCTCCCGGCGGCTTGCGACGTCGTTTCCATGGACCTCTCTCCTCGTCACCCGGACCGTGGTGACGGGGTCATCGTACGACGCGCGCGTGTTCTTCTGTCGTCCGATTTGGATGGGAGTCAGCATGAGCCGACACCCCGGGTCACGCGCGGAGTGGTCGCGATCACTGACGGAAGGGTGGCTTCTCACCCGCTCAGACGTGCGACCTGCACGAGCTGGGTGCCGATCCAGCGACTGACGACGATCTCGTTCTGGTCCCGCTCGTAGATGAACTTCCCATACTTCGCCTGGGACTGCTTGGAGGTCGTATGCAGTTGCTGGAGTCGCTGCCGTCGTGGGGCGAGGTTGCGCAGCGTCGAGATCGTGGTTGCGTTCGCATCTTTCCACGCTGCGTTCAGGCCGACCTTCCAGAAGATCGACGCGCCGTAGCTCCGATGCGACCAGTCGAGTTGGTCGATGTCATCGATGATCTGGTCCAGCACGTCCGGATCGAAGTTTCCCTGCAACCAGCCGTCCATCCGATTCTGGACAGTGGTTCGCTCAGTCCGGGTGAGGGCGCTGTTGACGACGGCTTGATCGAGCGCGTTGAAGGCGCGATTCACGGCGGCGCGGAGATCATCGCTGACCGTTCCGCCGAACTGCGCTTCCAACTCCTCGGCGGCGATGATCGCCTCCTCGGTCTCGCTGGTCAGGCTCGTGCCGATGTCCTCGGCCGAAACCGCACCCGTGCGGGCGGTGAGCCGGATATCTGGCCGGAAGTAGGACAGGCCGCTGAAGATCTTGAACGAGAGCGATGAGCGGATGTCGCCTTCGCCGAGTGTGGCGTTGACGTGGTGCTTGTGGTGCTCCGACGACCGCGCGGCGTAGCAGACGACGAGGGTGATCGTCGCATCGTCACGCTGCATTCCGTTGAGGATCGTGGTGAGAAAGCAAACCACCCCATCGACGTTCCCGCAGCGGATCGTCTCCATGCTGTGCTCGGTGTAGACGTTGTCCGTGTCATCGGCCTGTCCGTGAGCGGCGAAGATGATCTTGTCGGCCGAGCGGCAGCTGTTCATCACCGCCGACCAGGCCGGACTGCGATAGACGGCCGCCTCCAGGCAGAGCGTGCGCACCCATCCTTCGTCCAGGATGCCCTGGACCTCGTGGAACGAGCTCTTATGACGTGCGAGCCGGATCTCGCCGAAGAGATCGGCCATGTGATGGATCCGGAAGCTGCCGCCTTTGCGATCGACGCGCCGTTCGAACGCCGCCGTCAGGTTGTTCACCGGCGTCGACCGGTTCCGGTAATCGGTGAAATTGAGGATGACGTAGTTTTTCGCCATGTGTTCACAGCACCAGGTTGTTCTCGATCACGTAGCGGATCAGATCCGCGTTCGTGCTCATGGACATTTTCTCGAGCACGCGCGCGCGGTACGTGCCGACGCTCTTCACGCTCAGCGAGAGCATCGCCGCGATCTCCTTGAGGCTCTTGCCCGCGCCGATGAGCTGCAGCACTTCGAGCTCGCGTTCGGAGAGCGCGTGATGCGGTTTCTCCGTCGACGGCGACGCGTACGCGAAAGCGATCTTCTCCGCCAGCGTCGGGGTCATGTAGCGGCCGCCGCGCAGGACTTTCTGCAGCGCTGCGACGAGCTCCTCCGGTGCGCTCTCCTTCGTCACGTACCCCGACGCGCCGATCCGCAGCGCGCGGATCGCGTACTCATCCTCGGCGTGCATGCTCAGGACGATCACCGGCAGCTCGGGTTGTTCGCGTTTGAGGTCCGTCAACACCTGCAGTCCGCTGCGGTCGGGGAGGGACAGGTCCAGGATCACGACGTCCCAGCGGGACTCGCGCGCGAGCTGCATCGCCGCCTCCGCGGTGGCGGCCTCGCCGATCTTCAGCTGGCGGTCGTACTGCGCCAGGATCTGCTTCACGCCGTGGCGAAAGATGGCGTGATCGTCAATGCAGAGGATTCTCAAGATTCGAATCGTCCTTTCCGAGGGGAAGCGTCGCGCGGACGCAGGTCCCTTCGCCGGGTCGCGAGTCGATGGCCACGCTGCCGCCGAGGAGCTCGGCGCGCTCGCGCATGCCCAGGAGCCCCAGTGAATGCGAGCTGGCGATCTGTTCGCGGCTCATGCCTTTGCCATTGTCCCTGATCTCGAGCACTGCCGTGCCATTCTCCACGGCCAGCGACACCTCCACCTCCGTCGCCTCGGCGTGCCGGATCACATTCGCCAGCCCCTCCTGCGCGATGCGATAGAGCGTCACGCCCGTGAGCATGTCCAGCCGCGGCTCCTCGGCCACGGTGAGCGTCGTCTGCATGCCGGTGCTCTCGCGCAGGCGGCGGAGCTGCTGTTCGAGCGCTGCGGTCACGCCGAGGTCGTCGAGGATCGCGGGACGCAGATCGGTCGCGATGCGGCGGACGAGATCGACGGTGTTGTCGACCGCGCGCGAGATCGAGCCGAGCGGCTCGGCGAGGAGAGGCTCGCGTTTCGCGAGTTGCTGGATGTCGATCTTCATTGCAGTGAGGGCCTGACCGAGCTCGTCGTGGACTTCGCGGGCGATGCGCACGCGCTCCTGCTCCTGCACCGACAGCATGCGCTTCGACAACTGGCGCAGCGCGGCGTCGCGCTCGGCGACGCGCGCGGCCATGTCGTTGAACGAGGCCGCGAGCTGCCCGATCTCGTCGCCGCTTTTCCCGGACCGCCCCTCCGGGACGCGGTGCGCCAGATCGCCCGCCGCGATCTGCTGTGCACCCGCTGCGACGTGGCGCAGCGGCCTTGTCAGAACGTTGCTGATGAGTGCGACGGCGAGGAGTCCCCCTCCGAGGATCAACAGGCTGAGCGCTCCGATCGCCACGCGCATCTGTCGCACCTCGGTGTGCAGTCTCTGCAGCGACACTCCGACGCGGAGGCGCGCGAGCTCGCGATCGCCTTCGTGGATCGGCTTCACGACTTCATGCACCCGCGGCGAGCCTTCACGCTCGGGATGAAACTCCGAGAGCCTCTGTCCGTCCGTGCCGGTCACGATGATGTATGCAACGTCGCGATCGCGCCGCGCGCCGCTGAGCGCTTCCTCGAGCGCGGCCCGGTCGCCGAAGTAGATCGCCGGATGGATTGTGAAGGCCGTCAGCTCCGCGAGCGTTTCGGCTTTCTGTCCGATGAGGGCCATGGCCTCGTCCTCGAGCTTCATCGGCACATAGACCGAGATCGCGATCGCGATCAGGAGGATCAGCGCGCCCATGGCCAGCCCGAGACGGGCCCGGAAGGTCATGGCGTCACCGCGAGGACCTTGACGTCGTCGCCGGGCGACGTGTCGCGGTCGATGTAGCCGATCGCACCGCGATGGGTTTTCACGAACGCGATCACCGCCGCATCGGACGAGAGCTCCGAGGGAGGGACTCCGCGGCCGGAGAAGATCACCCGATGCCAGTAGCGCGTGACGTAGGCGACGCTCTTCCCATGGGTCGCACGCGAGAATTCCTCGCGCACGTTCGACCGCGACGGCGGCTCGACCGGCTGCACCTCCGTGCCGTCGGGCCAGCTCCGGGTCCTGCGCATGAAGATCGCGGAGAGCTCCGCGCGCGTCAACGAGGAAACGGGCGACGACGGGTGGATGATGACGTGGAAGGAGTCGTCCGATCGCGGCTGCGCATCGGCAGTCGACAGCAGAATCGCTACGACGAGAACGAGCTCACTCAGCATGCGGAGGCGCAACGCGCAGGGTAGCAGGCGGAAGGCAGAAGGCAAGAAGGCAGAGGGCAGAGGGCAGGGGGGCAGGGGGCAGAGGGCAGGGGGCAGGGGGCAGGGGGCAGAGGGCAGGGGGCAGGGGGCAGCAAGTCAGAGGGCAGGTCTCATAGCCTCACAGTCTCATAGGGGGGTCGTCGAGTCGTCCAGTCGACAAGGGGCTCACGGTCTCATAGCCTCACAGTCTCATAGGGGTACTGTCTGTGAGACTGTGAGACTCGACGACTCGACGACTCGAAGACGACAAGGCTCGAGGGCAGAGCGCAGCGGGCACTCTTTTCTGCCTTCTGCCCTCTGCCTTCCGGCCGTCAGAAGCTGGCCACCATGCTGGCGATCCAGTAGCGGGTTCGGGTCGGTTCGGCGTAGAGGTTGCGCGGGAGGTCGTCGCGCAGGAGGCCTTCGTTCGTGTGTCCCTCGAGCTTGAAGAGGAGCGAGGGGTGGATGGCGTAGTTCACCGAGAGGCCGATGTCGTCGCTGATCCGAGCGTGGACGTCGTGGCCGTTGATCGGCACTTCGATCCGGGCGATGGTCCCGCGCGCGTGGACGCTCACGCGGGGCGTGACGTCGAAGCCGACCTGACCGTACCAGGTGCGATAGCGGCCGTAGTCGCCGAGGTTGCCGCTGAAGAGCTCCGTGGCCAGACGCCAGCGGTCGAGATCGGCGTCGACCGAGGCGTGCACCGCGACGTAGTCGTACGCGTCGCGGTAGGCCGCCTCGTCCGGCTCCACCTCGCAGCGATAGGCGCCGCCGCCGATGCGCACGCCGGTCCACGGAGTGTTCGCCCAGACCTGGCCGCCCCACGCGTTCTTTGCGTCGGCGCGCTCTTCGCGCTCCCACTGGTCCAGCAACCATTGGCCGAAGTACGCGTCGACGTCGAAGCTCCACCCGCCCGCATGGCCGAGCGAGGCCGAGGTCAGGATGCCCTCGACGGTCTTGCTCGTGTAGTGGCGATCGTAGAACTCGTGGGGCGGCCGGAAGAAGGGAGAGGTGGTGGCGGCGCCGGCGGCCTCGTTGAAGATGCCGAGCGGCAGCGGAATGCGTCCGGCTTTGAGGCTCAGCCGGTCGGAGAAGTTGCGCTGATAGAACGCCCAGTCGAGCTCCACGTCGTCGTTCGCGCGCAGCTCGCCGAAGCGCTCGTGCCGGAACTGCACGACGAACGCGTTCTTCCGGTCCTGGTCATAGCGGAACTGCAGGGCCAGGTCGCGGTAGTCGGTCGTGCCGTCGGTAGGAATCCCGAAGATCGGATGATCCTCGCTGACGGCGTAGGCCTGGCTGACGTAGCCGTGGATCGAAGCCTTCGAGAGCCATCCCGGAACGGGCTGGGCGCCCGCCACCCCGCTGACGAGCAGGCAGGCGATCGCAACGGCGCCTGAAACGAAACGCAACATCCCGACGTCATGCTAACCCCACAACCGGGACAACGCACCGGGTGGACGGGTGGGACTGACAGGGCCCTTCGCGTGTTCCTACACGATCAACACCCGCGTCCCTCGCGCAAGTGGAGCCCGGCGTCCCGCGCCGCCAAGAGGAGCGCCTGCGTCCCTCGCGCAAGTGGCAGGGGGTCCTTCGCCGCGCTTTGCCGGCTCAGGATGACAGTTCATCTCCCGCGCTGCCGTGCCGGCCCGGCTCAGCGGGAGAGCCAGCCGCCGTCGACGGTGAGGGTCGTTGCGTGGACGTACGCGGATGCGGGCGACGCGAGGAACACCACTGCGCCCGCGAGATCTTCGGGCGTGCCCCATCGGCCCGCGGGGATGCGCGCGAGGATGTCGCGATTGCGCGCGGGGTCGTCACGGAGAGCCTGGGTGTTGTCGGTGGTCATGTAGCCGGGTGCGATGGCGTTGACGTTGAAGCCGAGCGGCGCGAGCTCATTGGCCAGCGCGCGTGTGAGACCGAGGATGCCGCTCTTCGCGGCGGTGTAGGCGACGACGCGGATGCCGCCCTGAAACGAGAGCATCGAGGCGACGTTGATGATCCGGCCACCCGAGCCGCGCGCGACGAGCGCCCCCGCGAACGCGCGGCTCAGCGCGAACACCGAGCGCAGGTTCACTTCGATGACCGTGTCCCAGTCCTCATCCGAGTATTCGAGGACGTTCGCGCGGCGGATGACGCCTGCGTTGTTGACGAGGATCGTCGCGCCGGGAGCCGCGCGGACGATGGCGTCGGGCGCGGAGCGATCCGCGAGGTCGGCTGCGATGGGAATCGCGCGGCGTCCGGAGCGCCGCACCGCCTCGATCGTCGCGGAGAGATCGCCGCGGGCGACGAGCGCGACGTCCGCGCCCGCTTCCGCGAGCGCCACGGCCATCCCCGCGCCGAGGCCGCGCGATGCGCCGGTCACGATCGCGGTCTGGCCGTCGAGCCGGAAACGATCGAGGATCATGCGGCGCGCCTCACGTCTTGGCCGAGGCGACCCAACTCGACGCCGAGATAATCGCGGGCGTTGAAGAACGACACGTCCCGCGCGACACGACCGAGCAGGTCGCGTTCGTCGGGCAGCAGGCCGTCGCGCACGTCGTTCCCCAGGAGGTTGCAGACCACCCGGCGGAAGTACTCGTGGCGCGAGTAAGAGAGGAAACTGCGCGAGTCCGTAACCATTCCCACGAACCGCGAGAAGAGGCCCATGTTCGACAGCGCGCGGATCTGCGCCTCCATCCCTTCCTTCTGATCGAGGAACCACCAGGCGGAGCCGTACTGCATCTTCCCTGGCACCGAGCCGTCCTGGAAGTTGCCGATCATCGTGGCGAACAGTTCGTTGTCGCGCGGGTTGAGGTTGTAGAGGATCGTCTTCGCAAGCTGGTTCGTCACGTCGAGGCGGTCCAGGAAGCGGGCCAGCGGGCGGGCCTGCTCGAAGTCGCCGATCGAGTCGAGCCCGGAGTCGGCGCCGAGTTTCCTGCGCATGCGCGTGTTCGTGTTCCGCATCGCTCCGAGGTGGTATTGCTGGACCCAGCCGCGCCGGTGATCCATTAGCGCGAAGAGGTGCAGGAGGGCCGACTTGTAGCCGCGCACTTCGTCGCCGTTCACCGGCTGTCGGGCCCGCAGTCTGGCAAACGTGTTCGCAACATCCGCGTCGCTCGACGGCTCGGCGTAGATCTGTTCGAGCCCGTGATCGGAGGCGCGGCATCCGGCGTCGTGGAATGCCGCATGGCGGCGCTCGAGCGCGTCCAGAAATTGGTTGAAGTTCGCGATCGAGATGCCGGCCGCGCCTTCGAGACGGTCGATCCAGGCATTGAGCGTATCCATGTCTTCGACCGCGAGCGCGGCGTCCGGACGCCAGGTGGGGACGACGCGCGTGTTGGCGTCGTGCCGCTGGGCGAGCGCGTGATGATGGTCGAGCGGGTCCGCGGGATCGTCGGTCGTGCAGACCACGGCCACGTTGAACTTCCGGAGGAGCTCCTGGGTCGTGAGCTGCCGCAGCTCCTCGTTGCAGCGATCGAAGATCGTGCGGGCGGTGGACGGATCGAGCAGGGACAGGATCCCGAACGGCTTCTTCAGCTCGAGATGCGTCCAGTGATAGAGCGGGTTGCGAAGCGTGGCCGGCACCGTGTGCGCCCAAGCTTCGAACCTCTCCCAGTCCGGCGCGTCACCGGTGATCAGTCGCTCATCGACGCCGTTCGCGCGCATCGCCCGCCACTTGTAGTGATCGCCGTCGAGCCAGATCTCCGTGAGGGACCGGAATCGATGGTCGGTCGCGATCTGCTGCACGGGCAGGTGGCAGTGATAGTCGATGATCGGGAGGTCGGCGACGCAGCGGTGATAGAGGTCGCGCGCCACGTCGGTCTCGAGGAGAAAGTCGTCGTCGATGAAAGGTGTCATGGGTACTCCGGTTGGCGGTTGGCGGTTGGCGGTTGGCGGTCGACGAGGTGCGGGGCTATCCTCCGCCAACCGCCAACCGCCAACCGACTTCATACCTCCGCCGGTTCGAGTCGCGGCACGAGGGCCTGGAAAATGCCGAGTGCCACGAGATAGGCGAAGCCGCAGCAAAGGAAGACGAATTGGTAGCTGCCGGTGAGTTGCAGTGCGAAGCCCGTGGCCGTCGCGATCAGCATCCCGCCGACGGCGCCGGCCATTCCTCCGAAACCGACGACGGATCCGACCGCGCGCTTCGGAAACATGTCCGATGCGGTGGTGAAGATGTTCGCGCTCCAGCCCTGATGCGCGGCGGCGGCGAGGCTGATCAGGCCCACCGCCGTCCACAGCCCTTCCACCAGCGGTGCGAAGACGACCGGTACGACGCACAGGGCGCAGATCAGCATGGCCGTCTTGCGCGCCTTGTTCACGCTCCAGCCGTTCTTGATGAATCGTGAAGACAGCCAGCCACCGCCGATGCTGCCGATATCCGCGATGACGTAGATCACGATCAGGGGCGGCCCGACCGTGCTCAGCGTCAGGCCGTGTTTCTCGTTGAGGAACTTCGCGAGCCAGTACAGGTAGAACCACCACACCGGGTCGGTGAGGAACTTTCCGATCGAAAAGGCCCACGTCTGGCGTTTGCCGATGATCCGCATCCATGGGATGGGAGTGACCGCCTCTTCCGCGTCGCTGCGAATGTAGAGCAGCTCGGCTGTCGAGATGCGCTTGTGTTTCTCCGGCGGGTCGTAGAGCCACAACCAGAAGAAGAGCCAGATGAAGCCGATCGCGCCGGTGATGAGAAACGCGGCCTGCCAGCTCCAGGTCAGCGCGATGAAAGGGACGATCAGCGGCGCGATGATCGCGCCGAGATTGCTGCCGCCGTTGAAGATGCCCGTCGCGAACGCGCGCTCGCGTTTCGGGAACCATTCGGCCACCGTCTTGATCGCCGCGGGGAAGTTGCCGGCTTCGCCGAGGCCCAGTCCGAAGCGCGCGATTCCGAACCCCAACGGCGTGCGCACGAGCGCGTGCGCCATTGCCGCGAGACTCCAGAAGACGATCGCGAAGGCAAACCCCAGCTTCGTGCCGATCACGTCGAGGATGCGTCCCACGAGCAGCAACCCGATGGCGTAGGCCGCCTGGAATGACGTCACGATGTAGCCGTACTGCACCTCGCTCCAGCCGATCTCTCTCTGCAGCGTCGGGGCGAGGATGCCCAGGACCTGGCGGTCGATGTAGTTGATCGTCGTGGCGAACAACAGGAGCGTGCAGACGACCCAGCGCAGGTACCCGCGCTTGGGAGGGAGGGTCGCTTCCGGGGCCACGTCGGGAGCTGAGGTCACGGGCTCTGCGGTCACGGGCTCTGCGGTCATTTCAGGCCACTCCTCTCAGGTTCTGCCAGATGCGTCCCGTGGGGAACTCATAGGCGGAGAGCGATTCGGGTTTCATGGTGATGCTGTATCCCGGCAGCGAGGGCGCGACGTACTTCGCGTCGCGGACGATGCACGGATCGACGAAATGCTCGTGCAGGTGGTCGACGTATTCGCAGATCCGGTTCTCGAGGCTGCCCCCCACGGCGATGTAGTCGAAGATCGAGATGTGCTGGACGTACTCGCAAAGGCCGACGCCGCCGGCGTGTGGGCAGACCGGTACGCCGAACTTCGCGGCCATCAGCAGCACTGCCAGAACCTCGTTGACGCCACCCATGCGGCAGCTGTCCACCTGGAGGAAGCGGATCGCCCCGGCCTGCAGGAGCTGCTTGAAGATGACCCGGTTCTGCACCACCTCGCCGGCAGCCACACGGATCGGAGCGATGGCGCGCTGGATCGTGGCGTGGCCCAGGACGTCGTCCGGACTCGTTGGCTCCTCGATCCACCAGGGGTCGAATCGGGCCAGCTCCTTCATCTGACGGATGGCCTCATCGACGTCCCAGCACTGGTTCGCATCCATCATCAGTACGCGTTCGTTGCCGATCTCTTCGCGCATGAGGGCGGCCCGGCGAATGTTGTCCTCGAGGTTCATCCCCACCTTCATCTTGAAGGCCGTCCAGCCCTCGGACATGGCCTCGCGGCAAAGGCGACGGACTTTCTCGTCGGGATAGCCGAGCCAGCCGGTGGAGGTGGTGTAGGCCGGGAAGCCGTCCCGAAGGATCTCCGTTTCGCGCGTCTCCCTGCCGTCCTGTTTTGCCCGCAGGATCTCCACCGCCTCCTCCGGAGTGAGGACATCGGTGATGTACGAGAAGTCGACGGCGTTCACGATCTCTTCGGGCGAGAGGTCGGCCAGGTGTTTCCACATCGGCTTTCCTTCGCGCTTTGCCCAGAGGTCCCACACGGCGTTGATCAGCGCGCCGGTGGCCATATGCAGGATGCCCTTCTCCGGGCCGAGCCAGCGGAGCTGCTTGTCGAGCGTGAGGTCGCGGTAGAAGCCGCGCAGGTCGTGCGTGATCTCGGAAAGACGGCGACCGAGGACGTGGTGCTTGAGCGCGTGCACGGCCGTGACCACGATCTCGTTGCCGCGGCCGTTGGTGAAGGTGAGGCCATCGCCCGTCAGGCCGGTGTCGGTGACGACGGTGACGTAGGTGGCGGAGTAGTCGCCCAGGTTCAGCGCGTCGGACCCGTCCATGTCGAGCGAAGTGGGGAACCGGATGTCCCGCACATGCACTTCGATGATTCTCAAGACGCCTCCTCCACGAGTGCTGAGTGCTGCGTGCTGAGTGCTGAGTCGGTCATCGTTCTCTCAGCCGTCAGCACCCAGCATCCAGCACCCAGCACTCTCACTGGTTGACCCCACTCGCCAGAAAGCCTCCGTCCACGGTGAGGATCTCGCCGTTCACGAAGCTCGACGCGTCGGATGCGAGGAAGACGCACGCGCCGGTGAGCTCTTCCACGTTTCCGAAGCGGCGCATGGGCGTGCGCAGCAGGAACTCCTTCCCCCGTTCGGTGCCGTCGAGCAGGGCCGAGTTGAGCGCGGTGCGGTAGACCCCCGGCGCAATTGCGTTCACGTTCACGCCTCGCCCGCCCCACTCGACCGCCAGCGCGCGCGTCAGCCCGGCAACGCCGGCCTTGCTCGCGGTGTACGCGGCGACCTCGAAGAGGCCGACGAACGACGCCAGCGAGGCGATGTTGATGATCCGCCCCGATCCCCGCTCCAGCATGTGCCGGCCGAACACCTGACACGCCCGGAGGGTCCCGGTGAGGTTCGTCTCCAGGATCGCGCCCCACTCCTCGTCCGTGACCTCGAGCGTCGGTCTCCGCTTGGTGATGCCCGCGCAGTTGACGAGGATGTCCACGTGCCCGAGCCGCCCGAGCGTCGCTGCCAGGGCGGCCTCGAGTGATGCTCGATCGCAGACGTCGGCGGCCACCCGGACGGTGCGGCGTCCGCGGCTCTCCACCTCGCTCGCCGCGGCGTCGACCTGGTCCTGGCGCCGGGACATCGGAACGACGTCCGCCCCGGCGTGGGCCAGACCGCGCACCAGGGCCAGCCCGATTCCCGAAGTGCCGCCCGTGACGACTGCGACGCGGCCGGAAAGCGCGAAGTCTCTCAAGATGCGCCTACGACTTTCGACGGCAGTACCCCCGCGGGCATGTCGAGCCGCTCGGATGCCTGAGCGGTGCGTGCGAGCTCGAGGTGCTTCGACATCTCCGCGCGCGCCCGCTCCGGATCACGGTCGCGGATGGCCTGATAGATCCGCCGATGCATCTCCGCCGACTCCTTGAGGTCGAGCGCGTGCTCGACAGTCCTTCGGCGCTGTTCGTACACCAGCGAGGAGACCATCTCCACGAGCGCGAGCAGTACCGGACTGTCCGCCGCCGCGGCAATGGCGCGATGGAAGCGCACATCATGGACGAGGAACGTCTGCGGATCGGTGAGGGTCGCGAACATCCCCGTCACCTCCTCGGCCATCGGCGCGAGGCGATCGGCCAGCCCGCGCTCCGCGGCCAGGCCTGCCGCGCCGACCTCGAGGACCTTGCGCGCCTCGAAAATCTGGTCGCGCGTGAAACCGTGCAGTGCGGCCAGGAAGCTCAGCGGACCCGCGCCCAGGCGGGGAGGGCCCCCGGTGATGAACGTGCCCGCGCCCTGCTTCGACTCGGTCACGCCCATTGCGGCGAGCGCGTGGAGGCCGGCGCGAACCGTGGGACGGCTGACGCCGAGCTCCTGCGCGAGCTCGCGCTCGGGCACGAGCCGGTCGCCCGGACCGAGCTGGCCCCGTTCGATCATCCGGGCGATGTGGCGGACGACCTGGTCCGCCGATTGGATCTCCAGTGTGGTGGTGTCTTTTTGATTGTCGTCGCTCATGTGTTCCGGCCGAGTGGCTTGACCAATTCTCTACACCTAGGCCGAGTTGTCAACACTGGATTGACCAATTCGGTGCTCGTTCGATAGCATTTGAAAACTGTGCGACGAAAAAACTGGGACGTTTTGGGAATTGGTCTGACCTTATGCCTTCTGGCGGCATCCGTTCGAGCCGAGCTGCCGGTCTTCGCCGGATCCGATCGCATCGCCGTGCTGCACGCGAATGTGATCGCCGACGGCGGCGACACGATGGCGGCCATGCATCTGCGGACGAAGCCCGCCAACCGCCGGGCGCCCACCGCCGACTGGTCCGCGCGCATGGCGGATTCGGTGATGAAGCGCACTCCCGATCCGCTCTGGCTCGACGCGCGCGAGGCACCGCGTTGGGAGTACACGCCCGGACTCGTGCTCAAGGCCATGTTCGAGGTCTGGCAGCGCACCGGCGACGATCGCTACTGGAAGTACGCGCACGCGTACTACGACGCTTTCATCCGGCCGGACGGGACCATCCGCGCCTACGACAAGAACGAGTACAACATCGACCGGATCAATGCCGGCAAGCCGCTCTTCCTCCTCTACGAGAAGACGAAGGACGAGAAGTATCGCAAGGCCATCGAGCTCCTGCGCCAGCAGATGCGTGAACATCCGCGGACGAAGGAAGGAGGGTTCTGGCACAAGAAGCGGTACCCATATCAGATGTGGCTGGACGGTCTGTACATGGCCGCCCCGTTTCTCGCGCAGTACGCGAAGACGTTCCGCGAGCCCGCGCTCTTCGACGACGTGATCAACCAGTTCATGTGGATGGAGAAGCACGCCCGTGACGAGAAGACCGGGCTGCTCTACCACGGCTGGGACGAGAGCCGCCAGCAGAAGTGGGCCGATCCGAAGACCGGACTCTCACCGGCGTTCTGGGGTCGGGCCATGGGTTGGTACGCGATGGCCCTGGTGGACACGCTCGACTTCATCCCCCTCGAGCATCCGCGTCGCCGCGAGCTGATCGGAATCCTGCAGCGACTGGCCGAAGCGGTGACGAACGTGCAGGACCCGAAAACCGGCGTGTGGTGGCAGGTCGTCGACCAGCCCGCCCGCGAAGGCAACTATCGGGAAGCGTCCGTGTCGGTGATGTTCAGTTACGCGCTGCTGAAAGCCTCCCGCCTCGGCTATCTCGATCCGAAGTACGGCACCGTGGGCCGTCGCGCGTACGACGGCGTCCTGAACGAGTTCATCGAAGTGGACCGGGAAGGTGTCGTGAACATCCATCGCGTGTGTGAGGTCGCGGGTCTCGGCGGCGATCCGGAGAAAGGGGAGCGCTGGCGCTCGGGGACCTTCGAGTACTACGTGACCGAGAAGATCCGCAGCAACGACCCGAAGGCAGTCGGGCCGTTCATTTTCGCGAGCCTGGAGATGGAGCGGTCGAGCTCCCGCCCCTGAATCCTGAGCGAAGCGAAGGATTGATGGAGCCCTCACGAGATGCGTGCGAGGAACACTGGTTGTGAGGGCGCCCTTGATCCTTCGCCGTCTCCGCGGCTCAGGATGAGGGGAGCCCCGCAAATCCTGAGCGAAGCGAAGGATCAATGGAGCCCTCACGAGATGCGTGCGAGGAGCGCAGGTGGGGA
>CAZLGP010000294.1:0-5990 GCA_964558905.1 uncultured Thermoanaerobaculia bacterium | reverse complement strand
GCCGGCTGGCCGTTCCTCCGTACCAGCTCACCGCGGAAGCGACTTGGTGTAAGATTTGTTGTCAAGTTCCGCATGAGGCGAACGCTTCCACCGTTGTTCCTGCCCGGATCGCCCCTCGTGGCGGTCCTCGCTCAGGTCCGGTTCAGCCCGATCGCCGCAATGGAAAAGTACGTTCCGGCGATCCAGGACGAGCTGCGGCGAAAGGGCTTTCCTCGCTTTCGCGAAGAGCTGGTCGAAGAGGTCAGCTGGGTCGTCCGTACCGCCGAGGGGAATCCAGTCGCCGACAGCAGAACCCAGAAGCAATGGGAGTTTACGAACGCGGACAACACGTGGTCGATCCGTCTGGCGCCCGACTCGGTGACGCTCGCCACGAGCGAGTATGTCACGTACGAAAACCCCTTCGAGGAAAGCCTGGCGATCGCGCTCGACGCCATCCACGGCAATGCGACGCTGCAACTGGTGACGCGTTTCGGCCTGCGATACGTCGATCTGATCAAGCCGGAAGACGGTTACGGTTTCCCGGACTACCTCGACGAGCGATTCCTCGGCCTTCCTGCCGAAGAGCTGGGAATGCTGGATTCGTTTCCGTTCTCGCAGATGCGAGGACCGACCGACGTCGGATTCATGACGCTTCGATGTGTCTTTCTGAACAGCGGTGACGTGCTACCGCCGGACCTGACCGGCCTCACGCTCCGGATGAAGCAGTCGGCGCGGCCGGGGATGAAGGTCGCGCTCCTCGATCTCGACCACACGCGACATGAAGAACAGGAGTTCGACAGAGGCCGGCTGCTCGAGTCCCTGGCCCTGCTGCACGATCGCCTCGACATCGCCTTTCGAAAAAGCGTGACGCCCGAGGCGCTGGAGCGGTGGGGCGGAAACGTACCGGCGAGAAAGGACGTGGTGACCGCATGACAACCTCGGTTGCACTTCGCGGATACGGGTCTGACTTGGGGTTCGCGATCGAGTCCGCGTCGGGCGGGATCGTTCGAGACCAGCCGATTCTACCGGCGTACCCGATCGGTACCGGTGGAGCCGCGACCAAGCGTCACGTCGTGGCGATCTGGCGCACGATGACGGCGCCGTTCGAGGTCACGACGGTGGACGTGTCGATCCGGTCGGCCGCCGAACAGCTCGAGCTCATTCGTCACTACCTGTCCCTATCCGTCTCCGATCTCGCACGGATCGTCGGCGTGAAGCGGCCCACGATTTATGCCTGGTTGCAGAACGGCGCGCCGCGGCGTGAGTCATTGGAACGCCTGGCGATGCTGGAGCGGATCGCCGCGCACTGGAAATCGATTGCGGATCGGCCGCTCGGCGCACTCGCGCGGCTCGCGATCGGCTCGACGGGCGAGACGTTCGTCATGCTCCTCGAGAGCGCGACCGAGGAAGAGTTGCGCACCACCCTGGACCACCTCGGGGCGAGACTGCGCAAGCGCGCACCGAGCATCAAGACAACTCTTCACTCCCACGGTCTCCCTGACGCA
This sequence comes from uncultured Thermoanaerobaculia bacterium, assembly GCA_964558905.1. Taxonomy (GTDB): domain Bacteria; phylum Acidobacteriota; class Thermoanaerobaculia; order Gp7-AA8; family Gp7-AA8; genus QHVT01. The sequence goes on along the minus strand of CAZLGP010000294.1, from coordinate 4,506 downwards.
TCGGAGGCGGATCTCGCGGAGGGGCGGCTGCGTGCAATTCGCGGTCGTGCGGCGCACAAGTCGAGGTAGCATCGAAGCGTGACCGCTGCGGACGAAATCCGGCGCCGCGGATGGCGCCAGTGTTCGATTGCCGCAGACCCGCTCCGCGGGCGTCTGCTGGAGGACGAGTTGCTCCGGGACGTGACCGCGGATGACCTGCTGATCGTCGCGACGCAGGACTGCGATCTCGTCTGCCATTCCTTCGAGACGGAACCTTACGCGGAGATTGTGATCGGCCGCCGCGTCGATATCCCCGACGGCAATTGCCACTTCGGCAAGAACCCTCGGCGGCTGCAGTTCGAGTTATCGGGCACTTCGGACACTTATGAGGTGCAGGCGATCAGTCGAATCAGCATCCCCCGCGACCTTCTCGCTGAGTACGCGCCGGATCCGAAGCGCAATCTGGATCCGGCGACCTCACGGACGATTCCGGAATGGCTGGCGAAGCGCTACACGCGCGCAGCACTTCCCGATACGTTCAACGAACGAAGCCGGTCCGCTCAAGCCAAGATACACGACCGCCTGAAATCGGACGGAGAGCTTGTCGAAGCGATCTTTGTGACCGTGGTTCCCAATGCGGAGTTGCCGTCGAATGAGCCGTATTCGCTGGTGGTTCGCGTGGTCGCTCGCGAGGAAACGCTGTTGGACGAGACCTTCGAGGCGCGCCTGGAGAAACTTGCGGCTCGCATGACGGATCTCTTTCGCAAATGCGAAGGAATCACGCTCATCGATTGCGCGGTCGTCTCCGATGAGGAATTCACGTTTGCCGACATGAGCCGGAGCGTGGAATGGGATGTCTACGACGACCTCAGTAACCGCCCTGAGGCCGACGGTGCGGTCGATTAGAAGCGCCCACCACCCAGGCGAGATCCTCCGTCAACCGCTCCGCCGCGCCGCGTCCTGCGCGAACAGCGCGTCGCGCTTCGTGAGCACGAGCGTATACGGCGCGATGGTCTGCAGTCGTTCGGCGATCTCGAGTTGCATCGCCGAGAGATAATCCCGGATACGGATGTGAGTTGACCACGCAGCGCAGTCTGAAGAGGACGACTAGCGGTCGCACCGGCCCGCCGGAGGCCCCCCGTCGTCCCCCTCACAACATCGCCGACAGCATCGTGGCGATTCCCAGGAAGCTGAAGAAGCCGACGATGTCGGTGACGGTGGTGAGGATGATCGACGACGATTGCGCGGGGTCGCGGCCGATGGACGTCAATACGATCGGGATGGCCGCGCCGGAGAGGCCGGCGGCCACCATCGAGATCACCATCGAGACGCCGATCACAAGCGACAGGCCGGGCGAGCGGCTCCAGAGAAGCACGCCGAGCGCTGTCGTGACTGCGACCGCCCATCCGTTCACGAAGGCGACCATCGTTTCCTTCCGCACGACGCGCAGCCATTGCGAGACGCGGATCTCGCGCAGTGCGAGACCGCGCATGGTCACGGCGAGCGCCTGTGCGCCGGTGTTCCCCGACTGTCCGGCAACGACCGGCAGCAGCACGGCCAGCGCCGTGAACGCGGCGATCGTGGACTCGAACAGTCCGACGACCGACGATGCCAGAAACGCCGTCGCGAGATTGATCTGCAGCCATGGCAGCCGGGCCCGCACGGCGAATGAGACCGGAGAGAGAGCGCGCTCGTCGCGGCTGGCACCGACCATGGCCTGGATGTCGGCCGCGACCTCCTGCCGGGCCGCCTTCATGAGCACGTCCTGCCGGATGACGCCGAGCAGCCGCCCTTCGAAGTCGACGACGGGGAGCGTTGCGAGCTGGTGCGTCGTGAGGAGCTCGACCACTTCGTCGACACTCCCCATCGCTCCGACCGAGACCGGCTGAAGCGCGAACGTCTCGAGCCTCTCGTCCGGCTGGGCGATGGCGAGATCCTGCAGCGGCACGCGTCCGATCAGCCGCCCTTCGTCGTCGGTGACGTAGACGTCGGAAATGGCTCGACGGCGGACGCCGCGAAGCCGTTCGAGCGCGTCGTGAGCGCTCGTTCCGCGGCGGAAGGCCATGGCGCGCGGATCCATCAGGCGCCCGGCGGTCTCCGGCGGATACTCGGCCATTGCCCGGAGCTCGCCGGCGGCGCGTTCGTCCAGCGCGGAGAGCATCGACGCGCGTTCCTCGTCGTCGAGCCAGGCCACGGTCGCCGCCGCGCGGACCGGGTCCATCGCCGCCAGCATGCTGCTCGCAAACGCCGGCGAGCCCGCGCGGAGCACATCGGCCGCGACGTTCGAGGCGAGCCGCTCCTCGACGGCAACGGCGTGGGGCGTCGGCTCGGATTCCAACAGGGCGACGACGTCGCCGAGCTTCGCCGCTTCGAGATGGCGCGCGGTCTCGCCTGGATGCTGCCGCAGGTAGGCCCGCGCCAGTTTCCCGACCCCTCCCGCTGCAGTTGCGGTCAGCGCGTCTCTCATTGCGAGTCTCCTCCTTCGCCCGGAGCTCTCCATGACCGCGGTGTCGCGCCGGCAACGCCCTCGACGAATCCGGCCAGGCCGAGGTGAAAGAGCTCGCCGAGGGCTCCGACCGTCGGTCCCGGCGCACCGCCCGCCGCGGCATCGCTTTCATGCTCGAGACGCCGAAGCGTCTGATAGCGGATCGCCCCGGCCAGACGTCCCGCCTCGTCCGTGACCGGCAGCGCATGATAGGAGCGCCATGCGGGATGTCCCGCCACCGCCGCGGCGGGCGTCCACGCCGGCAGGTGGGCCACCGGTGAGTGCATGACGCTCCGGATCGACTCGCGCGCCCGCGCGCGCATCAGCTCGGGGATGTCGAGCACGCCCTTGAGCCCCTCCTGCCGGTTGACGACATAGATGTAATAGAGCAGGCCGTGCGTCTCACGGCGGAGCCGGAGCCGCCCCTCGGCCACGGAGATGTCGTCGGGCAGTGAGAGGATCAGCGGATCCATCAGCGCGCCGGCCGTTCCTTCCGGAAAGCGCAGGACGCGACGGAGCGGATCGCGCTTCTTCTCCGGGAGCGCCGCGACGAGTTGCTCGGCCGTTCCGATCGGCATCCGGCGCAAGAGCGGGATCGCCACATCGGGATCAAGCGCGTCGAGCGCGGGCGCGGCATCGGCGCCGTCGAGCAGAGCGAGGCACTCGGCCGCGGCCGGCGCGACCATCTCCGTCAGGGCGCCGCCAGCGACCCGTCCGACGGCGCGCACGACCGCCGCGCGCTCGGCCGCGGGCATCCGCTCCAGGGCCAGCGCCGCTTCCCGCGGATGTTCCTCGAGGAAGGCGCGAGCGAGGTGCATCTCCAGGTTCATCGCCCACCTCCCGGCGTGGTCATGAGCACGATCGTCTCCTGCAGCAGTTTCGCGGGAATCACCACCTGGCCCTCCTCCGATTGCAGGATCATCGACGTGGCCGTGATCGTGACGACCGTCCCTTCCACTTCGCCGACGCGCACTCGCTGGCCCGCCTGAAAGGTCTGTCTCACGTAGTGCGCGCCGACGATGTTGCTCACCGCGTCCCGGGCGCCGAGTCCGAACGCCAGCGCGAACGCGCCGAGGACCGCGAGCAGGGTGACCGAGAGCATCGCGGTGAGAAGGGTGATGTCGATGCCGAGCTCTGCCACCGCGATCAGTCCCGAGGCGAGCAGGATCGCCGCGCGGACGATCTGTCCGATCGCCAGGGCGAACGGAGAGCCGGCCGCCGCCGCGGCGGCAGCGGACGCATCGCGCGCGAGGTTCCCGATGATGAGCCCCGCCGCAATGACCAGTGCGGCCGCGATGATCCGCGGAACGTACGCGCCGATGGCCGCGAGCGATGTGCCGAGCACCGGGAGTCCGAGGAGATCGGCGGCCGCCGCGACGAAGAAGAGGACCACCGCCCAGAAGACGATCAGGCCGAAGATGTCCGCAACCTCCCGCCTCAGTCCCGGGCGTGGAATCCGGTGACGGAGCAGCCGGTCGGGCATGATCCGGCCGAGCGCGCGAAACAGTCGCGAGACCACCGCGCGCATCAGCCACGCCACGAGCCATCCGAGGAGCAGAAGCGCGGCCGCACCCAGCAGGTTCGCCTGATGAATGCGCAGCCACGCGACGAACTGAGTCAGCGATTCGCGAACTGCGGTGACGAGCTCGGGATTTTCCACGGCACCTCCTCGAACGGATTAGAACAGATCGAGTGCATGGCGCAGACTCCAATCCCGCATTGCCATTGCGAGACACGGCACTTGGGGAGCCGCTATGGAGTGCGGAGGCAACGCCTCCGCTTTTCGATACCGTGGCAAGCACGGTCACGCTACGCTCTTGGCGCGAGTTCGCTTTCCGATGCCGGGGCCCGCACGCCAAGTCGCGCTCTGGGCGCGCGATCCGTAAAGCGGTGGCGTTGCCTCCGCACTCCACATGGTTTCGCGCGCACAGGCGTCAGGCGCCGAGAGGGCGGCGCTCCGATGTTTTGAGACGGTCCGCAGCGCCTCCGCTTTTCGATACCGTGGCAAGCACGGTCACGGTACGCTCTTGGCGCGAGTTCGC
>CAZLGP010000293.1:0-16167 GCA_964558905.1 uncultured Thermoanaerobaculia bacterium | reverse complement strand
CGCCCCCCCACGACACTAGCTCCTCCGTGGGCACGGTGCCGGCCGATGGCGCTCCCGGTCGAGCGGTCTCATCTTCGGTTCGAGTGCGCCGACGAGCACGCGTGGCGCTCTCGCTTCCTTCGGTGGCGTGTGCGTTCGGCGTGTTGCAGAGCTCTCGTCGTGGCTCGCGTTTGATCCGTGTTGGAGCGTTCGTCCACCACACATCGACCGCGGAAAGCCGGTCGTTCACGAACCAGCACTCGATGGTCGTGTCGCGATGGCTTACATACATCTTCGGCAGATTCGGCGCGTCGGAGGGGTCGCCGTGCGACTCGGCGCCGAATGCTTCCGCGCGTTGGCGAACCTCAGTGGCGGTCATGCCGCATCGGAGACCGCTCACGAACTCGTCCGTGCGCTCCCACCGCTCGCAACAGCAAGCCGCGAGCATGATCGCCGCGAAAGAGAGGCTTGCCGACCGTAATCTCATCTGCTGCTCGGGCACGTCTTGCCGGCGAGCGGCGGCGCAGGTGCCTTTCCCCATCCGGGCGCGCCGAAGTTCTCCAGCGGCACGTTCGGTGGCGCAAGGCCGCATTGTGACGCGATGGTGCTCGCGTAGGTGTTGCTGTTCGGGCCAAGATAGCTGTAGGACGATGACTTGGGGTAGACCTGATGCGCGGCAGCAACACACCCGTCTGTTCCACAATCTTCGTTCCATGGCCCACAAGGCGTAAACATGTTCGCGGCCGCCTGCGTGTCGAAGGAGTCATTGACGAACGTGCATCCCCAGCCTCCGCCCATGTTGTGAAGCGAGAACGTCCTCTCTGCGCCGGTATCATCGTCGATCATGTGGACGAAACAGTGGCTGAAATATGAGACCGGCGGCGCGCTGACGATGGGCGTGCAGCACACCCGGCTTCGCTCGCCGGTCGGGTCCGTATACCGGAGCGGGTTTCCGAGTGCGTAGAGGTACGGATGTGGATCGCCCCGCCGCGACAGCGGGTCTGGCTGCGTGTAGCGCGCCCAGGAGCTGCGGTAGTACCGGTGCACGTTGTAGTACACATCGGGCTCGGAGCCGCCAATGTCCGCAATCTGTCCGGGGAGGCGTAGCGGCTGGTACCGTCCGTCGCCCACGCGCATCGCAAAGATCCTCCCGAAGGGATCGTACTCCGCATGCCAGATCACCTGCCCCTGCCGGTTCGTCTGGATGATCGGCGTCCCGAGGTGGTCGGTGAAGTAGTACGTGACCTCGCTGGTGGGCGCGTGGATCGGCGCGATTGGCGCGTCGCCGAACCAGACGTACTCCCACTCGATGGCCGGCGATGATTCGCTCGTGGTCTCCGTCTCCGCGAGAAGATGCCCTTCCGGATCGTAGAAGTAGTACTTGCGCGCATTGAGTTGCTCGTTTGCTTGGATCACGGCCGACGTCACCATCAAGCCGGTGGCGGCGCTGGCACGTACCAGGTCCGCAGCGGTGATCGTCACGGAGGGTGGCGTCGCGCCGGCAGGCATCAGCGGATTCAGTGACCGCGAAACGATGGAGCGCAGCTTCTGCGCGGTGCGCATTGCGTCGCGCGCTTCCAGTTCGCGGCGCGCCCTCTCGCGACGCTCGCGCGCTGCCGCCTGGGGAGTAAGCCCAAAGGCGTTACACGCGGCAGGCGCAGAGTCTCGCACCAAGTCAGCGGGTCGTTCTTTCGGAATGCTCGCGACCGAATGAAGCGAGAGCGCCACGGTGAGGAGTGATCCGAGAAGAGGTCGCATCGAACGCAGCTCTTTTCCGGTGTAAGGACGGCAAGGAGTTGTACCTTCCCGACGCGACCGATGTCAAACCGCTTTGCGTTCCGCCCGGTGGAGCACTTGCTCTTTCGGTCTTCGCGTCGGTAGTGGTCGATGGGATCGCGACGTACTCCGGCCGAAGAGATCGCCGCGGCAGTTCGAGCGCGTGGGTTTGCACTTCCGAGCGAAGTGCGAGAGGTCGCGCGTTTGGCCGAGGGCTCCGATTCGCCTCTTGCACACGCGATGGTCGGAGACTTGATGAGGACTGGAAAGCGTCTGGCGCTGCGCGGCGGTTACCCTACGCCCGCGCATACAAAGGCCCCGTGTTCATCCAGGGCGATCGACATCGAACACCTCGACGCTCGTGGTCGATTGGGAGATGCAAAGTGGTCCTGGCAAGAATCTGCGAATTGGCGCTTGCGACAACACCATCCTGGCGCGTATGGTGCCGTGGCACCGCGAACGCCGTCCCTCTCCAGGTGTGTACCTATTTTGCGTCGCTGCCACCGGGGCGCTCAGCCACGGGATCAAGAGATGGCTGGCGCACATCTGCCCCGTTGGTGCTCGTCGCCGGTGTGGTGCTGGCGCGTGCGACGTTGGAACGGCAGCGCGCTCGAGAGGGCGGGGATGGCCGCTCCGCGGTTGAAAGCGAGGATCGTATGACTGCAACGGCATTCCCTGATCGCACAGAGGCGTCGGAGTACTACTTCACGTACATCAACCAGGTGGCGGCCGGCGATATCTGCCGTACCCTCGAAGTGCAGATGGACGAGATGGTTGCCCTCCTGCATGGCATTTCGGACGATGGATCGCTGCGTCGCTATGCTCCCGGGAAGTGGAGCATCCGTGAGGTGGTGAGCTACGTGAATGACACCGAGCGCCTGTTCGTCTTCCGTGCACTCTGGTTTGCGCGCGGATTCGACAGCCGGCTGCCAAGCTTCGATCAGCACGTGGCGATCTCCACAGCGCAGGCGGATGAACGGCCCTGGAGCAGTCTCGTCGAAGAGTTCCGGGCCGTTCGCGCCGGCACCACGATCTTCTTCCGGAGCCTTCCTGCCGATGCGTGGATGCGACGGGGCGTGGCCAGTGGCAATCCCTTCTCGGTCCGCGCGCTCGCGTACCTCACCGCGGGGCACGTCACGCATCACATGACGATCGTGCGCGAGCGCTATCTGGAGGTGGGATGAGAGATCGTCGCCCGCGCCCGGCCGGCACGGCCGGCTGCGCTGGTTGCTCCGCCTCACGGCACGTGAACGGATCGATTCGACGGTCGCCGCTTCGGGCGGCGCAGCGCCTCTGACGTTTCTACCGCGCAGGCTCCCAGTGTGCTGCGCGGCAGTAACTGAGCTTCGGGCGACAGGCGTGCCCAAGGCTTGGCCAACCAACGCCGCCGGCCGTGCCGGCTAGGCTCGGACTTGAGTAACAGTGGGCCCAGGAGTTACTCTCGTTTCATGGATGAGATCCGGATCGAAACGACAGTCGATGAGCGGGGGGAGGTGCATCTGACCAAGCTCCCGTTTGCTGCGGGAGAGCCGGTTGAGGTGACCATCGTGGCGCAGTCTCGGCGTCAGTCAAGCGATGCCTTTCCCTTGCGTGGAGTCCCCATCGCGTATGAGCGTCCAACTGACCCGGTAGCTGAAGAGGATTGGGACGCGCTGCAGTGATCGTTCTCGACACCCACGTATGGGTTTGGTGGGTGCATGGCGACGCCCGCTTGTCGCAAGCGCAACGCGAGTTGCTCGACGCGCGCATCGGCGAGGGGATTGGGGTCAGCATCATTTCCTGTTGGGAGGTTTCCAAGCTGGTGGAGTATGGACGACTGAGCTGCCGCAGGATGTTTCGCAGTGGCTTGGCGTCGCGCTCACTTACCCCGGCATACGGTTGCTTCAGCTCACCCCTGCGATCGTCGTCGACTCCACGCGGCTACCGCAGCCTTTCCACAAGGATCCGGCCGACCAGATGATCGTCGCCACTGCTCGCCTTCACAGGTGTCCACTCGCCACCGCGGATGACAAGATTCTCGAGTACATTCACGTGGACACCATCGACACGCGCGCATAGCAGACGCGCTTTCTGCTGGCCGTGGCCGAAGCCCGGTCGATTGGGAGATGCAAAGTGGTTCAGGCAAGAATCTGCATTGGCGCTCGCGACAACACCATCCTGGCGCGTATGGTGCCGTGGTACCGCGAACGCCGTCCCTCTCCAGGCGCGTAGAGCTCCATGGGTGTTTTCGCGACTTCACCCGGCATGTGCGGAGTGATCCGGCGCGACCTCGAGGGCGTCGACCTGGACGCGCCGCGCCAGGCTCCCGGCCACGATCCAGGCAGACCCGCACATTGCGACGGCCACGAAGAGACTGGTGAGCTCGCCCCTTAAGCCCTCGAGTCCGACCACGGGAGCATCCAGGAATGCGCACGGCCCACGCAGGCGGCACCAAATCCGAGGAATGTGCAGGGTCAGCGCCCAGGTGCCATACATGGTGCCGGCCAGGATCGCGGCGATGCGAGGCATGACCCCGGCCGCGATGCCCAGGCCTGCGGCGATCTGCGCGACGCCGGTGAAGTACGCCCAGAACAGGGGCGCTGGATACCAGGGGGGCACCAGAGCCGCCACGCTCCCGGGGTAGATCAGGTGCAGCACTCCGAATACAGGCAAGGCAACGCCGAACGCGATCCGCCCGAGGTGGCGCCACTGCTCCCTCGGGGGATCGCTTCGCAGCACGGCGAGCGTGACAGCGCCGCCGATGAGGGCGACCGACTCGAACGTTCGGATCCACCAGGGCGAGCGCAGCAGAGCGGGATTGGTGAAGGCGCTGGGCACCTGCAGCGACACGATCCAGAGCGAGAAGAAGCCCGCGATGGCGAGCGCGGCGACGCGCGCGTTGCGATCGAGAACGATCGCCGTCCCGGCGGCGATCAGACCGACGCCCGTCAGGATCGCGAAGAGCGTGTACCCGGGGATCCACGCCGGGATCGGCTGGAGCTGGTGGACGAAGTCAAGGTACTGCAAGCAGAGCAGCCCGAAGCCGAGCATTGCGACGGCATACACGATTCGACCGAGGGTCAGCATCGACGACCTCTGGTGGGAGGAGAGATCGTCCGATCGGAGTCGCCGCGCATTCAGGTCCACGTGGAACCACACTAGTGTCGTGTCAGGCTTGAAAACGGGGGTTCCTTGCGGCGGCGGCGGACCGTCTGCTTCGCCGTCGCTCCTCGACGATGTCTCAGCATCGACTCGTCGCGGCGACTCGCATCCGGCCCACCGGCGCTCGCAACGAACCCCCGTTTTCAAGCCTGACGCGACACTATCAACGCCTGCGGTACGCGAAAAGCGCCAATTCCCGACATTCTGTTTGGACCGATTCAGAGGGCGCGGCACTATGAGGTCCAGTCCGCGGCGATTTGTCTCGGGCCGGTTTGTGGTCAGAGGCAGCGACGCAGCCGGGTCAGGCCCTCAGGGATCCGTTCCAGGTCGATGGCTCCATACCCGAACAGAAACCCCTGGCGCGGTCGCGTGGCCGCGTAGTGGAGGGACAGCGGAAAGATCGCGACGCCTTCGGCGGCCGCGCACGCGGCGATGGACAGATCGGTCGGTCCATCCTCCGCCTCGAGGATCGCGGTGAGGTGCAGGCCGCCGGCCGACGGGAGCGGCGTCAGGAGCCCACTGAACTGGCGGGCAAGCAGGCTGACGAGGCGGTCGTGCCGCTGGGCGTACACGCGGCGCATGCGACGGATGTGGTGGCCGAGCAGACCGTCGTCCATGAACATCGCCGCCGCCTCCTGGAAAGGAACGGCCGTGTGCCAGTCCGCGAGGTACTTTGCCTTGCGGAACGCGGCATTGAGCGGGGGAGGCGCGACCAGGAAGCCCAACCGCAGCGTCGGGAGCATCACCTTCGAGAACGACCCGACGTAGAGGACGCGGCCGGAAGTGTCCTGGCTCTGGAGTGGTTCCAGCGGTCGTCCGGCGTAGCGGAATTCGCTGTCGTAATCATCCTCGACGATCGCCGCGTCGCAGCGTTGCGCCCAGGCGACGAGCGCCTGCCGGCGTCTCATGGACATCGTCATGCCGAGGGGGTATTGGTGTGACGGTGTGACATAAACGAGGCGCGCCTCGTCGGGAATGGCCTCCACCACCAGGCCTTCCCCGTCCACCGGCACGCCGGCCACCTGGCAGCCGTACGCGTGGAAGGCGCGCCGCGGAAGCGGATATCCGGGGTCTTCCACTGCCACCGTCTCACCCGGCTGGAGCAATACCCGCGCGATCAGATCCAGGGCCTGCTGGCTCCCGCTCGTGACGAGGATGTCGTCTTCCGTGGCCCGTACCGCGCGCGAGACGCCGATGTGCCGGGCGATGGCCCGGCGGAAGCCCGGATGGCCGGCGGCGCCGATGTTCGCGGCCGTTCCGACGGTCCTGTGGTGAAGCTGGCTTGATAGACGTGCCCGCCATGGCCCGAAGGGAAAGCGGCTGGCGTCGGGGACCCCCGGCCGGAAGTCGAAGTCCGCCTCAGAAGCGGACATGTCGCGCCCCTCGGGGATGTCGTCCCAGATCGCCCGCGGGCGTAGGGGAGAGCCGGGAGGCCCGCCTGGGGCGCGCGGCCGGATCCCGTCGCTCACAAACGTGCCCGCGCCGGCGCGCGAGGCCACAAAGCCTTCGGCTTGCAGGCGCTCGTAAGCAAGCGTCACCGTGTTGCGGGACACCTGGAGACGGCAGGCCAGTTCGCGGCTCGAGGGCAGGACTTCATGCGCCCGCAGCCGGCCGTCCAGGATGGCATCCCGGATCTGCCGGTACACATCTCTGCTGACCTGCCTGGGATCGTTCAGACTGATGTGCAGGTCCAACCGGTTCTCCTCAATATGGATTGTAGCCGCCCACCCGCACCGCGAAGCGCGCGACCGCTACCGAACGAGGTGCCCGTTGTTTTCATCGCTCATCCTGTAAATGGGTCGTCGGCCTCCCCTCCGCGATACTTGCGCCTGTAGATCATGAGGAGGCGGTTGCGCGAAATTTTGGACCTTGTGCGACGTGCCGCGCGTAGGGCGCCGCCAAATTCAACGCTACCGGATGCCGACCGCGCCGCGGATGTCGAGTGCGGTACTCTGTTCCCGTGCGGGGTGGCGCGGCTGAGCGTCAGGCCGTTGGGCGGCCGAGGCATGCTTCGATACATCGAGTTGAAGACGGGATACAACGACAACGGTCCGGCATGGATTGGTCGGGTAAAGCTCTCGGGTTCTGGGAAGACCATCTACTTCAACGGAAGGCCTTCAAGCGAGGATAGCTGTAGGACGATGAATATGCGTAGACCTGATGCGCGGCAGCAACACATCCGTCTGTTCCACAATCTTCGTTCCATGGCCCACAAGGCGTGAACATGTGCGTGCGACTCAACCATGTTTGGCTACGAGAAGCCGTCGCGTAGCGCTGGCCACATCACGTCCCACGACCGATCAACCGTCTCCCCTGTGTCTGCACCAAAGTCAGCCCCCCCGCCTCTGAGGAGCCGGCGTACCACGGAGAAGGCCGGTGACGGTTAGATCTTCGTCGATCTGGGGCCAGTGAATGTACTCGCCGTCTCCGATGATGCGTAGATTACGCCGCTGTTCAGGCGTGGCCTGCACGAGCCTCGGGTACCACGCCAGCGGAACGATAATTGTGCGACCGTCGACGAGATGGACGATGAGTTCATCTGCCGTCGTGGAGACCTCGTTAGCGCGCGGTACGTTCTCAACTGCCGAAGAAGTCATTCCAAGCCTCGATGAATTCTGTCCGATGTTCGATCACCAGTTTTTCGATCCGCCGGAGCTCATGCTCGGGAGCTCTGCCTGATTTCACGAGCTCCACTGGATCGAGCCAAAACTTCGCCACTCTTCCTTCAAACTCAACGTGAACGTGGGGTGGCTCGCTTCCGTCGCTACTCGAGAAGAAGAATCGGTACGGGCCCGATGGTCGCCACTGTCGGCATGGCCAGATTGTCTCATGCGCCGCCGAGCTCCGACGTGAAGTCGCTTCCGTCCAAGAGGTCGATTGGGGTCACCAGGCGTCGCTTGGCGGGGTCGATTGAGTCGATTGCGATTGTCGATTGGGGTCAGGCCTTCCATTTTTCGTCGGTCTGGCAAGTAGCTGCGAATCAATGGGTTGTGGCATCGGCAGGGGATCGAGATAGGCTTCGACAATTGGCACGTGTGATGGGCTCGTCGGCCTGGGAACGCGAAGAACAAAGGTCTGACCCCACACGTTACGACCGACTGATGTGCAGGTCCAACCGATTCTCCTCCATACAGATTGTAGCGGCCACCCGCACCGCGAAGCGCACGACCGCCACCGAACGCGGTGCCCGTTGTGCTCGAACAGATGGCCGGCACAGAAAGGAGTCATCACACCCGACAGCAGCGGTCGCGACTCCGATCTTCGTAAAGATCATCGCCAGCCTTTTCTACGTTCTCCCGACCGGCTCTCTCGTCACCGTCCATTTCTGGGGTATCTCACGCGTGCAGTGGCTCGGGCCCATCGTCGCACTCGTCGTCTTCTTCATCATTCTCGCTTGGCCGCGCCGGCAAGTGGTCGCGGTCTGACTCATAGGCTTCCCCCGGCGTCTGACTCTCCGGGTTGCAGCCGCCGCCGTCCGTGCGTTTCTGCTTTCCGAGTTGAGCTACGATGGCCTGCGGCCCGCGCGGCTGAACTCTGGGCCATGAGCCGCCATGAATCGACCAGCACTCAACGAGGAGATCGAACACCACAGGCGGAGAGCGACTTTGTTGGCCATGCAGATCCTCTCAGGCTCGGTCGACGTTCTCGAAGCATCCATCGAGATGCATCGACTCAGATGGCTCGTCGGGGTCGACGAAACCGACGCAGACTTCGCCGCGTTCTCACTCGTAGAGAGTGAGATCGATGCCCTGTTGGGAGGTTTCCAGACTCGTGGAGTATGGACGACTGAAGCTGCCGCAGGATGTTTCGCAGTGGCTTGGCGTCGCGCTCGACTAGCCCCGACTAGCCCGGCATACGGTTGCTTCAACTCACCCCTGCGATCGTCGTCGACTCCACGCGGCTCCCGCAGCCTTTCCACAAGGATCCGGCCGACCAGATGATCGTCGCCACTGCTCGCATTCACCGGCGGTCATCTCCTCGTCTGGAGATCGTTCAGTTCGCGGAGCAACTCACCCTGTTTGTAGTTTCTCTCGAATCGCGTCCGCGCCGAGGCGAAGTACTCGAGCGTTTCGTCGAGATCCCGGCCCGCTGCGGCGAGGCGATTCGCCTGCATCTGCCGAGCGAGCACCTCGCTGAAAAGCACCTCCAGTTCGGCCCAGAGCATTTCCCCGTAGATTGTCAGGGGAACCACGACTTGCGGAGGCATCGTACGAACCAGGAGCTCGCGGCGGCGCATGGCCGGCGGATGGGAAATCGAAGGGAACGGCGCTCCGAATCGAGCCATCCCGTAGAATTCGATCAGATGGACGGTCGCAAGAGCGAACAGGATGTTCGTCCAGCTCTCCATCGTGAAGGTCGCGATGAAGGCATCCACGTCCTCGCCGTGTTTGAACGCTTCGATCTCACCGCGCGCCGCTCGCTGACCAAAATGCATCAGCATCGTGTTGGCCTGGAGATCGGCCTGAAATTCCGCGGCCCAGTTCGCGGCCCAGTCATCGCTCGCGGAATCGGGTTCTCGAAAGCCGGTAGCTCGAATCGCGTTCGTCCACGCGTCCGAGGTTCCCTCATCGCTCTGCGCCCGGACCACGTAGTGGCCGAGCTCGTGGGCGAGAACGAAGAGCGCGGTGCTCCGGATCATCGTCTGCGTCCAATCGCGACGCGGCGCGTCGAGTGCGGCGTTGAGCGTAGGCAGGACATCGAGAATCGGCCGTACGAAATCGGGACGGAACCATCGCGTCTTGTCGACCATGTCGCCGCTGATGATGCCCAGCGGGTCCTCCGGTCGTTGCCAGAACCGCTCGAGCACCACTTCCAGAATCTCGACGGCTTTCTCCCGCGGCATGCTCGCGCCGGCGCGGGCGCGCGGTTTCGCGCCTCCGGTCATCACCGACAGCGTGGAGACGCCTTTTTGCGGGACCGGCAACTGCGTGGCCAGAATCTCCACGAAACAGCGAAGCGAGAGCAACAGCCCTTCGTACAGGACGACCTCACAAGCAAGCCCGTCGCCGTCGAACCGGCATTCGCCCTGAAGCCGTGAGGTGGGAAGTGTGGTCGGACCGCGAATGTCCTCCCGGACCGAATCCAGCGATCGGCCGCTGGCGTAGCTCACGGAAGGAAGAAGCCACTCCGTCAGCGTGGCGAGCGATTTTTGAGGATCCTGGCCGAATGGATCGAAGCCATCGATCGACAGGTAGCCCACTGTGGGGCCAGCGCCTTTCTTTTTCTTCGGCATGTCAAGTCTCGACTTGAAGACGGATCTCGAGCACCCGCTCCTCGCCGAGGTCCTTCTCGCTGGGAACGTCCATCGCCGATCGAATGTGGATCGTGAGACGCGGGGTGCGCACGACCACCAACGGCTTCGCCTGTTGCGGCGCTTTCGCCGGCTGGCTGCGGGCGAGGCGATGACTCCAGAGGAGGAACAATCCGTTGATCAGAGAGACGACGATGGCCGTGCCTCCCGCGGTGAGTGACGCCAGCACGGCGGCCTCGACGGAGCCGAGAAACGGCTGGCTTTCGCGAAACCGCACGTTCTGCGACAACGCCGGATCGAGAGAATGCACGAGATCGAGGATCTCGTCTCGATCGAGATGGCGCGTCAGAATCGGGATGTCGTATGCGGCCACGGCCGACCCCCCACTGAGGAGTTTCGTTGCGGGAACAGCGGTGTGACCGGCTGTCTGCCGCTTCTTCGCACCAGTCGTTCGATCTGTTCGGCGACGAGGTGAAGGTAGGCGCGGATCTCGTCGGGGCTGGTGCCCTTGATGCCGCGCGAAAAAGTCTGCTTCTGGATCTCCAGCGGCGTGAGATTCTGCATGGTCACGCTCCCGGCACGGTGGCGCGGCCCCGGGACGGGCCACGCTACCGGACCAGTATAAGCCTGGCGATAGGAAAAGCGTTTGGTGAGTGACTCGACGGAGCTCGGGAATCCGTGAGCGTCGCCACACTTCCGAGGCTCGCCGACGATTCTGGAACGATTTGCGAGGAAAGTGCACGCGGTTCGCTATCTCCTCCGTGGGCACAGTGCCGACCGATGGCGCCGGTCGAGCGGTCTCAACTTCGGTTCGAGTGCCGGCGAGCGCGCTGAGGCCTTGATCACAGTCGAGGCGCTCCGCGAGGCCAGGCGCAACGGAAGCCCCACTTAACGATCAACCCGTGTCCCCTCAGCATGCTACGATCCCCGCATCCATTCCTATTCGCCCGATAGCGGTCGCACTTTGATTTCACCAGGACCGGCGATGGGACGTGGGGCTCAATACCGAGTTAGCGCGCGAGACGACGATGCAATCCGACCAACTTCTCGCGGAGATGCAGCGCGCGACGTTCATCACGTGGGTGGCAACCGCCGTCATCGGCCTTGTCGCTGGTGCATCGCTGTGGCTTGTCTATCGAGCCGCTGTGCGGCACACGAAGATGCGCGTCGCATCCGCGACAGCGTGCGCGGTTCTGGGGCTGGTCGTCTTCGTCGGCATCGGAATGCTCCGGTACCAGATTGAGGAGCGGCCGTTCGAACCCCCGGTTTGGATCGAACCTGGGTGGGTATCGCAGTATTTGCCCGCGGTTGCGCTGATCATCGGAGCGATGATCGCCGCCAAGCTCACGCGGCAAGTGGCCGCACGCTAACGTTAACTCCCGTCAGACCGCTTGTGAAAGCAACCACGCCTCCATTGATCGCACTTGTCGTGATGTTCGTGCTCGGCAACCTGGGCGCCGCGCTAACAGAGTCCACGGAAGCAGGGAACGCGTCTGGCTTCGTGTCTCTGTACTACGTCGGCGTCGCATGGGCGTTTGCGTGGTGGGTCCTGAATGACGCCCGCGAGCGCGGAATTCCGACGTCCGTCGATCACGGATGGTTCGTGTTCATTGCGTGGCCGCTCCTGGTTCCGTATCACGTACTTCGTACGAGACGTGCGAAGGGTCTGCTGCTCCTCGGTCTGTTCGCTCTGCTGTTCTTCGTTTCCTACATTGCTGCTGTTGTCGTGTTCGCGCTGCTGTCCTAGCCTCGGCGGCGGCTAACTCGACGCGGCCGACGGCAATCGCGCCGCCGCCTCCAGGTGCGCTATTCTTCCCCGTGCGGCTGCCGCGGCTGAGCGGCAAAGCCGTGAGTCGCCCGCAGATGAATGCTCCGGCCGAAGAGATCGCCGCGGCAGTTCGAGCGCGTGGGTTCGCACTTCCGAGCGAAGTGCGAGAGGTCGTGCGTTTGGCTGAGGGCTCCGATTCGCCTGTTGCACACGCGCTGGTCGGGGACTTGATCCAACTTCTCGACGACGACTCAGAGTACGATTTGGCCGCCGCCGAGGCTGCCTATCTCCGAGCGATCGCCATCGATCCAAGCTATGCCGACGGCTACGCCTCACTTGGTTTCTTCTACGATGCCGTGAACGATGACCCTGAACGCGCTCAGCCCTACTTCGAAAGGGCGATCGCGCTCGGTAGCACGAGGCTGCCGAAGGTCTTCGGTCGGTCCTCGAACAGTTGGGCGGCGAACGTTGATGTGCAGCCGACGCGGACCGCTGCGTTCCCTTGTTGCGAGTTGGGCGCCGGAGTCACTGAACGCGTCCACGCCAGAATCCTGGTCGGCGCCTCTCCGTCAAGTTCCCCTAAGATCTCTTCTGCACCCTGGAGACAACGGGCGTATTGATCATCACGGTCGCGCACGAGTACCCGGAGAGCTCGCCGATCATTGAACGGGGGATCAGGCGAAAGGTCCTCGCGAAGACCCGTCGCCCCTTCTTCGACGGCTCTCCGTCGACCAGATGGGCAGGGCCTCTGGTATATCTGCAGTAGGCAATCCGAGTACTTTCACGCTGCACGTGCTGGCGCCGTTTCGCAAGACCTGCAAATCGCGTGGGTTCGAGGCATCAAGAACCTGTACTCCGGCATTTTCTAGCAGGTATGCGCGCGGTCGCTTGGGCATCTCAACGGATGGCCGGCGGCGCCGAACCGGGCCAACGACGTCTGCTACATGTTGTGGGATTTGGATTGTCTGGAAGGTGCAGCGATGTTCCCTGGCCACGAGCACCTCATTGATCCGATTTTCGAGGTGCTCGAATACGCGTTGACGTCATCTCATCCGGCGTGCATCGAGAGTGCGCTGCATGGGCTCGGCCACCTTCACAATCACCACCCTTCACGAGTCGAAGCGCTGATCGATGGATTCCTCGCGAGGGCGGCGTCGTCGGAGCTGATCAGTTACGCGCAAGAGGCACGAAAGGGTCGTGTCAACTGATTGCGCCTAACTCTGCGTCCAGCCGACACGAAACGCCGCACCAACATGATCGATGCTAGAGGAACGTGCGCGGCCCGCGCCGGTTGAGTGACAGTCCCTTATCCGGCCGGGAGACGCAAGCACAGCGGCGACAAGCGCGGCCGGGTCGACTGGGACAATCCACGTGCGCATTCAGGACTCCTGTCCAGCCTCTTCGAGCGCGGTGTCGCTGAGCTTCCTTCTCCCGGCGCCTGACTCTGTGTTGCAGTCGCCGCGGCTGCGTTCCTGCCATTTCACTTGTGACATCATCGCCCCCGCTGACCACGCGGCTGAACCCTGGTCCGTTGGCCGCGAAGACATGCACGTCGAGACACGCCGCCTGACGGAACAGGAGCTCGCGATGGCCGTTGCGGCCTACACCGTCGCGCCTCGAGGCGGTATTTCAGCTGTCGCGTACTATGGAATGTACGCGATCCTCGTTCCCATGATCGGTGGCGGCGCGATCGCTCAGCTCTTTCGCCTTGTTGGTGTACGTGACTCGTTTGCGTTTCCTCTTGGCTTACTCGCTGCCTCTGTCGGATCGCTCCTACTATTTCTGGGTAATCGGCGGCTCGACATTCGCCAGCGGATGGAGGGTGAAGCAATCGTCGATTCGCTCAAGACCTCAGGACGTGTATCCATTTACGTAGTGAATGTCGAAGACTTCCAATGGGAGGAGCCCTACGTTCTCGGTGTCTACGATCAGGCCGGGTATCGCAGGCTCCGGAAGACTCAACCATCCTACCGGGACGTTTTCGTCCTGGAGTCGATCGAGGCGGAAGCCGATGGGGAATGGGCCATGTTCCAAGAGGACCTTGGAGGGAATGTGCGCCGTAAGTCTGACGGCAGGCGCTTTCTTCTCGGTCTCTCCGAGCTCCGCGCGGTGGACGAGACCACGCCGAACCGGAGGGAACCATGACCAGAGTCGAACAGCTCGAACAGGAGATCGCGAAACTCGACCCCGATGAGTTCGCACAATTGCGTGACTGGACGAGCTTACCGCTGCCGCCGACGAGAGATTCCTCCGGATGGCCTCACGCCTCCTACGGAGCCGAGCGCACCGCACGCCTGCGGGCGGTAGCGAAAGGGATCGACTCGAGAAACGCGACGAGATCATCGAGCTCGGCGGACGAAAGGTGTGACGTTCTTCCGTGGAGATCACCGGGGTTGCCGGTCGTCACGACGTCGCGCAGCGACGGCGCGCTTCCGTCGTGCAGATAGGGCGCGGACGAGAAGAGGAAGCGGAGAGAGGGTGTGTCGAACGACGTCCCTTTCCGTTCGGAGGCGCCACGCCCCGTTCCGACGTCGTGGTTGCTCCGATCGGTGAACAGCGGCGGCGGATGACAGCTCGCACAGCCGGTCATGGCGGAGAAGAAAATCGCCTGACCGCGCATCGCGGGACGATCGAGCGTCCCGTCCGGCTTCAGATGAGGGCTGCGTTGCCTCGTCCGGAGCGAGCGCATGAAGTCTCCCAGCGCATCGAGATCGGCGGAGCGCATCCGGTTGGGAGGCGCCTCATCGCAGGCCGGCTCGCAATGCGCTCCACCGCTCGCGAGGCCGGTCCCCGCCTGCACGATGCGAACGGTCGATTCGACGTCTTCGAGCTCGTCGAGATCACCTGACCAGTGAAACGGAGCCGTCTCTGCCACGCCGGCGAGCGTGGGAGTGTTGCGGAGCCCGTCGCGGAAGAACCAGCTGCGGCCGTCATGGCCGCCGTCGGGGTGACACGACGCGCACGAGATCCACTGATCCCTGGCCAGGGACGTCAGGCTCGACGAGTGAAAGAGCACCTTGCCGCGCAGGATGTTCGGCGCGAGGGGAACGGTCGTGACCTGCACTTCGTCGATGACGCTGCGTGAGGCCGCATCGATCTCGGAGATCGTGCCGGAGAGCACATTGCTGACGTAGATGCGCGACTGGTCCGGTGAGATCGCGATGCCGCGCGGGTTGCTGCCGGTCTCGAGATGAGCCACGGCGTGTCCGGTGGTGAGGTCGATGGCCGAGACGTCGTCACTCCCGGCGTTGGCCACCCAGAGAATTCCGTTCGACGCCAGCACCGCGGAAGTCGGCATGTTGACCGGGCGGTCGGCGATGTCGAGCGAGATCCGCTTCCGGTTGTCATTCGTCCGCGTCGTCAGATCGATCGCGGAGACGATCGGGAACAGCGTCGTATCGAACAGCAACGCGGGATTGCCCGCGTTCGCACGCGTCTGCGGTACCCAGGCGATGCTGCGCACCTCGTCGAGCAGAATGCTCTCGGAGAGACTGCTGTCGGCACCGGTGGCGATGACCCGCGTGACTTCGAGCGTGGTCGTGTCGATCACCGAGACGCGCCCGCTCAGGAAGTGGGTGACGTAGAGCGTCGATTCGTCCGACGACAACGCCAATCCCCGCGGCCGCGGTTCGGTCGCAACCGATGCGGTCTGCTCCAGCGTCTCCGGATCGAGGATCGCGATCCGCCCTTCGCCGCCGACGCTGACATAGAGACGCGCCGCACCCGCGACGATTGCGAAGGGATCCAGACCGACCGGCGCCCGGACGTTCGGTTCGAGTCCGGCGAGATCGACGGCCACGACCGCCCCCTCGCCGCGCAGCACGACGAAGGCGCGGGTGAGGTCCGGCGCGATCGCGACGGATCGCGGTTCCGTCCCCACCGGAACTTCGTCGACCGCATGGGTGATCGCGTCGAGAATCGAGATCGTGCCGGAATCGGGATTGGCGACGACGATTCGCCCCCCGTCCGCGGTGACGGCGATCGGTGAGCTGCATCGCGGAGTGTGCGTCGCCGAAGTCCGCGAGCCCGCGCTCGCTCCGAAAAGCAGAACGAGGGGAATCGCGGTCACCGTAGTCCACCGCCGCAGCATCCGTCAGCGCCTCCGAATCGTTTTGTGCGAGACACACAAGACTACCCAAAGAGATTTGAATTTGAGAGTCAAAACCCGGGCGCGGGCCCGGGCTCGGGCTCGGGCCCGGGAAAAGCACGCCACCCGCGGGTTCTCCGTGCCCGCGCCCGAGCCCGTGCCCGC
>CAZLGP010000292.1:0-13821 GCA_964558905.1 uncultured Thermoanaerobaculia bacterium | reverse complement strand
ACGACGAGGAGCAGGGGGGCCACGCCTTCCGGGTCATGGATGCGTATGTGGAGTCGCTCGCCAACGGTGGCAAGATCGCGGACGACCAGGCGAAAGGCCGGCGCGCCCTCGCGCTCCTGCGCCTCATCGGCCTCTTCGACCGGCCCGCCACGGCCGAGACCCTGGCGGCCCTGTGGGAAGGCGAGGCCATCGCCGGGCTGACCGAGCCGCTGACCGGCATCAGCGAAGCGCAGCGCAACCTCGCCCTCCAGCGTCTGGAAGACGCGAGGCTGCTCACGGTGAGCCGGGCAGCCGGTTCCGGCGTGCTCGTCGCCCTCGATGCGCATCCTCTCCTGCGCGAGTACTTCGGCAAGCGCCTGCGCGATGCGCAGCCCGAGGCGTGGCGGGCGGCGCACCGGCGGCTCTATGAGCATCTCTGCGCGACCACGCCGGACAAGCCCGACGCCACGCTCGAAGACCTCCAACCGCTCTACCAGGCCGTGGCCCACGGCTGTCACGCGGGGTTGCAGCAGGAGGCGTGTGAGAAGGTTTACCGCGACCGCATCACGCGAGGGGAAGAGTTCTACAGCACGAAGAAACTCGGCGCGTTCGGTTCGGACTTGGGAGCCGTGGCCTGCTTCTTCGAGACTCCGTGGAGCCGCGTCTCGCCCGCGCTCACGGAAGCCGCCCAGGCTTGGTTGCTGAACCAAGCCGCCTTCCGCCTGCGCGCCTTGGGCCGGCTGACCGAGGCCCTCCATCCGATGCGGGCTGGGCTGGAGAATTACGACAAGCAGGAGGTCTGGAAGAGCGCCGCCATCATCGCCGGCAACCTGAGCGAGCTGGAGCTGACGCTGGGCGAGGTGGCCGGGGCGGTGGGGGACGCAGGGCAGTCCGTGACCTACGCCGACCGCAGCGGCGATGCGTTTCAGCAGGGGAGCAATCGCGCGACCCATGCCGACGCCCTGCACCAGGCGGGGCGCCGGGACGAGGCGGAGGCGCGCTTCCGCGAGGCCGAGCAGATGCAGGCCGAGAGGCAGCCCGCCTACCCACTGCTGTCTTCGCTTGCGGGCTTCCGGTATTGCGACCTGCTCCTGGTTGAGGCGGAACTCGAGGCGGGGAAGGCGGAACGAGAACTGAGGAAGGAAGGAAGTCTTGCCCTGTGCCGCGCCGTCGCCGAGCGCGCGGCGCAGACGATCGAGCGGGGGACCAATGCAAACGCCTCGCTCCTCACCATCGCCCTCGGTCATCTCACGCTCGGCCGCGCCGCGCTCTACGCCGCGATTCTCGAATCGCGTAGCCGCGGAGGTGAGCCGGCGCAAGCCTCCTCCCCGCCGCCCACGCCTGAGGAAAGTCAGCGCGGATTCACCTCTGCAGCAACGGAGCTTGATCAGGCCGTGTCCGGCCTCCGCCGCGCCGGCGCGCAACACCACCTCCCGCGCGGCCTCCTCACCCGCGCCTGGCTGCGCGGTCTCACCGGCCCGCGCACCGGACCCGAGAGCGCGCAGAGCGACTTGGACGAAGCCTGGGAAATCGCCGAGCGCGGGCCGATGCCGCTGTTCCTGGCCGACATCCATCTGTACCGCGCGCGACTCTTCTTTCGCGAAGCGCAGTACCCCTGGGACAAACATCCCGACGGTACGACACGCGGGCCAAAGGATGATCTCGCCGCGGCCCGTGTCATCATCGAACGCTGCGGCTACTGGCGCCGAAAGGAAGAACTCGAAGACGCGGAAGCGGCGGCGAAGTCATGGCCGGATCCGAAGCCTCCCGTCGCGGAAGGAAAGAGAGTCATGCGCAAGACAATTGTCGAGCTTGATCTGAAGGGCTACAGCGACGTTGCTCGTGAGCTCGAGGAGAATCTCTCAGCCGAAGTCGTGATGCGCTTCAATGACCAGATCCAGGCGTTCGTGGATGCTGGACTGAATGCTGTCACTCTCCGCCGTGCGGATGCGGTGATGGCAACGACCGGGGATGGGGCGATCCTCGCACTGGACTCGCCCTCCGTTGCTCACCGCTATGCGATCGCGGTCCACGACGCTTGTCGTCTCCACAATCACGAGAAGACGGTGGCGTCCGCCAAGCGGTGGTTCCGCGTTGGGATCGCGACGGGAGGCCTGGCCCTCGAAACGAGTGAAGGAGTGAAGAGAATGGCCGGCAGCGTAATCGCCCGTGCGGTGC
This sequence comes from uncultured Thermoanaerobaculia bacterium, assembly GCA_964558905.1. Taxonomy (GTDB): domain Bacteria; phylum Acidobacteriota; class Thermoanaerobaculia; order Gp7-AA8; family Gp7-AA8; genus QHVT01. The sequence goes on along the minus strand of CAZLGP010000292.1, from coordinate 11,664 downwards.
GCCTGGAAACGGCCGGCAATGTGGGTGAGATCCTCGTCGATACCGCGACGTACGCAGGCCTGTCCGATCAACAGAAGTCACTCTATGGTCCTGAGGAAGCGATTCACGGCAAGCGTGAAGAAGTTTTCGCAGCGCGTCGATTCGTGGCGATTCCAGGCATCGGCGGAGGCCCAGTGCCGCCAGCGAAATCTCGCTCCGTCCCGGCGAACACTAGTGCCGCCGCCCTATCGAAGTGGAGAGAGAAGTTGGACTACCTCCAGGAGCAACTCGCCATTGTGACGACTCCTGCGCAGAAGTTCGAGCTCAAGTCTCAGATTGCGGAAGCGAAGGAGATGATCCAGGAACTCGGCGGCTAGCGTTGGACTCGGCCATGCAGCAACTCAAGCCCATTGATGTTTGGCAGCGGAAACTGGAGGCACTCCAACTCGCCGAGGCCTCGTCTTCGAACGCGGGTCAGAAGTTCGAGCTGACTCAACAAATCGCTGAAGCCAAGGCCAAGATCGTCGAGCTGGAGGCAGAGGTTGGCGGCCCGACTTCTATTGCTCCAGGCGCTTTCCGCGTCGACATCTCCCGCATCATGAAATACGCCCCGGCCGAACTGATCGGGCGCGAGTCGGAAACCAAGATTCTGTCCGATGTGTGGGACCAGGTCGTCCGCGGCGAAAAGAAACGCCCCCACATCCTCACCTTCGTCGCCCTCGGCGGCGAGGGGAAGACTTCGCTGGTGGCGAAGTGGGCCGCGGAACTCGCGTCTGAGGACTGGCCGGGGTGCGACGCGGCGTTCGCGTGGTCCTTCTACAGTCAGGGGACGCGGGAGCAGTTGGCGGCTTCGTCCGACCTCTTTCTCAATGAGGCCCTGACCTTCTTCGGCGACGCGGCGATGGCGGGCAGCGCGGCGGGGGCGTTCGATAAGGGCAAGCGGCTGGCCCAGCTCGTGGGCGAGCGGCGCGCGCTGCTCATCCTCGATGGCCTGGAGCCACTGCAATACGCCCCCACCTCACCCACGCCGGGCGAGCTGAAAGATCAGGGAATCGCCGCCCTGCTCAAAGGGCTGGCGGCCACCAGCCACGGCCTGTGCGTCGTGACCACCCGCTACAACATTCCTGACCTGCGCGCCTACTTGGGGAAAACGGTCGAGGAGAAAAAGCTCGAGCGCCTCTCCACCGAGGCCGGCGTCGCGCTGCTCCAGTCCTTCGGGGTGAAGGGCAGTCTGAGGAGAACCATCCCGGGCGCCGATGGGCGGACGCTGTGGAATGAGCTCGAGAAGCTCGTCGAGGACGTGAAGGGTCACGCCCTCACGCTCAATCTCCTCGGCAGCTACCTGCGCGACGCTCACGCCGGGGACATCCGCAAGCGCGACCGCCTCCGGCTCGCGGAAGCCGACGCCGAGGAGCAGGGGGGCCACGCCTTCCGGGTCATGGATGCGTATGTGGAGTCGCTCGCCAACGGTGGCAAGACGGCGGACGACCGGGCGAAAGGCCGGCGCGCCCTCGCGCTCCTGCGCCTCATCGGCCTCTTCGACCGGCCCGCCACGGCCGATACTCTGGCGGCATTGTGGGAATGCGAGGCCATCGCCGGGCTGACCGAGCCGCTGACCGGTATCAGCGAGGCGCAGCGCAACCTCGCCCTCCAGCGTCTGGAAGACGCGAGGCTGGTCACGGTGAGCCGTGCTCCCGGTTCCGGCGTGCTGGTCGCCCTCGATGCGCATCCTCTCCTGCGTGAGTACTTCGGCAAGCGCCTGCGCGATGCGCAGCCCGAAGCGTGGCGGGCGGCGCACCGGCGGCTTTACGAGCACCTCTGCACGACCACGCCGGACAAGCCCGACGCCACGCTCGAAGACCTCCAACCGCTCTACCAGGCCGTGGCCCACGGCTGCCACGCGGGGTTGCAACAGGAGGCGTGTGAAGAGGTTTACCGCGACCGTATCGGGCGAGGGGAAGAGTTCTACAGCACTCAGAAACTCGGCGCGTTCGGATCCGACTTGGGAGCGGTGGCCTGCTTCTTCGAGACTCCGTGGAGCCGTGTCTCGCCCGCGCTCGCGGAAACCGCCCAGGCTTGGTTGCTAGCCGTCGCCGCTTTCAACCTGCGCGCCTTGGGCCGGCTGACTGAGGCCCTTGAGCCGATGCGGGCAGGACTGCCGATTGAACTCAAGCGGGAGGATTGGAAAAACGCCGCCATCAGCAACAGTAACCTGAGCCAGCTGGAGCTGACGCTGGGCGAGGTGGCCGGGGCGGTGGCGGACGCCGGGCAGTCCGTCACCTACGCCGACCGCGGCGGCGATGCGTTTTTGAAAGTGGGCACCCTCACGACCCATGCCGACGCCCTGCACCAGGCGGGCCGCCGGGACGAGGCGGAGGCGCGCTTCCGCGAGGCCGAGCAGATACAGGCCTCGGACCAGCCCGCCTACCCGCTGCTGTATTCGGTTCAGGGCTTTCAGTATTGCGACCTGCTCCTGACTGAGGCGGAGCGGGAGGCGGGGAAGGCGGAAGGAGAACTGAAGAAGGAAGAAGGTCTTGCCCTGTGCCGCGCCGTCTCCGAGCGCGCGGCGACGGCACTCCAGATTGTTCTGCGCGGCTACCGCAGCCTCGTCGACATCGCCCTCAACCACCTCACGCTGGGCCGCGCCTCACTCTACGCGGCGATTCTCGAATCGCGTAGCCGCCGAGGCGAGCCGGCGGAGACCTCCTCCCAACCGCCCACGCCCGAGGAAAGTCAGCTCGGATTCACCTCTGCGGCTACGGAACTTGACCAGGCCGTGTCCGGCCTCCGCCGCGCCGGCCAGCAGCCATACCTCCCGCGCGGCCTCCTCACCCGCGCCTGGCTACGCGGTCTCAACGGCGCGCGCACGGGCTCCGAGAGTGCGCAGAGCGACCTGGACGAAGCGTGGGAGATCGCCGAGCGCGGGCCGATGCCGTTGTTCCTGGCCGACATCCACCTGTACCGCGCGCGACTCTTCTTTCGCGAAGAGCGGTACCCGTGGGACAAACATCCCGACGGTTCGACACGCGGGCCAAAGGATGATCTCGACGCGGCCCGGGCAATCATCTGCAAGGAAACCGTCTACCAAAAGGACGGCGTCACGCTGAACCACACCTACCTCCGCCGCCTGCCCGAGCTCGAGGACGCCGAGGCCGCCTTGAAGCGCTTCGCGGACGTGTGAGACAGGGAACCTGAAGCGTGTGTTGAGACGGGTCAAGGTCAACGGAGGCAGCCCGGGGATCGACGGAATGCGTGTCGATCCACTGGCGCGATACCGCCGCTCCACGCCCGGGTCGCCAACGGAGCGCTCCTCGGACGCGGAGCTTGCTTCCAGCGAGCGGATGGTGGCCTTTGGCGAGCCCGCCGCCTGCGATTCTCCCGCAGAGAAGCGGAGGCGATCCTCGAAAACCGCGGATCGGTCGAAGAGCCTATCGCGTCAGTGCCGCTGCGAGGCTCCGATGTTTCCACAGCGTTTCGTCATCGATTCGCGCAACGCAACTCTTAGCCGAGGTGAACGCCACGGCGCACGATGAGACGCGACGCCATTTCGATGTCGCGGTCGAGCGGATCGAGACGCGTTTCGACGAGCTCGCCGAGATGGTCCAGCAAGTCAGCGAAAGTTGTAACGGCGGTCATTTGCGGTTCAGGATGATCCAGCGGCACGGTCATCGCGTCGCGTCGGTCGGTGAGTCGGTCGTGGGTGGAAACCCACGACCGACGAAAAAAGACCCCACAAAGACACGCTAGCCAGCTAGGAGTCTGCGCGGCAGAAAATGAGCCTTGGGCGACTGGCGTGCCCGAGGCTTGGCCAACCAGCGCTGCCGGCCGTGCCGGCTAGGGGCAGGCTCCGTTCTGTGAGCGAACACTCCCCGCCACATCCAGCCCGGTCACGCCGCCGTCGTCGCTGACGTCGACGCGCAGGCAGTTGCGCCCGCTGCGGAATGGCCCGTCGCCGCCGACGGGGCCGGTCACGTGCACCGCCAGCGGCGCGCCGTTGAACGCGCCATCCGGGCCGGCGACCTTCACGTCGTTGAGGTAAACCGTCGCGGAGTTGTCCGCGCGCACGTCGAGGTCGAGCGACGCGCTCTGCGCGCCGTTGCCGATGCAGAAGCAATTCTCGAACTGCAGCGTGGTCAGTCCGGCGATGGAATCGCCGCGATCGGGCAGTACGGAGATCCACGCGCTCTGCGGCAACGCCGAGGCCCAGACCGCCACGGGATTGCTGACGACTTTCGCCGCGCCGGCGGGGCTGGCGTTCGTCACCTGCCAATCGTCATCACTGCTGCCGCCCGGGAGCAGCGTGCCGTGCGTCTGATCGAAGCCGGTGCTCAGAGAGAGATTGAGATCGCCGCCGCCGGCCTGGCATTCGTCGGGAACACCGTTGCCGTCGGCATCGACCGACCTGCCGGCGGCGATATCGGTGACGTCGTCGATGCCGTTGCCGTTGCAGTCGACGCGCACGTCCAAGGTGGTGATGCTGATGCGCGACGGACCGCTGGCCTCGAGCTCGACCGCGGAAACGGTCAAATCGATGTCGGGCACCCCCAGGGGATAGACCCGGACCTCGTCGGCCTCGAACTTCAGGTTGGCGAGGTGGAACGTGTTGGCTTCGTTGAACGTGTAGCCGGCGAAGAGGCAGATCTCGCCAGGCATTCTCTCTAACGGGTCGCAGTCGCGCGCGCTCTCGAATTCCGCCGGCCTGAATTCGAGAAGCGTGAAATGCGCATCTGTGGTGGGCAAGCGGACGCACCCACCGCAGATCGGTGGGACGTCGGTCGCGTCGCTCTTCACTCCCACCACCCGACCATCGTTCCGGAACTCGTAAAGATGGCCGGTCGCATTCAGCGCGTTGAACCGCGTGTGCAGCTCGGTGTTCGCGCCCGCGAGGACCGACCGCGTCGACGCAATCAGCGTGTCTGCCGTGTTCCCCACGCTCCCGCGATACCGCTGCTCGATGAACGACCCCTGCGGCAGGTCCGCCGGGAGCGGCTCCCACTGCAGATCGACCGCCTTCGTGTCGAACGGCAGATCGAACGACACGCCCGGACGATTCGATGCACTCTGGATGGTGAGGCCGGGCCCGGAGGCGCGAACGGTGTCGCCCAGATAGTGGATGTCGTGATCCGGCCAGATGAAGCAGCGCGGCAGGAACAGGCAGCGCCGGATGGTGCAGCATTCCTCCCCTTCGCTCTCCGAAGTAATCCGGAAGCACGCCGGCTGCCACGCGGGGGCGTTCGTGATCGTGATCGTGAAGCTGCGCGTCTCTCCGAACTGCATCGGCGGATTGAGCACGATCACGTTGGGGCTGTAGACCGCCGTCGATGGCACGTCCGGCGTGATCATGAGCTGCGAGATCGGGCCGTTGAAGAGGTTCTGGTACGAGAACGTGTAGCTGTAGCCGCCGCTCGGGAAACGGCACTGCGCGTTGCCCGACTCGACGATCTGTGCGCAGTCGCAGCGCGGCAGCTCGACGCGGACTTCGAGCTCGCAGCACTCCTCGAGCTCGCCGTTGAGGATCATCGCCGTGAGGGTCAGCACTCCCGGCGGCGCGCCATGAATGCGGATGGGACCCACGGTCGCGAATCCCCCCGGCCCCACCGCCGGCGAGAGCGACACATAGTTCGGCGTCGCGGTGACGCCGGAGGGCAATCCGAACAGATACAGATGCGAGATCGTCTGCGTCGAGAGGTTCTGGAACGTGAAGGTGATCAGGTAGTCGCCCGAGCCGTCGGTCGTGCAGAGCACGCGGACCGGCGTCAGAGTCCCGCAGCGCGGACACTCCGGCACGGTGAAGCCGTTGACCAGCGTCGCCGTGAGGCCGCCGGGCGACTGCGTTCCGACGATGTTCCGCGGACCCGGCGTCGCGACCGGCGACACCTCGATCGTCACCGTCGCCTGCGTCGCGCTGTTGATGGTCGTCGAGGTGACGGTGATGTCGGGACCGAAGTTGAACGTGGTCCCGGTCTGGAAGCCAAGGCCGTTGATCACGACGGTCATCGTCTCTGTCTGGCAACTGCTCTGCGCCGGCGAGACGGAGGTCACGTTGAACTGCACGATCGGCGGAATCGGACCGAAGGAAACGGCCGAGGTGATCGTCACCATGCCGCCAGGCAGCAGGTTGCGCCGCCACTGGATCGCCGCACCGTCGTCCTGACAGCCGACGGCGACCATGTCTGACAGATTGCCCTGCGTATTGATCTCACCCCACACCTGGCCGAAGGAGCGGGCGGTGTAGTGATTCGCGGGTGTGGTCGGGATCAGGAGAATCGTATACGTGGGATTCGTCGCGCAGTCGCGGCCACCCGGCGCCGATGAGAGCGGCTCGAGATACGGAACACCTGCGTCCGAACCGGCGAGATAGATGTCCCCGCCCAGGTAGACGTTCATGGACACCGCGCTCGTCGAGGTGAAGACCTTCGTCACGCGGAAGAACGGCTCCGAGTCGACGTAGGTGTACGTAGCGGTCATGCGCACGCCGGTCGAGCCGGCGTCGACGACCACCGTCACCGTGAACGGGTTGGCCGACGTTCCGTCGCCGGAGGCGTTGCTGATCGAGACCGGCGTCCACGCGACGCCGCTGATGCCGACCGCGGTCCCGCACGGATGCTCCGAGAAATTCGGCGCGTACAATACGCCGCCAATCGCGGCGAAGATGCCCGCGTCCGCGACACCGGTCGTACAGTTCGGATAGAACTGTCCGGTCGGACCGATGGTCGCGTTGACGACCTGGAACGAAGTGTCATCGCCGATGCGGATCGTCAGAGGCGACCCGGCGATCACCTTTTCGACCGGCGCGGCATTCGTCACCGGCCGGAATACCGGCTTCTTGGCATGCGCGGCCCCCGCGCACAGGACGGCGAATAGCAGGACCATGGACCTGACCATTGGTGTTCTCACGGCAATCTCCTTTCGAACGACCGTGTAGACGGACGCCGCTTTCGATTTCCGGATGTGGATCGAAGGCACGGCCAACACTCCTGCAATGCAAGAGGAATCGAGAGACGCAGCCCACATTCACCGCGGCGGCATCGGCACGTCGGGTGGAACCGCGGGCGCGGCCGGCGCGGTCCCCGGCAGCGCGCTCTGTCCCCTCCGCACCGCCGCGCAGATCTGGCCGTAGACCTCGCGCGCGCGGTCCTTGCCGAAGGATCCGAAGCGCAGCACGGCCTTCGAGCGACGGCCGAAGACGGTGATGACGTCGCGACCCATGGAGAGGCGGATGAGGAACGCGATCAGGAACCCGAGGCCGGCGGCGAGGAACGGCAGGGCCCAGGGCCAGCCGTCGGTGTCGATGGCGACGATGAGGATGGCCACGCCGAGGAAGAACGCGCCGAACAAGCCGGTGATCACGAGATAGGCGATGCCGCGCTCGTGGTGCAGCGTCACGAGGTGGACGTCGTCGAAGAAGACCTTGCGGCGCACGATCTCGTAGTTCTGCGTCGAGTCGACTTCCAGACCATCCCGGGTGAGGAACGTTGCATCGCTGCCGACCAACCCGCGCGAGCGGCGGAGGAGCGTCCGCGTCGTCCTCTGCCTCGTCACCTGCTTTGTCAAGGCTTCCCCTCGGTCAACATGCCGACGATGAGCAGGGTGAAGAAGACGAGCAGGCCGATCGTCTGCAGTCCGCCGACGATCATGGCAATGATCGGACCGGCAATGCCCGCCCCTTCCGCGCGGCGCTGGCGGATTCCCTTGACGCCCCAGAAGACGGCGAACGCGCCGACGGGCAACAGGAATGCACTGCAGAGCAGACTGAATACGGCCGCGGAGATGGCCATGGTCGCGTAGTCGCGGTATCGCGTCGCGCCGTCCGCGACCGCATTCTGCTCGCGCGAGCGATCGAAGCATGCCGGACAGAACGATCCCTCACCGACGTTCATGTCGCAGAGCGCGCAGATGAACAGGCCGCAACGCGAGCAACTGGTCACCGCGGCATTGCGGGCGTGGTTCGCACATCCCGCGGCGACGCCGTCCGGCGTCTCCGTGACCACCTGCACCGCCTCGTGGAGCCGGTCACGCGGCTGAAACGGCCTGGCCTCGAACGTCGAGCGGCAATACGGGCACTGCACGACGCCGGCACGGAGCGTCTCCGCCTCCAGGGGGGCGTTGCAGGAAGGGCATTGTGGGCCGGCGTAAATCGCGCTCACGTTCAGAACCTTGTCCCGGTTGACGGTTGGCGGTTGGCGGTTGGCGGGAGACCGCCTTCCGACCTCGAAAGAGGTGTCTCGTTCTCCCGCCAACTGCCAACCGTCAACCGCCAACCGGAATGACGCACTAATAGCTCTCCACCACCCGCGTCCCCGCGACCATGTCGTGCAGCGTCGTCTTCTCGTCGGTGAAGAAGTAGGGGATGTAGTCGGCGATGATCAGGCAGCCCAGGACGAGGCGCATGACGGCTCGACCCCAGGCCTGGCCGGCGGTGATGCGCGAGCCGTCGGGACGCACGACCTTCAGCCGGAGCGCCATCTTGCCGACGGTTTGGCTCTTCGCCTGGAGCATCAAAGCCTCATAGCAGATCGGAACCAGAAGCGCCGGGATGTACGCGAGGAGGAACCAGAGAGTCGGCTCTCCCGTGCCGGCGAAGCCGGAGAAGAGCATGGCCACGCCGAAGATCGCGTAGATCGGAACGATCTGGATGATGTAGTCGATGATGTACGCGCCGAAGCGCTGCCAAAAGCCGCCATAGCTCAGGCGGGTGCGGTCGACTCCCGAGCGCACGTCCATCAGCTGCTCGCTCTTGCAGGTCGCGCAGTAGGGCCGGTCCAGAATCGTGACCAGACAGTCGGAGCAGTATGTCCCGCCGCACCGCGAACAGCGGCGCACGCCTTCGTCGACGTCGACGTGATTCCGACAGATCATCGCTTCGCTCCCTTTGGTGCTGAGTGCTGAGTCCTCAGTCCTGAGTCACGTCCGCGACGCTGGCGTGCGCTACTCACCCTCAGGACTCAGGACTCAGCACTCAGCACTCAGGACTGAGGACTCAGTCCTGAGGACTCAGGACTTACTCTATCGTACGTCTTCGCGCGGATTGAACAGCACCGCCGTCAGATCGCGGACGAAATTCTCTCCGCTGAGCGACTCCTCTTCGACGCCGAGCTTCCGGCGGTACTCGTTGGCCACCTCCTGCATCAGGTCGTAGCGCGCGGCCGCGGACATGCGGTCCGCGCGGAGGCAGAGGGCGAGGAGAAACTCGCGCTCCTCGAGTCCGATGCGGTTGCGGATGAGCCGCAGGACGCGCGGCGTGCGGAGGGAGTTGTGGCGGCGCTCGGACGCAAGCTGCCCCTTGTACGCGAGCGGCTGCGTGTCGCGGACGACCAGCGTGTCGGCGACGATGTCGCCGAGGCGTCGGCGGGTCGGCGTGAGGAGCGTGGAGATCGCGCCGACGCCGTAGAAGGCCGGCGCGAAATCGAGCGCCCGGACGATGTTCCGCACGAGCGACTGGTACAGCGACACCGGCAACCCGCGCGCGTCGATCACCCGCAGGCGCAGGGCGCGCTTGCCGGGCGTGCGTCCCTGCCTCCTGGTCTCGAAGTAGACGTGCCATCCCCACGTCAGCACGAAGTTGAGCGTGATCGACAGCGCCCCCGCGATTCCTTGCGGAAAGACGAGGAACAGTACGAAACCGATCGCGGACGAAATGGCAATGACGAGGAACGAGTCGATGAGGATGGCCAGAAAACGGCTTCCCGCCCCCGCCGGCTCGAGGCGGATGGGAACGTGCTCCGGCGTGGTGATGATGACTTCCTTCATGGTTGGCGGTTGGCGGTTGGCGGTTGGCGGGAGTCGGCGCCGAGGGTGGGCGGGTCCGCCAACCGCCAACCGTCAACCGCCAACCTCCCGTCGCCGATGCGGCGGAGGAACAGGTAGGCCATCAGTCCCGCGAACAGGACGATCGCCACGCCGATCTTGAGCTCGTACGGGACCGTCTTCGCCGAGAACTGCGAGAACGAGCCTTCGATCAGGCCGGCGAGGACGAGCGTCAGCGACGCGCCGATGATCATCCTCCACACGGACGGCAGCACGCGCCGGAGGGATGCGCCGCGCGAGAGGTCGCCTGGCATGAGCAGCGCGCGCCCGACGACGAGGCCGGCGGCGCCGCCGAAGACGATCGCCGGCAGCTCGAGCGCTCCGTGCGGTCCGACCCAGGCGAAGAAGAAGACGGAGACGTCGTCGAGGACGTACATCGTCCCCACGGCGCCAAGGATCACGCCGTTGTAGAAGAGGATCACCAGGCCGAGGAGGATCGTCAACGCGCCGAGACTGAAGGCGAGAAAGGCGACCTTGATGTTGTGCGTGTAGAGCGACGCTCCGAACAGCAGCGCCTTCTCCACGTCATCGATGCGCTCCTCGTCCCGCTCGATCTTCGCCACCCGTTCCCGCGGGCTCTCGCTGAAGAACTGCGGTGGGATGAGCCGCTCGCCGTTGGCGGGATCGACGAGGATGGCCACGGAACCGAAGACCGCGCCGGCGAGAAACGCGGCCGTGGCGAAGAGCACCGCCACGCGTTCGCGCCGGAACGCCGCGGGGATCTCGCGCGTCACGAGCTTCACGAACGTCGCCCACACCGGCGTCTCGTGCGCCGCGCGGTAGATGAACCGATACGCGCGCCCGGTGAGCTGATTGAGATGCCCGAGGACTTCCGGATTGGCCGTGTACGACCGCGCGCGATTCAGATCCGAGCACGTGCGCCGATACAGCTCGACCAGCTCGTGGGTCTCGGTACGCGACAGCTCCACCCCCTCCGCTTTGTTCAGAAGCGAGTGGAGCTCGTCCCAGACGGGGCGGCGGTCGGCGAGAAAACGTTCGATGTTCATGGCGGTGGTTGGCGGTTGGCGGTTGGCGGTTGGCGGGGGAACGAGATCGCATCCGAGCGTTCGTGGCGGCGTGGGGGCCTCCCGCCCAAACGCCAACCGCAACCGCCGACCGTGATCACGACAATCTTCTCCGCTTCATAGGGGAACGAGATCGCATCCGAGTGTCCGTGGTTGCGTGGGGGCTTCCCGCCAACCGCCAACTGCCAACCGCCAACCGTGATCACAACATCTTCTCCTCTTCACAGGGGAACGAGATCGCATCCGACTGTCCGTGGTGGCGTGGGGGCCTCCCGCCAACCGCCAACTGCCAACCGCCAACCGTCATCACAACAACTGTCTCCTCTTCACATCAATGTACGCATTCACCGCATCCACTCCCCAGTCCACCGCCGTCGATTCCACCACCATCGCGCCGCGGGCGCGCAGCTCGCGGGTCAGCTCCGCGCGGCCGAGCCAGAGGTCGCGCGCGACGAGCGTCCGCGACAGTTCTTCGGCGTTCGACGGCAGGAGCTCGGCCTGCGCCTTCAGGTCGCGGTCCGTGAGCGTCACGAAGAGCGGGAGGTGGTGGGGCGCGAGCATGTTCACGGCGCGCAGGAGGTCGAAGCGCTCCTCCCGCTCGGGAAGGACGGTCAGGATCAGGATCAGCGTCCGGTGATGGAGGCGGCGGCGGAGGCTCGCCGCGAGCGCGAGGTAGTCCGTGTGCCGGTATGCCGCCTCGAGCTGGGTCACGTACGCCGTGATCGCCCGCAGGTGTGCGGCCCCGCGTCCGCCGGGCACTCCCTTGTCGACCGCGGTATCGAACGACAGGATCCCGGTCTTGTCCTCCATGCGGTTGCAGACGTAGCTGATGAGCACCGAGGCGTTGACCGCG
>CAZLGP010000291.1:0-10863 GCA_964558905.1 uncultured Thermoanaerobaculia bacterium | reverse complement strand
GTAGCCGGCAGCCCCCATGAGGCATACGGCGGCGATCATCGGCCCGTGCATTCTCACCGGACCGCCGGCGTCCCCCCGGCTGACGCGCAAGCGGCTCGCGTGCGCGGGCGGGCGGGACGCCCGCCTGTCAGCCGCCGGGGCGGCGGCGGTCCGCTCGTTTGGGGACCGACAGCCTTGCCGCCGCACTCCACATTCTTTTACAATTGCGCGTGCCGCACTGGAAGCCCCACACCCGTACGCACGGAGTCTGTGAGTGAGCCGTAAGGCTCCACACCCGAAAACCCTCTCGACGTACCAAGACTCACTCCCCCAAAAAACAGGCAGAACCACTGCATCTTTGCGGTTGGCGGTTGACGGTTGGCGGTTGACGGACCCAGCCCACCCGGCTTCCTCTCCGCCAACCGCCAACCGGCAACCACCAACCCCAAGGAGACGCGCGCATGAGCACGAAATACATCTTCATCACCGGTGGTGTCGTTTCCGGCCTCGGCAAAGGGATCGCCGCGGCATCCATCGGAGCGCTGCTCGAGGCGCGCGGCTTCAAGGTCACGCTGCAGAAGTTCGATCCCTACATCAACGTCGATCCCGGCACCATGTCCCCCTTCCAGCATGGGGAAGTCTTCGTCACCGATGACGGCGCGGAGACCGATCTCGACATGGGCCACTACGAGCGCTTCACGTCGATGCGCGGCACGCGCAAGAACAACTACACGACCGGCCGCATCTACCTTCGCGTCATCGAGAAGGAGCGCCGTGGCGACTACCTGGGAAAGACGGTCCAGGTCATCCCGCACATCACCGACGAGATCAAGAAGTGCATCAAGGACGTCTCCGAGGGGGTGGACGTCGTGATCGTGGAGATCGGCGGCACGGTGGGCGACATCGAGTCGCTCCCCTTCCTCGAGGCCATCCGCCAGTTCCGCCAGGAGGCAGGCCGCGGCAACGCGATCAACGTGCACGTCACGCTCATTCCCTACATCAAGGCGAGCGACGAGCTGAAGACGAAGCCAACCCAGCACTCCGTGCAGAAGCTGCGCGAGATCGGCATCCAGCCCGACATCCTCCTCTGCCGCTCGGAGCGGACCATCCCGGAGGAGATGAAGAAGAAGATCGGCCTCTTCTGCAACGTCGAGGAAGAGTCGGTCATCCCCGCGTACGACGTCGACTACATCTACCAGGTGCCGCTCACGTTCGCCCGTGAAGGACTCGACGAGATCCTGCTGGACAAGCTCCATCTGCCGCACGAGGAGATCGGGTCGCTGGCGAAGTGGGAAGAGATCGTGCGCAAGATGCGGCACCCCGAGGACGAGGTGCGGATCGGATTCGTCGGGAAGTACGTCGACTTCGGCGACTCGTACAAGTCGCTTAACGAGGCCCTCGTGCACGGCGGCATCGCCAACAACGTGAAAGTGCGCATCGTCTACATCGACTCCGAGTCGCTCGAGGAAGAGGGCTACCACGGCGAGCTCGCCAGCGTCGACGGCATCCTCGTCGGGCCGGGATTCGGCTCCCGCGGAGTGGAAGGAAAACTGCGCGCCATCCGCTACGCGCGCGAGAAGCACATCCCCTTCTTCGGCATCTGCCTCGGCATGCAGTGCGCGACGATCGAGTTCGCGCGCCACGTGGCGGGGATGGTCGGCGCGAACTCGACGGAGTTCGACGACGACGCGCCGTACAAGGTGATCTACAAGCTCCGCGACCTCATCGGCGTCGACGCCCTCGGCGGCACGATGCGCCTCGGCAAATACCCGTGCAACCTGAAGGAAGGCTCACTCGCGCGAGAGGCCTACGGCGTCGAGCTCGTCGAAGAGCGCCACCGCCACCGCTACGAGGTGAACCCCGAATACGTCCCCCAGCTCGAACAGCGCGGCTTCCACGTGACCGGCCTGTCGCCCGACGGCAAGTTCGTCGAGATCGTCGAGCTCGAAGGACATCCGTGGTTCCTGGGCTGCCAGTTCCACCCCGAATACAAGTCCCGCCCCACGGCGCCCCACCCGCTCTTCCGCTCCTTCATCGCCGCCGCACGCGCACACAAAGCGGCCAACAAGACCACAATGCAGGTACACCAGCCGGCGGAAGTCAGCGAGGTGTAGCTGCAGGAGCGCCGGCGTCCGGCAGGAGCGCCGGCGTCCGGCAGGAGCGCCGGCGTCCGGCAGGAGCGCCGGCGTCCGGCAGGAGCGCCGGCGTCCGGCAGGAGCGCCGGCGTCCCGCCGGCTGGCCCGGCGGCGTCCCCGCCGCTGGGGGTGGGCGGGGGCGACGGCATCGTCACCCGTTGCGCGCCCGGGCGACCGCTTTCGAAGAACCTGTCATCCTCAGCCGCGGAGACGGCGAAGGACCCCCTGCGATTGGCGACGCCCGCGCCTGAGGCAGGAGGTCCTTCGCCGCGCTCGGCTCAGGATGGCAGCTACTCCCCGAACTCCTCATCCAACGCCGCCATGAAGTGATCGAACCCGATGCTCCGCCACGCCTCCAGTGCGGGGCGCGCTCGGTCATACCGGTTACAAGGGAGCGGATCATCTACGAGTAGCTTGAGGAAAGGGCTACCACGGGGACTCGCGAGCGTTCGACGGCATCCTCGTCGGCCCTGGCTTCGGAGCGCGCGGCGTGGGGGGAAACTGCGCGCTATCCGCTAGCATTCACGTAGTTCATTCGCGCGATCCGAGCGGCAGTCTTCTCACTTTGACGCGATCACGCCTCACGCTGATGAGCGAGCCGCCTTCGATCGCTTCACCGTGCGCTCGAACGACACGCTCGATCACGCTTGCGACCTGCTCGTGATCCAGTCCCTGAAGCCGTATCCGAATGACCGTTGGGCCGCCGGCGCCGGCGAGCGCGATGAGCTGATGGAAGCCATGATCATGCGTGACGATCACGCGCCCTGCCTGCCGGCACCACTCGAGAATCTCGGCGTCCGGCGTCGTGGCCAAGTCAGCGGTCGCCCTCGTGAATGGCGTCCAGTCCCCGTAGACGAAGAACCGTTTCGGCCCGGACCGGCAGCGCCTGATCGAGAAAGACCGTGATCAAGCCTGGACGAGTTCCTCGGTGCGGTCTTCGACGGCCGCCGCCGCGTACAACAGTGCCTGGCGGATGTCTTCGTCTTCCAGGTCCGGGTAGTCCTTCCGAATTTCCTCGTGGTCCCTGTAGTCGGCGACGATCTCCACCACCCGCCTCACTGTCAATCGCATGCCGCGGATGCAGGGCTGGCCGTCCATCTTGCCGGGCTCTATGGTGATTCTGTCGAGTGTCGTCACGGGATTTCTCCAGCAGTTCAGATTCCATCGGCAAGAGCGCGGCTCCACCGGTGGGGTGCGTTGGTTTCGGCATTCTCGGAAGGCGGCGGCCGCCGGTGGCGAGCAGGAAAGTGCGGCTCGATCCGGGAGCGATTCTCCTTTCCGATCCACGTCAGCGCGATCATCGTACGTCGTTCTGCCATCAATTTCCTCACCCTGCTCGAGAAAGAAATCGCTCCTCGGAGGAGTGAACTCGCTCGTTGAATCAGCGATGCGCTCTTCGAACGAGTACCCCAACAACCCTTCGCAGCGCACTGCGCGGCGGTAAACTGACCGCCATCATGACAACCGAGGCCGCCGGAGTTCCCGCGGCGACGGAACCGCCGACGCAACCGCCGGAGCCGCTCCGCCCTGTTTCGCTGTCCGAGCGCGTGGAGACGATCGACATCCTCCGCGGACTCGCGCTCTTCGGCATTCTCGCGGCGAACATGCGCGGGTTCTCCGGGCCGCCGATCACGTACTTCATGCCCCACCTCTTCTGGACGGCCCTGCCCGATCGCATCGCACAGGCGTTCATCGACGTGTTCGTGCAGGGGAAGTTCATCACCATCTTCGCGTTCCTCTTCGGCGTCGGCTTCGCCGTGCAGCTCGAGCGCGCGAGTGCCCGCGGCGCGAAGTTCGGGTGGACGTATGCCAGGCGTCTGTTCGTTCTCATGGCCTTCGGACTGATTCACGGCCTGCTGATCTGGTTCGGCGACATCCTGCTGGTCTACGCGCTCGACGGCTTCCTCCTCCTGGCGTTTCGCAAGCGTCGTGACAAGACCCTCGTGATCTGGGTGGTGATCCTCCTGTCGATCATGCCGCTCGTGATGACCGGTGCCTTCATCGCGGCGCAGTTCGGAGCGAAGCTGCCGGATCTCACGCCGCCCGCCGCGGAGATCGCCAGAGTGGCGGAAACGTACGCGAACGGGACGTGGCTCGACATTCAGAAGCAACGCGCCATGGATGCGGTGAAGCACAACTGGGGCTTTCTGCCGATCATGCTGTGGCAGGTGCTGGGCGTGTTCCTGCTCGGTGTTCTCGCGTGGCGGAAGCGCATCTTCCATCCCGCGCCCGAGTCCCTGCCGCGCTACCGCACCGCCATGTGGTGGGGACTCGCAATCGGCATCACCGGCAACGTGGCGATGACAATCGCGCGCATGACCGATCCGTCGCCGATGCCGACGACCTGGCTGGCGTTCTCGTTGGTCCCGGTGATGGTGATCTCGGTGCCGGCGCTCAGTCTCGGCTACACCTGCCTGGTGATCCTCATCTGTCAGGACGAACGGTGGCGGGCCCGCCTGCACCGCTTCGCCGCCGTCGGCCGCACCGCCCTGACGAACTACCTGCTGCAGGCGATCATCGGGACGTTGATCTTCTACAGTTATGGCCTCGGCTTCTTCGGTGCCGGACCGGCCATCCTGCTGCCCCTGACGCTCCTCGTCTTCGCCGGCCAGGTGTACGCGAGCTCGTGGTGGATGACGCGGTACCGGTTCGGTCCCGTGGAGTGGCTGTGGCGGCGCCTGACGTACAAGGGACCGCTGCCGATGCGCCGGGACGAGAGGGTCGCGCCATCTGTTCACATCCCCATCTAGCCGGCACGGCCGGCGGCGCTGGTTGGCCAAGCCTTGGGCACGCCTGTCGCTCGAAGCTCGGCTTCTGCCGCAGGCTCCCACGAGGACCAGGAGCCGCTCCCGACGAAGGTGTCATCCTGAGCCGGCACGGCCGGCTGCGCTGATTGGCCAAGCCTCGGGCACGCTGTACTACCTGACCGGCCTTGATGAGGGGGATGACATCTTCGATGTCATTAGAAGCCGCCGAGACGGCGAAGGACCTTCTCCGTTGCGTGCTGGAAGGTCCTTCGCTGTCTACGCAGCTCAGGATGACACCGGTTTTGCCGCGCGCAGGCTCTTAGCGGCATGGGCACGCCGTGCCGGTCCGAGGCAGCTATGATTGCCACCATGATCGATGCAGCGAGTCTCGAATCGATCGCGGCGCGGGCCAACCGCTCGATGCGCACGTTCGCCGCGCGCTCGATCGCCGAGCGATTGTTCGACAAACTCGGCGACGCGGACTCCGAGGACGCGCTCCTTCATGCTCTCGGCTCAGCAGGCTCGTGGATGCGCGAGGACGACGCGCATTTCACCTGCTCGTTCGGCGAGCGCCGGGTGACGATCACCGTGCCCACCCCGTTTAACGCCTCGGCGATGCTGCGGCTCGTCGTCCGCACGGAAGTGAACGTCTGTCTCGGCGATGCCGACCCGATGCTGCTCACGGAACTGCACGCGATCGCGCAGCGCGAGCTGGAGCGGCTGCACGTTTAGCCGCCACGGCCGCTAGCGCTGATCGCTCCGTCCTACGGCACATCACGAGTGGGATCGAGGTTCGCGCCTTCCGGCGGCGCGAACGTCAGGCGCGCTGCGCCGCCCAAAGCCGCGACGGATGAGTGCGTCCGTGACGTGCCGTGAGGCGAAGCAACCAGCGCAGCCGGCCGGGCCGGCTCACCGCGGGAACAGGAGTCCCGTTCTGCGGCGGTACGCATCGAACTCCGGATATCGGGACAGCGAACGGTCCTTCCGGCGCATGCGCACGAAGAAGCTCGTCACCCAGCCCGCGAGGATGACGAAGGGCAGCCAGTGGCGGGCCATGAGCGCGAACGAGAGGTAGATCAGGAGCTCGCCCAGGTAGTTCGGATTGCGCGTGCGGGCGAAGAAGCCGGTGGTGATGAGGCCCGGGCGGGCCTGCAGCAGGAAGTACTTCTGCGCGTCGCTCCCGTAGTGCAGAAAGATCCCCATCACGTACAGGAAGATCACCAGCGCAATCCAGTACGGCGGATGCGTGACGTGCCGGCTGATGAGGAGGAACGGCGCGGCGAGATAGCCGAGCAAAGGCACGAAGACGAACGCCACACCGATTCCGAGCGGCACGCGCTCGTCGAAGCTCCGGTCGCGAAACGCAGCGTACTTGATCAGCCAGAGAAGCGTGTAGGTGCCGTGGAGAGTCAGGTAGACGAAGGCCTCCGTCGACCCGTTTTTGTTAGCCCACATCATCGCCAGCACGGCCGGCGTGACGAGGATCTTGTGGGCGTTGATGAACGTCGCGATCTTCACCGATCACTTCCTTCGGACGAGTTTCAGTTGTCGGGGATTGGGCGGCGGCGATCCTACTCTGCTACGGAACGATGAACAACTCCCCGCGCTCTTTCCTTTGGCGTCCCGGTTGCGATTGGAGGCGCGCAGCAGTCATTGCCCAAAGGAGACAAACATGAAGAAATCAGTGCAATTCACAGGGATTCTGGTGGGAGCGCTCGCCTTCACGTCGCTGTTCGGCCTGTCCGCGAACGCGGAAACGCGTCATCAGGATGAGTCATCGTGGCGGGAGTCGCATCGCGGCGACCGACGCGACGATCGATCCGATCGACGCACCTCGCGGCGCGACCATCGCGACTTTCTGAGCGGCTATGTGGAGCGCGTCGACCGTCGCCGCGGAGTGGTCGTGCTCCGGACCCGCAACAGCAGCCGCCCGGTTCTCGTCGAGATGGTCCGTCGCAACAACGGCAGCCGCGGTCTGGACATCGGCGATCTGCACCGCGGCGATCGGGCCACATTCATCGGCGACTGGTCGCGAGGTGGAGTGTTCACCGCGTGGCGCATCGACGACATCGACGCACGCGGCGGACGCGGACGCCGGTAGGCCCGCATTTCTCCACTGTCATCCCGAGCGTCGAGCGAGGGACCTGGGCGGGCGGGGCACGAAGCACGTGCCTGCCGCCCCGCCCGCCCAGGTCCCTCGCTACGCTCGTGATGACAGCCCGGACCAGTTGCGCCACGCAGGCATCCCGGCTCACACGACTCCTTTGTACAGGCGCGCGTACTCCAGAACCGCGTCGTCCACTTTCGACTGCGACGTCGGGAGACTGGAATTCGGGACCGTGCGGTTCGAGAGCGGATGCCGCCAGCCCGTCAACGGCTTCGTCCCCGCCTCTGGCGGATACGTGACGCCGTATTTGGTCATCAGCTTCGCGCAGCACCAGCACGCCGCCTGGGACGCGACGATCACGGAGTTGGAGTGGAAGCGGTTCAGTCCCGTGAGGGTCGTATCTCCCAGCTCCAGCATCCAGACGCGGAGGATCATCACCTCGGCGTGAATCCCGGTTGCCTCCGTGTACCAGGCCCTGTCGTGTTGCAGCAGGACCTTGTGCGCGTCGACGAGCGTTTCGCCGCGGTACCCCGGCGGCGGGTGCATGCCCGCAAAGTTCGGAGGTAGCGGCGAGCCCTGTTTCGCGGCGATGAACTTGCACGTTGCCGCCGCGGGAGACCATGCGATGGCGACGGTCTTCTGCGTGGAAGGATCGATCGTTTCCGCGGCCTCCGTGATGGCGTTCGCCTGCTGCTCGAGTGCCCGGGCCTCGTCGACCTTCCCCGCGCCGAAGAGCAGCGCGGCCTGGTCGAGCATTGGACCGATCTGCTCGTGCACCTTCCGCACGTAGGAGAAATAGCTGTTCATGAAAGTCTGCCACGGCTCGATCACGCCTTCGAACATGGGCGAAGTTTACAGCCCGCGCGGCGTAGTACGATCCCGGCCGCAATGCCCACCACCCGCACCATCGCGATCACGCCCGACGTCGCCTTCGGAGGCGACCGACCGCCCCTCTTCATCGCCGGTCCCTGCGTCATCGAGGGGCTCGAGCACGCCCTGAAAATGGCCCGCTTACTCGCTCGACTCCGGGACGAATTGAAGATCCAGCTCGTCTACAAGTCGTCGTTCGACAAGGCCAACCGCACGTCGATCGATTCGTTTCGCGGACCGGGCGTCGAGAAAGGGATGGAGGTCCTCAGGGCCGTGAAAGAGGAGACCGGGCTGGCACTCCTCACCGACATCCACGAGCCATGGCAGGCCGAGCCTGTCGGCGCGGTCGTCGACATCCTCCAGATCCCGGCGTTCCTCTGCCGGCAGACAGACCTCATCGCCGCGGCGGCGCGCACGGGCAAAGCGGTCGGCGTGAAGAAGGGACAGTTCCTCTCCCCCGAGGAGACGAAGAACATCCTCGAGAAAGGCGCGGAGGTCGGGAACGAGAAGGTGTTCATCACCGAGCGCGGGACGTCATTCGGTTACCAGAACCTCGTCGTCGACATGCGCACTTTCCCGATCGTCCGCTCCCTCGGCGCACCGGTGGTGTACGACATCACTCATTCGATGCAGCGCCCCGGCGGCGAAGGGAAGCAGACCGGAGGAACGCCGCAGTTCGCGCGGCCCCTCGCACGCGCGGCCGCGGCCGCGGGAGCGGACGGGTTCTTCATGGAGGTCCACGACAACCCCGCCGCGGCGCTCTCGGACCGCACGACGCAGATCCTGCCGGATCATGCCCGGGCGATCATCGAGGACGTGCTGCGACTGCGGGAGGCGCTGGAGCCGATCTGAGCCGGCACGGCCGGCAGCGCTGGTTGCTCCGCCTCACGGCACGTCCACCGCAGTCGCACAGTCCGCGACTTCGGGCGGCGCAACGCGCCTGACGTTTTAACTTGACCCGCGGGATCACCGGAGATCCACCATCTCCGTGCGGGATAAACTTCTGAGACGTGAGAATCCGCTATGTCCTCGCCACCCTCCTCGCGCTCTTCGCGCTTCTCACGATCTTCGAGCGTTTCGTGCTCGTCGAGATGTTGATTCGACGAACCGCGCTGCCGCTCGCCGTCGCATTCGTGGTGGCGATTGCGTGTATCGGTGTGGGGGCGGCGGCGCGGCGGCGCGCGGAGGCGGACGCGCCGCTCGATTTCTTGATCGGATATCCGTTGCTCGGGACGGCTTGTTTTCTCGTCGGGTGCGTCTCGGTCTCGGTGTGGACGATGGTGCCGATCGTCGCGATCGGTGCGATTGTGGGGGGCCTCCGGATACGGGCCGGCTGGCCTGCCTTGGGCGAAGCCGGCTGGCATGCCCTGAGTGAAACCGAAGGGAAGCCGGCGGAGCGGCCGGCTGGAAGCCGCCGCTCCGCGGGCGCGTCCGCATGGGCGTTCGCGGTACTCATCGTCATCGCCTGCGGGTTCGTGTGGGCGCAGGCTCCGCCGTCCTCGCTCGATGAGCTCGCGTATCACCTGGCGGTGCCGCAGGCGTGGGTGCTCGAAGGGCGCGCGGTCGAGCTGCCGTTGTCGTCGCACTCGTATTTTCCGCTCGGGATCGAGTCGGCGGACCTGGCGGCCCTGGTGTTGCTCGGTGCGGGTGGCGGAGGAGTGGCGTCGCACTTTCTCCATCTCTTCGCGGCGATCGCGACGTGTCTCCTGATCGCCCGCCGGACGGAGTCGTGGCTCGCGACGGCGGCGATCGTCACCACTCCCGCGCTGGCGATCACCGCGGGGTGGTCGCTCGTCGACTGGCCGCTCGCGGGCCTCTTCGTGGTCACCTTCGTGGCCCTCGAGGGCGACGACACGCGCACCGCGAGCGCCGCGACGGCCGCGGGTCTGCTGACGAAGTACACCTTCCTCCCCTTCGCCATGCTCGCGTGGGCCATGAAGCGAAAGCGTCCGCACGCGATCGCGCTCGCGGGACTCGTGTTCTTCGCGCGCAACGCGATCCTCACCTTCAACCCGTTCGCGCCGTTCTTCGGCGAGGACGCGCCGCACGTCTCCGGCTATCGCGCCCTCGCGCTCGCGGACTACGTGTTCGAAGGCTCGTTCATCGACGAGGCGATCGGCGCCTCGATCGTGGCTCTCCCCGCGTTCGCGACCGGTGCGGTGGCGCTCGGCAGCGTCGCCATCGCCCTCGTGCTCTTTTTCCTGGCGCCGTCCTCGCGCATCCTCGTGCCGTACCTGGTCGTGCCCTCGCTCACGGCCGCTGGGTCGCTGAAGAAGAAGTGGTTTGCGGCGCTGATCGCGATCTGCGTCGTCGTGCAGACGTTCCTCGTGGTCTGGCTCACCGCCCGCGGCGGCGCGTTCTCGCTGCTCGCCGGTGGGATCTCCGAGGAGGAATACCTGCGAAAACAGCGGCCGGTGTATGCGTCGATCGAGTGGCTCGACGCGCAGCTGCCGCGACGCTCTCGGACGCTCGTCGTCGGGACGAACGAGCTCTATTGGTTCACGCGGCCCGTACGGGGCGGCGGCAACTTCGACGGACCGAGAGTTTCGCGCTATCTGGAGTCGCTCGCGCTGCGCGAGCAGTTGCGGAGCGACGGCATCACGCACGTAGCGGTGATCGCCGCGCCGGTTCCGACGAGCAACGAGCAGAAGATCGCGGAGCGTCAGACGACCCTGTCGCCCGCCGCCCAACGGAACCTCGTGGCCATGCTGAATCGTCTGGCGGCAAGCGTCACCTCGCGCGGCGACGTGACGCTGTTCGCGTTACGGTGATGTGGAGTGCGGAGGCAGCGCCTCCGCTTTTCGATTCGGGTGCGACTCGGAAAGCGGAGGCGTTGCCTCCGCACTGGAGTTTGGACGTTTCGGGTATGTATTTGGAAATGATCTTTGACAGACGTACTCGACGTGCGTACTATTCTCGATCACGCGAAGGAGGTTCCTTGTGGACGAGAAAGAGAAGCGCGAGGTCCACGTGGCAGTCCTGGGTGCCGTGGAGGCGGGGCTGGAGGCGCAGCTTCGTGCCGTTC
>CAZLGP010000290.1:0-6800 GCA_964558905.1 uncultured Thermoanaerobaculia bacterium | reverse complement strand
CCCCGGCTACCGTCTGGCTGCCGCTCCGCGGCACAGGATCCGGCCGCACAGGGCCGACAATTTCTCCCACTTCGCAGAACGGGATGAATCGCAACAGGACGCGCTTGAAATTCACCGTCAGGCGATTCGACGCCTTCTCTTCTGAATTCGAGGCCTGCAAAAGGCCAAACTGAACTGGCGACGGAAGCGCTACTCTTTGCGCATGCCTGACCCATCGCCGTTCGCACGGCCGGCCGGCTCGGGGGCGCGCGTCGTCGCCGAAGGCGAAGGCCTCGCGCTGCTCGCACTCGAATCCGGACATTTCTGGCAGACGCTTTGGGACCTGCCGGAAAACGCCGAGCTGCGCGAGGCGCGCGGGCATCCCGAAGTCCTCCTGCCCGGCGATCGCGTCACCATTCCGCCGCTGCGCTCGAAGAGCGTGGCCGCCGTGACGAACAAAGTGCACCGCTTCCGCCGGCGGGGCATGCCGGTGCCGCTGACGTACGTCATCCGCGACGGGGCCGGCGATCCGCTGGGGAGCCTGCGCTACGAGCTCGTCGTCGGGACGGCGTCGTTCGCCGGAACGTCGAAGAGCGACGGCTCGCTCACGCACTTCGCCGATCCACTTGCGGCCACCGGGACGCTCACGGTGTGGCCCGCGCTCGAGGGCTATCCCGAAAAGGTCACGTGGACCATTGCGCTCGATCGTCTCAACCCCGTCGACACGGTGCGGGGAATGATCAGCCGTCTGAACAGCCTCGGCTACGCGGCCGGCGCCGTGGAAGAGCCGCTCAGCGCGCCGGCCCGACAGGCGCTCATGGAGTTTCAGCAGGCCGAGGCACTCGAGGTCACGGGCGAGATCGACACTGCCACCATTGACGCGATGCGCACCAGGTTCGGTCACTGATGCCGTACCGGAGAATCCTCGAATATCTCCACAGCTGGAGGGGATATCACGTCGATCTCATCCGCTTTCTGGAGCTGTTCATGCGCCATTACGCGGATCTCGAAGGCCTCGGACTCACCAGCAGAGGGACGCCGATCTCCCTCAGCACCAAGGGAAAGAAGAGCGACAACCATCCGAACGATCTCGTGGCGCTCGTTCCCGACCGGTCAGCGCGGCGGCGCTCCAGCCGTCATGCGCCGCGCCCGATCGAACTGATCTTCGGCCTCACGGCGCTGAACGAGGCGCAGAACCTGTGGTACTGCCACATCCTGCCGAAACTGCCGCCGGCGTTTCAGGAGCTGATGCTGCGCCGCCTGCAGGATGCGTCATCGGTTCCGGACGAATTGTGGATCGCATTCGATCGAGCCGTGCTCTGGCCGCTTGCCCGCGTCTTCGAGGGACGCAGGGTGAGCAGTCTCGTGGAAGGTCAGTTCAACGATCACCTGTGGAGACTGAATGCCGACTGGACGCAGATCCGCGTCGAATGGATCGTCGCCACGAAGAGGACCGCGTACGAAGACCCGGACGACGCCCTCTGGCAATACGTGCTCTGCCTCTTTCAGGACAACGTCGACGTGGTGGAGCGACTGCTCGGGACACACGATCGCCAGGCGTTCAATGTCATCTATGCGTATGTCGACCTGCCGCCGCAGCGGCGCGCCAGCGCGGAGTTCCTGGCGAAGTTTTTCGAGCTTTCGCGGGCCGAGTCGTTCATGCAGGCGCTCCAGCATCCGCTGTTCCACGCCGGCGTGAACGCGCGGCGCGGCATCGTCGCCGGCGGCCCCACCGCCACGCCGTACGAAAAGAACCAGGTCGTCGCCCTCGGCGTGCTGCACGGATGCCACCACTGCGGCCACGTCCACCCGCAGCCCAAATGGGCCGCACAGCTCAACTACTGGATCCTCGATCACCAGCCGCCGCGCTCGAAGAACTTCCGGGTGGTCATGGAACAGGGCATCTTCCTCGTGGGGCCGGTCCTCACGAACGACTTCATCTACGACCTCTCCCTCTACGACGAGTTCACCGTTTACGACGACCTGCGCACCTTCCTGAGAGAGGAACGGGTCGTCTACCGTTCCCGCGACGGCACGGATCACGACCTGACGACCTACGTCACGAATACGCGCAAAGCGCTCGCCGGCATGCTGACGGCCATGTCGACGTACGTCTCGGACACGCCCAGGGATGAGTTCTTTCGCTTCTTTCTCCACTGCCACGATTGCGCGGGGCGACAGGGCGGTCTGATCCAGGCGATCGTCAAAGTGGCCTCGGAGATCCTGCGCACGCGCAAACGGATGTATCCGAAAGACGTCACGAGACTGCGTGAGAAAGCGTATTACCTGCAGTGCATCGCCCAGCTCTACGATCTGCTCGCCGAGGCCTTCGACGTGGCTCGGCCGCTGATCCGCCTGGGCGCGCGACCGGGCGGCCCGGTCTCCATCGGCGGCAGCGCGGCCACCGGAACCTCGGAGCACCGTGAAACGCTCGTCCGGCTGTCCCACGAAGCCCAGGAGGGATTGGGCACGCAGTCCGCCCTCGGCCTCGAGAATCCGCTCGTGCTCCACACCGCCCGTGCCGCGTGCCACTCGTGCCGCGCGACCGTGCCCGTCCCGCGCGAGCTCTGGACGGCCGATCACGTGGCGCCGTCGGTTCTCATCGAGCTCGGACTGCGGCAGGGACCGCAGATCCTCTATCCGCAATGCATCTATTGCCGCAAGGCGCAGAGCGTGCTCGCGGCCGGCTTCAAACGGTGCTGGCAGGCGGCGACGACGGCCGAGGAATGGGACGAGAGGTGGAGTACGTTCCTTCGCGCCACGGAAGGGGGATGGATCAACCCGCTCGAAGGCGACGAGGACGAGGAGCTGCTCGACGACGCGTTCGACGGGTTCGGGGACGATGCCGACGACGACCAGCCGCTGCCGATGACCGGCGGCGGCGTCGAGACCCCCTTGATCACGCGCGTCGCCTGTCTGCGCCAGGAGGTCAACACCTGCGGACAACGCGCCGCGTACAACGCCGCCATGCTCGCGCAGCATCACGGGAACGCCGCGACGCTGAAAGCAGCACTCGAGAACGACGCCGCGTTGCGAGGGATCGGCCCGATGCACATCGACGTGGCCGACAACGACGTCCGGAACATGCTGAACACACAGGCCGGAGGGCAGCACATCGCCATCGTCTCCAGCCTGGCGCGACTCCCCGTGCTGCGAGGCGACGCCTCCAATGTCGCGGAGCCCGCCGATCAGCTCCTCTACGACTTCATGCACGGCATCCGCGCCGACCTCACCCTCGTCCTCAACACCCACGCGGCCACGGCCGGCCCGTCGCTGGACACGGGGGGCAAAGGAAAAGCGAAGATCGGCCACTACATCGCCGTCCGGCTCGTCCGCACTCACGCGGGGATCGCCGCGACGTACGCCGATTCCCTGCTCAATCCCGATGGCTGCAGGCCACTGATCGAACAGCTGGTCGCGTTGCTGTAATCGAATCGGAGAGGGGACAGCAGTAGAGTGTCGTCATGACGACGACGCTCTTCACTCCCCGCGCGATCGGCTACGCGCGCACCCCCTACACCGAGCCCGCCCAAGTCCCGAAAGGTCCGCTCGCGAAACACGACGCCGAGGGCGTGCTCGAGATCGAGCCCGAGCTCGCGGAAGGCCTCACCGACATCGACGGCTTCTCGCATCTGATCGTCCTCTGGGTCTTCGATCGCGCGGAGGGCTTCGAGCTTCTCACGACGCCGCCCGGAGGCACGATCGCGCACGGAGTGTTCTCCACGCGCTCTCCGTACCGTCCCAACCCCATCGCCCTCACCGTGGTCGAGCTCCTGCGACGCGAGGGCAATGGCCTGCACGTCCGCGGCGTCGACATGGTCGACGGCACGCCTCTGCTCGACATCAAGCCGTACCTGTCGAGCATCCCGGAAGAAAAGCTGAAACGCGGCTGGCTACCGCAGTTCGAGGCGCGCCAGGGCTGACCGGTTCGGCGTGTCATCCTGCGCCGCGGAGACGGCGAAGCACCTTCTCCGTTGCGTGCTGGAAGGTCCTTCGCTGTCTACGCAGCTCAGGATGACACCGGTTTGTGCCGCGCAGGCGCTAGTCGTGTCCGAGGTGCGGGACTCGATTGGAGCGTCGCGCCTCCGCGCAGCCGTCGCCTTCTTCCCAACCCAACGCCCCCACTGCGGCGCGCCACACTTTCACGGCGATGGTGTCACTCCTCCCTGAAAGAGAGGTGCGCGCATGACACCAGCCAAGGCCGCCGAACGCCTGTCCTCCGGGTTGAAGCGATTCGCCCCGATTCTCACCGCCGCCAGGTCCCGCGACGTGAACGAATCCGACACGTCGATGATCGTCACGGACATGCTCGCCGAGGTGTTCGGATACGACAAATACAGCGAGGTGACGCGCGAGCTGGCGATCCGCGGTACGTACTGCGATCTCGCCACGCGCATCGACGGCAAGTTCCAGATGCTCATCGAGGTCAAGGCCATCGGCCTGGAGTTGAAGGACGCGCACGCGAAACAGGCCGTCGACTATGCCGCCAACCAAGGCATCGAATGGGTGGCCCTCACGAACGGGCATCTCTGGCAGGTGTTCCGCGTGATCTTCCCCAAACCGATCGCCGCGGAGCCGGTGCTCGACATCGACCTCCTCGCCCTGAACCCGAAGAGCAGCACGGACCTGGCAAGCCTCTACCTGCTCACGCGCGAGAGCATGCTCAAGTCCGGCCTCTACGCCTACCACGACCACCAGCAAGCCACGAACAAGTTCTATCTGGCGGCGGTCGTCCTCGGCGACACCGTGCTCGAGACCGTACGCCGCGAGCTGCGTCGCGTGTCCGATGCGAAGGTCGAGGTGGATGAACTGCGAGAGGCCCTGACACAGGAAGTCATCAAACGGGAAGTCATCGAGGGCGACAAGGCGGAAAGCGCGCGGAAGAAGGTCGCCAGGGCGGCCGGCAAGATGCTCCGCATCCGCAAGGGAAAGGACGCCGAGGACGAGCCGCCTGCCACCACCTCACCAGTCGTTGCACCCGCGCCCGAGGACCGGACACGCGATGTGACGTGATCCCCAATGAGGCAATTGACATCTTGATGTGCCATTCATACACTTTGATGCGTGGCGCGCACGACTCTGGCTATCGACGACGATGTCCTGAAGAGGATCAAGGAGAAGGCGGCCCGGGAAGGGCGAACGCTTCAGGACACGGCGAATGAGTTGCTCAAGCAAGCCCTGGTTTCGCAACGGCCTCGAGCCAGAATCAAGCTGGCGCTTCGTGGCTGGAAAGCCGAGACTCGCGTCGGCGTCGATCTGCTCGATCGCGACAAGCTCTTCGATCTGATGGACGGCCGCTGATCGTGCGCGCGGTCGACACGAACGTACTCGTCTATTCCGAGATCGTGTCATCCCCCCGACACAAGACCGCCCGTGCGCTGCTGACGCATCTGGCCGAGGGAGTCGTCCCCTGGGCCATTCCGTGGCCGTGCGTGTACGAGTTTCTTCGAGTGGTCACCCATCCGCGAGTGTTCTCGCCGCCCGTTCCCATGTCGGTTGCGCTCCATGATCTCGAGCAGATTCTGGGGTCACCGACGCTCACTCTGTTGTCGGAAACGGATCGGCACGCCGATGTGATGAAGACGCTCGTCAAGGATTCCGGCGTGACGGGCAACCTGCTTCACGATGCACACATCGCGGCGCTCTGTGTCGAGCACGGGGTCAGCGAACTGGTCACCGGCGATCGCGACTTCAGCCGATTTCCGATCCGCGTGTTCAATCCGTTCATCGAGCCGAGCTGAGCACAACGTCAGCGGAAGTTCTGACCACGTGGCTCGGCGACGCTGTCATCCTGAGCCGGCACGGCCGGCGGCGCGGGTCGGCCAAGCCTTGGGCACGCTTCGCGTCTTGTTGTGTCGGCCTCGGTGAGGGAGATGACATCTGCGATGTCATTAGATTAGCAGCCGCTTCACAGCGCGCGCGCTGCATGTGAGGGAAGGACAGGGAGCCGCCCGACGCCGGAGGCGTCACAGAGGGTAGCCGGTGGCAAGCCGCGAAAGCGGCGCCGCCACCGGTTCAGGATGGTGGGAGGATTTGCACCCCGGCAGGGGTGCCAGAGTGGTCTAGCGCCCCTGCCGGGGCGCGATGGGCTCACGCGCATCATTCCGGTGGCTGCGCCGCTTTCGCGGCTTGCCACCGGCTACCCTCTGTCGTCCCTCCGGGACAGTGTTCGTCATTACAAGCCGCGTAGACGGCGGAGGACCCCCTGCCGATCGCAGACGAGTCGCTCAAATCAGGGGGTCCTTCGCCGCGCTTCGCCGGCTCAGGATGACAGCGCCGCGGACACTCACTTCCGAGGCGCGGTAGTAAGTCGCAGTGCCTACCCCGGCAGGGGGCCGAAGTGCTCGGCGGGGAGGAGGCGCAGCCTGCCGGCGTCTTCGTCGTAGAACTGCCAGCCGAGGTAACGCCAGGCTCCCGGCGAAGCCCAGACGACGCGGTTGTTGGCGAGGTCGAGCGCGGCAGACTTCCGATTCGGCAGGTGTGTGAGAGTCACGATTAGACTGCCCGTCCGCGCGTCCCACATCTTCAGCGTGTTGTCCGATGAGCCGGAGAGCAGTTGCGTCCCGTCCGGCGACCACGCACAGGCAGCAACAGAAGAGCCATGGCCCGCCAGCGTCCGCAGCTCCTGGCCTGTCCGCGCGTCCCACACCTTCAGAGTGTTGTCCCATGAGCCGGAGAGCAGTTGCGTCCCGTCCGGCGACCACGCACAGGCAGTAACACGATCGCCATGGCCCGCCAGCGTCCGCAGCTCCTGGCCCGTCCGCGCGTCCCACACCTTCAGCGTCTTGTCCCAGGAGCCGGAGAGCAGTTGCGTCCCATCC
>CAZLGP010000289.1:0-4850 GCA_964558905.1 uncultured Thermoanaerobaculia bacterium | reverse complement strand
GTACGAGAACCTTCACTTCCCTCTGCCCTCTGCCCTCTGCGCTCTGCCCTCTGCGCTCTGCCCTCTGCGCTCTGCGCTCTGCCCTCTGCCCTCTGCAGCTCAGTGCCGGGTGGGCCTCCGCCGTGCCGGAGGGGGGGGCGGCGGTGCCGTGTCCGGTCCGTAGACCCGCACCGAATAGCGGTCCGCGACGACGATCTTTTCGCCCGCGACGGACATCTGCATCGGCGACGTGACGCGCATCTCCGTGGGCTGGAGCTCGAGCTCCTTCGTCAGGTCGACGAAGTGCAGCGATCCGTCTTTCGCCACGTAGGCGTGGCGATCGCCGGTGGCGAAAATGTCCAGGCCGCTCATCTCCAGCGAGCCGATCTCGACCGGATGAAACCGGTCCTCGAGCGAATACAGACGCAGGCCGGCCTGTCCGCGCGCGAGGAGGTAGTCGGGACGCGACGCATTCGGCGGCGCGGTGTCGACCTGCGCGTGGATCACGAGGATCATGTCGCGATCGATCACCGTCCGCTCGTCGGCGATCTCGACCACGAGCATGAGGTCGTGCTGAGCCGCGTAGGCGGCGTCGTCGCTCGCGGCGATGTCCCGATAGTGCCAGATGCGCCCGCCGATCTGCACCGGCTGGGACGGATTGCCGAAGTCGACCACGTGCATCCCGCTGTGCTCGTTGGCCTCCAGGACGCGCGTCTTCAGAATCGCCGCGGCGCTCGGTGGATGTCCCTGCGCATCCCAGGTGGCGATGAAGCGCGGCCTCAGCGGGACCGAGACGTCGACGAGGTTCACCAGCGCTCGACCGTAGATCACGGCCAGTCCGTTCTTCACGCGGATCCGGTCCTGCAGATCGGGGACGAGAAGGGAAGTGACTTCGCGCGGGTCGCCGGTCTTCGAGACGTCGAGGACGCGGAAATACGGCGGATCGATGACGTACGCGACCGAGCCGTCGGTCCAGGCGCCGGTCACGGGACCGGCGCGGTCCTCGTACTCCGCGACGAGGATCGGCGTCCCCGGATTCGACGCATCCGCGGCGCGCACCGGTTTCCCCAGCTCGCGCGGGATGAGGCCGGGGTCGTAGGCGAGACCGGACTCGTCGATGATCGGGCCGGCGAAGAAGATCCGCATCCCGCTCGCGGCGATGACGTTCACCCACTCGTTCATCGTCCCGACGTGCGCGACGTCGTCCGGCTCCGTCGCATCGAAGACGTGGATCTGGTCCGGTGCCGCGAAGGCATAGACGCGCGAGCCGCTCGCCGCGACGCCTCGCAGGCGAAGCTCGTACCGCCCGGTGCTGCCGAGGATCTTCGGAGCCGCGGGGTCGGTGACGTCGATGGCCGTCAGTCCGTCGCTCTCCGATGCAGCCCAGAGCACATTCCCGGAGAGCGCGAATTCCGCGGCGGTCAGACCGGAAAGGAGGGCGACGCGCGTTGGCGAAGGAGCGAGGTAGACCCGCGTGGGCTCGCGCTCGACCGAGACGTAGAGATAGTCGCCGACGAAGGCCACCGCGGTCACGTCGCCGCCGTAGGAGATGCGGCGGACGATGCTGAGGCCTCCGTCGCCGTTGCGCTCGAGGAGGGTCACGGTTCTCGCGCCGAACACCGCGGCATAGCGTTCGTTCGCGGCGATGCCCTCGGTGCGGCCGGTGGCCGTCGTTCCGCCGAGGCGGGTGAGCCGGCCGTCGCCGGCGATGGAAAAGCGCTCGACGCCGGTGGTCGTGGCCACGACGAGATCGCGACCGCTCGAATCGCCGATGATCGCGAGATCCGCGGTCTCGTCGTCGCTCCACTCGACGTCGATGCGGGTGATCCGATCGGCCGCGCTGACGTCATAGGCGGCGACTCCGCGGCCATCGGCGGCGTAAAGGATGTCGCCGTCGATGACGAAGGCGCGACTGATGCCGCGCTGCCCCCACATGCCGAACTGGGCGGAAACGGACAGAGTGACGAGAAGGGGAACCAGGAGAAGGAGCCGGCGCATGAGGTCGGCGTGGTGCAAGCGATGGGCCGCACCGCAAACGATGAACGATGAACGATGAGGGATGAACGATGAGCCCGCGTCAATGTTCATCACTCATCACTCACTCGGCAAACCGCAACGTCCCAAACGCCGGGGCCACGTGAAAGTCCGGAGGGTTCCTCATCGTCGGCTGCCAGGCGCTGAACTCGTCGCCCTGTTCCGGGTGTCGGTCGATCCGGAAGAAGTTCGCCCGCCAGGTCTCCCCTTCGCCGGGCGTGGCGCGCTCGAGGGCAAAGAAAGGAATGCGCACGACCGTGTCGATCGACATTACGCCGCTGGACTCGACCACTTTGCGGAGCGCGACGAACAGACCCTCGCAGGTCCACGTCACGTCGGCGACCATCCCGTCGCGGGTCCCGGCCGGCGACGCGATGGCGGCATCGAAGATCACGCCGTGCGGGCTGACTTCGATCTCGAAGTACCGCTGCAGACCGTCCGGAGCGAGGAAGATCTCGACGACGTCCTGTTCGTAGAGCGGGTCGTCGTGGACGTGGTACGTGGCCCGGATGTGGTCGTCGGTGCCGGAGTAGAGGACGGTCAGGTAGTCGTCGTCGTACCACGCGGCGACGCTCGTGGCCAGGCGCGGCGCGGCGGCGTCGGTGACCCGGCGGAGACGGACGGGCAGGCATTCGACCGGCGTGGCCCACGGGTCGTCCATGTCGAACGCGGCGCGCGGGACGGTGAGGGTCTCAGACATTTCCTGAGGGCAAATCATAGCCGGACGCTACGGCATACGGCGTGCAACGGAGCGCGGCCGGGGAGTCGACGGTGGTAGATCACGAACTAAACGAACTGAAACGCGAGTTTCTGGACGAGGCTCGCGAGAAGGTGACCGAGATGCAGAGCGCGCTCGACGGCACGGTCGATCATCAGCGCGTCGCCTACCTCGCGCACCAGTTGAAAGGATCCGGCGGCAGCTACGGCTATCAACGCATCTCGACGGACGCCGCGGAGCTGGAGAGGTGCGTCGAGGCCAACCCCGTCGATGATGCGAAAGTGCAACAGTACGTCGTGAGCCTGCGCAC
Organism: uncultured Thermoanaerobaculia bacterium; assembly: GCA_964558905.1. Lineage (GTDB taxonomy): Bacteria > Acidobacteriota > Thermoanaerobaculia > Gp7-AA8 > Gp7-AA8 > QHVT01. The sequence continues at coordinate 1,809 of CAZLGP010000289.1, read as the reverse complement.
GGAGATCGATCGAGCGGCGGAGGAGCTGGCGTGAGGTTGCCGCGCTCAGCGCCGCACGGCCTTCGAGAGTGTAGTCTCGAGAGTCTCAAAGTCTCAAAGTCTCAAAGTCTCAAAGTCTCAAAGTCTCAAAGTCTCAAAGTCTCAAAGACCGCCCAACCCACTTGCCAACGGTCCCCGGGTGGGCGGGCCTTGAGACTTTGAGACTCCGGCCGCCTGACGCGCGCCTAACCAACCTAACGTGATGCCGCGTGGGTCTCATCCTGAGACCGCGCCGGCCTCGAAGGATCGCGCCGCTTTTCGGCCTGGACCTGGTTTCTCCCGCTCTTCTTCGCGCGATAGAGGGCCCGATCTGCGGCGACGATGAGCTCTTTCGCCGAATGGATGCGCGAATGGGGAACGCTCGCGACGCCGATGCTCACCGTCGCGTTGAGCGGTCCGGCCTGGGTGTCGAACGTCGTGGTCTCGATCATGTGGCGGATCTTTTCCGCGAACGCCATCCCGTCCTGGAGCGTGGTCTCCGGCATCATCGCCGCGAACTCCTCGCCGCCGTAGCGCGCGACCAGGTCGGTGCTGCGGACGGATGAGCGGAACAACTCTGCCGCGCGTTTGAGGACGTCGTCGCCGGCGGCGTGTCCGTGGGTGTCGTTCACTTTCTTGAAGAAGTCGAGATCGATCATCGCCAGCGACAGCGGACGCTGATACCGCTGCGACTCCTCGAAGGCCCGCGCCAGCTCGTCCTGAAGGTAGCGGTGGTTGTGCAGCTTGGTCAGCCCGTCGGTGATGGAGAGCAGCTCGAGGCGCCGGTTCTTCTCCACCAGCTCCTTCTGTAGATCGACGATCCGCTTGCCGGCCCGGATGCGCGCCAGCAGCTCCGGATACTGGAAGGGCTTGGTGATGTAGTCGTCCGCGCCCAGCTCCAGGCCCTCGATCTTGTCTTCCTGCTCGTCCTCGCCGGTGAGCATGATGATGTAGCGGGCCCGGTGCACGGCGCTCGATTTGAGCTCCTGGGCGAGGACGACTCCGTCCATGTCCGGCAGGCGGCGGTCGAGGATGGCCAGGTCCCACGACTCGCGCTGCAGGGCCTCGCGGGCCTCGTCGCCTGCCGTGTACTCGAGCGTCTCGTAGCCCGCGCGGCGGAGGAACAGGCGGACCAGCCGCCGGATCGCGGCGTCGTCATCGACGATGGCTATCGTGAAGTCGCTCACTGAGTTGCGTAGCGAGCGCAACGAGCATGCCACGGGCCGCTCCGGACCGAGGTGTTGGAGGCTGGGGCGCGCGGGGCGGGCGGGGGGGACCTGCGTGCCGGGGCGAAGAGAAAAGAGAAAAGGTAAAAGTAGGCTCCGCTGCGGCATTCGCGGTCTTGCCCTTTCGCCTTTCTCTTTTCTCTTTTCTCTTTTCTCTTTCACCGCACCAGCACCCAGCACTCAGCACCCAGCACTCTCGTGATCGATCCGCATCGAAATGTCGAGGGCGGTCACCGAATGCGTGAACGCGCCCACCGAGATGCGATCCACGCCGGTCTCCGCGACGTCGCGGACGGTCTCGAGGGTGATCCCGCCGCTCGCCTCGAGGGGGACCCGGCCGCTCGTGCGCTGGACGGCCTGACGCAACTGATCGAGGTTCATGTTGTCGAGGAGGATGAAGTCGGGCGCGAGTGCGAGCGCTTCGTCGAGCTCGCGCAGGTCGCGCACCTCCACCATGATCTTCTGCGGCATGCCGCGTGCGCGGATGCGCTCGACTGCCGCGGTGATGGAGCCGGCGCGGTCGACGTGGTTGTTCTTCACCAGGAACATGTCGTGGAGGCCGATG
>CAZLGP010000288.1:0-4898 GCA_964558905.1 uncultured Thermoanaerobaculia bacterium | reverse complement strand
GACGGGTGCCGCGCTCATGCCGTTCTTGGGTGTGGGTCGGAACCGCCTCCGCTTTTCATTCGTGGCCGCCGCCCGGGCGCGTAAGATCCCGCGCACGCGTTCGAAACGCGGAGGCGTGGCCTCCGCACTCCAAAATACAATCCCCCAGCGTGCGCATCTCTCTCCAACCCGTTTCCCACGATTACGGCCCGAGTGACGAGTCCTCGAGCGTCCATGTCCTGGACGACGTCTCGCTCGACGTCGCCTCCGGCGACTTCGCCGTCCTGATGGGCGCATCGGGGAGCGGAAAGTCGACGATGCTGAATCTCATCGGCGCCGTCGACCGGCCCACCAGCGGCCGGGTGTTCCTAGGCGACGTCGAGACATCGGCGCTCGACGAAGGGAAGCTCACGCAGCTCCGGCGCACGTCGATGGGCTTCATCTTCCAGTTCTTCAATCTCATCCCGACGCTGAACGTCTTCGAGAACGTCGCCTTCCCGCTGTCGCTGGCGAAGCGGCCGAAGCGCGAGATCGCCGAGCGCGTCGACGAAGTCCTGGCCGGCGTCGGACTGCGACATCGCGCGACGCATTTTCCGAACGAGCTCTCCGGCGGCGAGATGCAGCGCGTTGCCATCGGCCGCGCCATCGTCCATCGCCCGCCGCTCATCCTCGCCGACGAGCCGACCGGCAACCTCGACTCGACCACCGGCGCGAAAGTCCTCGACCTCATCCGCGAGCTGCATCGGTCGCTGCGCCCGACGGTCGTGATGGCCACGCATTCCGATGTCGCCGCGAGGTACGGTGACTACATCATCCGCGTGGAGGACGGTCGTGCTTCGCGCTGAAGGAGCCCTGGAGTCGACGAGTCGCCAGCTCGTCGAGCCTCGGCGACTTGAAGACTCGACAACTCGACGACTGTCATGATCGTCCGCGCGCTCGTCCTCCGTCCGATCCTTCGCGAGAAGACCCGCACCACGCTCACCGTCCTCGGCATCGCCGTCGGCGTCGCGGTCGTGGTCGCGATCCAGCTCGCGAATCAGAGCGCGCTCCGCGCGTTCCGCGAGTCGGTCGACGCGATCGCCGGGCGCGCGAACTTCCAGATCGTCTCCGATACGGACACGCTCGACGAGCGCGTGCTGCTCGCGCTCCGTCCACTCTGGAACGAAGGTGCGCGGTTCGCGCCGGTGATCGACGTCGAGGGCGTGATCGAGACGGAGGGCGCAGGGGGCAGTGCGCAGGGCGCAGAAGATGCTGACTCGGCTCCTGCGCCCCGCGCCCTGCCCCCTGCGCCCTTACAACAGCCCATCCGCGTCCTCGCCGTCGATCTCCTCAGCGACCTCCACTTTCGCGACTACCGCTACGCGCGCATCGAGACCGGCGCAGAGAACGACGAGCTCGGCCAGTACTTCGCCCTCTTCGGCCCCGACTCGCTGATCCTCCCCGCACCCTTCGCGCGCGAGCGCGATCTGGGCATCGGCTCGCGCGTGGAGCTCAGCATCCTCGGTCGCCGGAAGACGTTCGTCGTCCGCGGGCTCCTCGAATCCGAGGGGCCTGCAACGGCCTTCAACGGCAGCATCGCGGTCTGCGACATCGCCACGGCGCAGAAGGCCTTCGGTCTCACCGGCAAGCTCTCGCGCATCGACCTCATGCTCCCCGACGAAAGCCTGGTGTCGCGGATTCAACTCCCTCCGGGCACGCGCATCGAGCGTCCGTCACGACGCAACGAGCGGGTGGAGAAGATGCTGCGCGCGTTCCGCGTCAACCTGTTCGCGCTCGCGGGTGTCGCGCTGCTGGTCGGGATGTTTCTCGTCTACAACACGGTGCTGATCTCGATCCTCCGGCGGCGCAAGGACGTGGGCGTGCTGAAGACCGTCGGCACCGCGCCGCGACAGATCTTCGCCGCGTTCCTCGCCGAGGGGTTGCTGTTCGGCGTTCTCGGCTCGGCCGTCGGGATCGCCCTCGGGCATCTCCTCGCGAGTGGGATCCTCCACGCGGTCGGCCGCACCATCAACACGCTCTACGTCACGACGCAGCCGGAGGAGGTGACGCTCACGCCGGGCGTGATCCTCCTCGGGATCGTCGTCGGCACGTTGCTCTCGATTGCGTCCGCGCTGCAGCCGGCGCTCGAGGCCTCGCGCGTGCGGCCGACGGCGATGATCCGACCCGGTCTCCAGCAGCGCATCGCGCATCCACGCCTGCTGGTCTTCCTCGCGGTGGCCTGCTTCGTCTGCGGAGCGCTCATCTCGCGCCTTCCCGCGATCGGCGGCATCGCCGTCGCCGGGTACGTCGCCGTGCTCTTCGTGGTCGCGGGATTCTCTCTGCTCGCACCGGCGATCGTGCGGGCGACGTCGCGCATCTTCTCGCCGCTTCTCGAAGGAGCGTTCGGCATCGTCGGACGCCTCGCCGCCGTGTCGCTGCCGGCGTCGCTGCGGCGCACCTCCGTCGCCAGCGCGGCGCTGTCGCTCGCGACCGGAATGATGGTCGCGGTCACGCTGATGGTCGGCAGCTTTCGCGAGACCGTGCGCATCTGGGTCGATCAGACCGTGAGCTCCGACCTCTGGCTGCGACCATCGAAAGGCCTCACGAACTCGCAGGTCGCGCTTTTCCCCGCCGAAGTCGGCGACGCCGCGGCGAGACTGCCGTTCGTGGCCGACGTCGATCGCGTGCGCGGCAAAGACATGGTCTATGGCGACACGATCATCTCCGTCGGCAGCGCGGATTTCGACGTCGCCGCGAAGCGGGGCCTGCCGATGGTCACGCCGCGCTCGGCACAAGTCGCGCTCGAGAACGCGCTCCGACAGAACGGCGTCGTCGTCTCGGAGAGCCTCTCGCTCAAGTTCGACAAGGGGATCGGCGACACGATCGTCCTCGCGCGGACGACCTTCCCCATCACCGGCATCTATCGCGACTACTCCAACGACCGCGGGGTCGTCGTGATGGATCGCGCTCTGTTCACGCGCACGTTCGGCGACGACGCGATCAACACCATCGTCGTCTTCCTGAAGCCCGGCGTCACGATCGACGCCGCGCGGCGTGCGCTCGAGAGAGACTTCGGTCCGAAGCACAACGCGTTCGTGGTCACGAACGCCGAGGTGAAGGCCGAGGTGATGCAGATCTTCGATCAGACGTTCATGATCACGTACGCATTGCTCGGCGTGGCGATCATCGTGGCCGTGCTGGGCATCGTCAACACGCTCGCCGCGCTGATCCTGGAGCGGTCCCGCGAGCTCGCGCTGCTGCGCATCGGCGGCCTCACCGCCGGCGAGTTGCGCACGATGATCGTCCTCGAGTCGACCCTCCTCGGCGTCGCCTCGACGGCCGCGGGCCTGGTGATGGGCTACGCGCTGTCCTGGATCCTCATCTACGTGATCAACAAGCAGTCGTTCGGCTGGACCATCGACTTCTACACGCCGGTCGCGCTGATCGCGGCGTCGCTCGCGGTGACGCTGCTCTCGTCCGCGCTGGCCGGACTCGCCCCCGCGCGGCTGGCCAGCCGCATCGACATGGCGAGCGCGATCAAGGGGGAGTAGATGTGGTGTGCGAAGAGCCGTGACGCTGTTAGGCAACTCGGCTGCCGAGCCCGCGCCGGGCCGCGACAGCTTCACACCAAAGTTGGGCGGCCAGCCACTACGACGAATGTCCTCGCTCTTCTCGAATAGCCTCGAGCTCCGCGATCGCTTCGAAGTCCTTTGGGCGTCCCGCTGCTTTCTTTGAGATGATCAGCGCATCCAGATCCAGGAAATAGTAGGTCCCGCCGAACATGTCTGCTTTGTCTGCGCGGTCGCGCGCGTGAACATAGATCCCAATGCCACTGACTTCGCCGAGCAGATCAATAGGCCCGTCGGATGTTGTAAGCGTGAAATTCAGGCCTCGTTTCAGAGTCTCCACATCAAATTTGAACGGCAAGCCGGGTGGCGCACCGCGAAGATATGGCGCGAATGGCACCAGCGCCGCGACCAGCCGCTCCAGGTTCGCGGGCGTGCGCTGGTAGACGACGTCCAAATCGAACGTCAACCGCGCCGAGCCATGGAGTGTTGCGGCTATCCCCCCAACGATCACGAACGCGACCTCGTGGCGCTCGAGACTTTCCAGAAGGCGGCGAAACTCGATCATGAAGCGGGCCGAATCGTCTTCCCGGCTGCACGAAGTTCGTCGACAAACGCTTGCATCCGCTGGAGAGTCAAGAGGCGCTCCTCGTGCGACTTGCGAAGGTTCTCGCGAATCAACGTCCGGTCGACGTCGACTTTGTAGCGCTCGACGATCGGATCCGCGCCCGGGTCGAGCTGCGCCAATTCCGGGGTGGTCACATCACGATTCTAGCCGAAATTGGCTCGAGTCCGTCCGCTCGTCGCGGCGAGATTCGGCTCCTGCAGCCGTGTGCCGGATTGGGTGCATTCATCATGACCTCGGAGGTCTTCACGCTAACGAGCGAGAGAGTGCCACCAGGCTGGCCCGACTGGATCGTGGTCAATGCCTCCAAGATCCGCGGGAGAAGCGGCCTGAGATCTTCCATACGGTTTCGAACGCCGACGATGGCGATCACGGCGATACCGATCCGTCACGTTTGCTGAAACTCGATGCTCGAGTCGTTCGTGATGAACACGTCGAATCCTGCATCGACCGCAGCGCGCAGCAAGACACCGTTGCGAAGGCCGGACCACCGCTGTGCGCGCACCGTCGTGGCTTCGTGACCGGTGAGCTCCGCGGCCAGGTGCCGTGGAAGGCAGTGGTCAACGAGAACCCGCACCGGCGGTTACCGCCTCTCTCGCAAGTTCCAGGGCGGCCACAGCCTGGTCCCTCGTCACATCGGGAAATGCGTCGAGGAAAATCTCGAGCGAATCGCCGGCCTCCAGGTAATCGAAGAGGTTCCTTAGCGGGACTCGTGTTCCGGCAAAGACTGGTTCGCCAGCCAGAATCTC
>CAZLGP010000287.1:0-21405 GCA_964558905.1 uncultured Thermoanaerobaculia bacterium | reverse complement strand
CCGTAGCCGAACACGTACGTGTGGTCCCGCGGCGTCGTCATCGACGTCATCAGCCCGTCCTGGTAAGTGAACCGGTAGGCCTCGTTGGCCGGATTGGCGATCGAGCTCAGGTAGCCGTCTCCCCCCGACGTCAGCGTCGTCGTCTGCCCACCGGGCGCGACGATGGTCGATCCCACCGTCGTGACGTTCCCGTCCGCATCCGTGATCGACGACAGGCGGTTCGCCGTGTAGCCGAACTGAAGGAGCACCACACCGGTGAGCGCATCGACGGTGCGCTGATGCCGTCCGTCGCGGTCGAAGAAGTAGATCTCCGCGGCGTCGGACGACGCGATGGCATATTCATTGGCGGTCGCCGGGAACACGCCCTCGATCACGCGGATGCGGTTCGTGTTCCGCTCGGCGACATAGAGCTTGCCGGGAGGACCGATGGCCACGTCCGCCGGGGTGCGGAGCTCGCCGTCCAGGGCGAACGCGCCGTCTTCGAGATCGCCGGATGCTCCGCCGGCGACGCGGAAAGGAACTTCTTCGCCCGCGACGACCTGGCGTACCAGGCCGCTCTGGAGATCGTGCGCGCTGTAGACCGACTCCCCGAGAACGGCGAGACCGTAGGGCACGGCCATTCCGGAACCGTAGCTGGAGTTGTCCGCCTCCGGCTCGATGATGCGGGCCATCCCGCCCGACGGCGTGATGCGGTCGACGGCGTTCCCTGCCGAGGCTACGTAGACCGCACCGGTGGGCGACACCTCCACGCGCGCGGCATCGTCGAGAACGGCCACCGTCCGGAGGCGGCCATCGGTGCCCACACGGAACAGGCGGCCGAGCGTCCGGTCCGCGATGAAGACGGCCCCGTCAGGACCACAGGCGATGCCGTGCGGCGCCAGATCCGCGAGGCGTGCGAGCGTTCCTTCCGCCGGAGGATCTTCCTCAGGATATGTGCCGGTACCGGCAACGCGCGTGAGCGTGCCGCCGCTGAGGCGCCACACGCGGCCGGCGACCTCGTCGGCGATGTGCAGCCTGCCGTCGCGGTCGATCGCCACGTCGGTCGGATTCAAGTGAAGCGACGTGGCCGGAACGACATCTCCCGGATCGAAGTCCGAGCCGCCTCCGGCGACCGTCGTGATCATGCCGGTCGCGGAATCGACCCGGCGCACCCGGAGGCGGTCGGCGATGAAGAGATTGCCCCCGGCGTCGCGCACGACCGCCTTCGGTTCGTCCAGCGCCGCCTCCGTCGCCGGTCCACCATCGCCCTGCCCGCCGGTCTGATCGTATTCACCGTTTCCTGCGACGGTGTTGATCACCGCGCCGATCGATACGCCGTGGCGGCGCGTGCCGTCGCCCATGTGGAGGATCTGCGCCTGATGGTCGTAGAAGTGATGGGCGTCGAGCGTCCAGCCACCCAGGCCGGCGCCGCGAGCATCCCAGAATCCCGGCAGCGTTCCGTCGACGTCCGCATACCATCTCCTGTCGATGCTGATCTCGGTCACGGTGCGGCCGATCATGATCGGCAGCGCCCCGCCTACTGCCCCGAAGTTTGCAAAGGACTGGAGGAACTCGTCGGGCTTCAGGTACTGCAGCTGGTACTTGTAAGACACCAGGGTCTTGAGCTTCACTTTTCCCTGGACCGGCCGCCCATATCCGTCCCTGCCATCCCATTCGATGACGATCTTCTGATTCGGAAGCTTCGCCGGGTGGAAAACATAGCTGCGGCCGGCGATGTCGACGACGACGACGATCCCTTTGAGCGATTGCGGAAGCTCCTCGTCGCCCGTCACGGAAATGTGGATCGTCCGCACGTCCGTGCGTCCGGGAACTCGCTCGCTGCTGTAATTCAGGGTGAGCGGAGTACCCGTCACGGGAAGGCGCTCGCGCAACACCTGGGACTCGCATTCGATGATGCTGCCCGCGGCCTCGTAGTTGCAGCTCGACGGAGTCTCGACGAACGGGGAGTCGTCCGGAGGACCGACGGCATCGGGCGGCGGGCCAACCGGCCAGTTGTAGTCCCACGGAGTGAAATGCGGGACCGGAACGCGCCAGAGCGTCGCACCGGCGCCGTAGATTCCGGCCAGCTGCTCGCGCTCTGCGACGGTCGTACCCAACAACGCATCCGAGTCATCCGCAACGGCATCGCCGTCGATATCCAGATAAGCGCGGCCCACTTCGATTGCGACGATCCGCACGATGCGGCCGTTCTCCGAAGGAACCCAGATCCCCTGCTGGCGATCGTAAAAGCCGGCCGGCACAACGCCGCCGTCCGGGAATCCGATGAAGTTCTCGAGGTAGAAGATCGCCGGCTCGCTCAGAGCGACGCTGGCCGCACCCGCGGCGATGGCCTCGTCGGCGGAAAGCTCGACGCAGTACGTATAGGCCGACTGAGGCGGCAGTTGCGCGGGCATCGCGTGGGGCCCGTCGCTCCCGACCGTGTACTCGGTGGCCCGGACGCTGAGTTGCTGGATCGGCTGCGATGTGCCATCCGGCATGACCAGGGATGCGGTCGTTCCGGGCCGGAACAGAAGCGTCGCGCGTCGCATCCCGTCTTCATCGCCGAGGGACGAGCCGCGCGCGACCTTGTAGCCCGGCTGGGCGAGATCGACGAGCGTGACGTTGGGATCGAGCGGGAGCATGACCGCGTCCTCGATCGTCACCCAGTCACTCCACGGCACCTCGTCGACTTGCCGATGAACCGGAAGGTAGCCGCTCTTCTCGTAGGCAAAGACCAGCAGACCGCCGCCGTTGACGGCGAGATCGAACCTTCCGTCGATGCGGGAGAGCGTCTGTCCGTACTCGGGATGATCGAGGACGCTGATCCGGACGCCGGTGAGCGGCGTACCGCCCTGCTGCAGGACACGGCCGCGAATGACGGCGGCGCGCTCGCGCGCGATCGTTCCCGGCGCGACGCCTGTCTGAATGCGTGGCTCGCCTTCGTACAGGAAGCGCGTGGAGTCGAAGACCGTCGTGATCGCCGTAGGATCATTGGGTGGGGCCACGGTGACGGGATCGGGCGGAAGCTCTTCCTCCCCTCCTCCTTCGCATGATCCGTCCGGCGCGCCGCGGAAGGGCATGAAGTCGACGTTCCCGAAAACGGTCGAGCAGCCGGCGGTGCCCGGCCCGGTCGCGCAACCCCAGTAGTTGTGCTCCGCCTTCACCTCGGAGGGCGGCGTCGATGCTTCGTGCACGCCGTCCTGACCGTTGGCGGCGATGACCGAGCAGCCGACCGAGACCTGCGAAACGGCTCCCGTGGTTGCCACACCATGGATGGCGTTCGAGGAGAACGTGGAGCCGGTCGCCGTGATCCCGGAGATCGTGCCGTATGTCCCTACCAGGGTCATTCCCGACCCGAACTGGCCGGAGATGAAGCGGGTGTTGTCGCTGGCGTTGACGTTGGTCAGGGTGACGTTGGCGATCGCGTCAGCCGCCGTCAACGGGATCAGCAGGATGCCGTTCCGGTTGCCTGTGATGTTCAGGTCCTGGAGCGTTGCGCCATCCGCGTTCAGCAGCAACAGTCCGTCGATGGCGTTGTTCGTGATCTGCGACGTGCTCACCTGCAGGTTCGTCACATGTGGATCGATGCGCAGACCATACTCGCCGTTGCCGTCGAACGTCGAGCCGCTGACCGAGACACCGTCGACGTCCGTCGACGGTCCGGTCCCCTTCTGGATGAGAAAACCCGACTGGCCGTGATTCGTGAACGAGCAGCTGCCGGCGGAGACGGTGCTGACCGTGCCGTTCCTCTTGATGAAGATGCCGTGCGCACCTTTGCCGTTGCCCACAAATGCGGAGTCCGACACCGTCAGGCCAGAGAAGGGGCCACTGCCTGTAATCTTGAGGTTCGACCCGCCACTATGAATCCGCAGGTGCGCCAGAGAGAGCGGCCCGCCGCCCGTGTAGGTCATCGGACGGGTGATCACGGTCCCAGACGTCGATGATCCCGCCCCGATGAAGCTCAGCGGCTTCGAGAAGCTGGCGATGACACCGGTGTAGGTCCCCGCGGCGATCTGAATCGTGTCGCCGCTCGCGGCAGCAAGGATGGCTGCCTGGATCGTGCAATAGGGGGCGCCTGTGCTGTCGCTGCACCCTGGAGCATTGTTCACGTCGAGCGTCGCTGCGCGAGCGACTGTCACCGTGAACAAGAATGTGATGAAAACCGTGATCCGGGCTGCACAATTCAACATGACATCCTCATCGGCTTCGGCTCGATCAGAAACAACCAGAAACTCTTCGGTGTCTACGGGACAGGGACCTCTGAAGTAGGAGTGCCGAAAACCGCCAAAACCACACCCCTGGGATGTCAACGAATTCGAAATCGTTTCGACGACTTGTAGAATCCCATCCAATGATCCGCCACTCGATGCTTCTGCTGTGGGTCTTCCTCACAGGCATCGCGCACGCTGCAACGATCCAACGGCAGATCGACGCCATGAGCGACGAGCAGAAAGTCGCGCAGCTCCTCTTCGTCGCCATCCCCGCACAGGTCGAGAACGCCACTGTGCGTGAGCTCGTGGGCAAGTGGCGCGTCGGCGGGGTCGTGTTGTTCGCATACAACCTCGAGCACCCCGAACAGGTCAGGCGCTTCAATGAAGCGATCGCCCGTCATGCAGGAGAGGGCGTCGCTCCGTTCATTGCCATCGACCAGGAAGGCGGGATCGTGCTGCGGCTACGCAGCGGCGTCCCGGTCATTCCCAGCGCGATGGCGATCGGCGCGACGCGCTCTCTCGAGCTTGCGCGCCGCGCCGGCGCGGGAGTCGGGAGTGCCTTGCGCGGTCTCGGCTTCACCATGAACTTCGCACCCGTGCTCGACGTCCTCACGAACCAGGACAACGCCGCGATCGGAACCCGTGCGTTCTCCGACGATCCCGCTCTCGTGGCGACGCTCGGGACCGCGTTCGTCGAAGGACAACAGGCGGCCGGCGTGATCGCCGTCGGCAAGCACTTCCCGGGACTCGGCGCCGTGGCCGACGATCCTCACAAACGGCTCCCCCGCCTCGACGCATCGAAGCAACTGTTGCAGCGGAGGGAGCTCGTTCCGTTCGCGGCCGCGCTCCGCGCCGGCATCGGCGCAATCATGACTGCGCACGTCTCGCTGCCGCGCGTCACCGGAGACGAGACCCTGCCGGCCACGCTTTCGCCGCGGATCATGAAGGGCCTCCTGCGTGACGAGATGCGCTTCGACGGCATCGTTATCAGCGATGCCCTGCAGATGGACGCCCTGGCGCGCGAGCGCGGCGCCGGCGCTCTCGCGCTCGACGCCATCCTCGCCGGATCCGACATGGTTCTCGCCCTCGGCAGTGCAGGGGAACGGCGCAAAGTCTTCGATGGTCTTGTCGACGCCTACCGCGACGGAAGGCTTCCCAAAGCGCGCGTCGATGAAGCTCTGCGCCGCATCCTGACGGCGAAAGAACGCCTGCGCCCGACGCCGTCGACTGAGGCAGATCCCACGCTCGTGAGCGACATCGCCGCGCGCGCCATCACCCTCGTGCCCGGGTCGGCGTCGCTTCCCGAGTGGTCGCCGGATCGTGTCCTTTACGTCGGCCCTGCCGGGCCGCTCCAGACGCTGCTCGCGCCTGCACGTTCCGTCATCCTCCCGGACCGGATGCGCCCCGCCGCCGCCGACCTTCAGTTCATGAAGGCTCGAGCTGTCGCCGGCAAGTCCCGGCTCTGCGTCGCCGCGGCCCGGAACTCGAACGAGCTCGCGGTCGTCTCCCGGCTTCGATCGGAGTTTCCCGAGCTGCCGATCGTCTTCGTCAATCTCGGCTCGCCCTGGCGCGTCCTCATCGGTCCCCACTCATCCACTCTTCTGACGTATGCCGAAGACGATCCCAGTCAGATTGCTGCCGCGCGCGTGCTTCTCGGACAGGCCCGTGCGACCGGAACGGCTCCCGTGTCGCTCCCCCGACGAAATGAGGCGCCCCACCCCCGGTAGAACATTTGCCCCTCCCCACCCGCCGAGGAACAATCCTTCTCCTTGAACGGACGGAAACCGACGCGCGACTTCGATGCGCTCCGCATCACCTACTCCCCTCCCGGCGCAGAGAAGGAGAAGATCCGAGAGCGCGCGACCGTCCCTCTCTCCGGCGAATACGACCACATCCCGTTCGTACACGAGCAGTGGGGCGGCACGTATCGCGAGGAAGAACCGCAAGCCGCACCGAAGCGCACGAAGCCCGCGAGAGGACGTCCCTACGCCGAGCTGCGCGCGTCCTCCGCTTTCTCCTTCCTCGACGGCGCATCGCTCCCCGAGGATCTCATGCACGTCGCCGCGGAACGCGATCTCCCCGCGATGGCGCTGCTCGACAGGAACGGCGTCTACGGCGCTCCGCGCTTCTTCTCGGCAGCCAAGAAAGTCGGTGTCCGCGCGCTCATGGGCGCGGACGTGGTCCTCGAAGAAGACGCCCCCGCCAACCGCCAACCGCCAACCGCCAACCAGCTCAGCCTCCTCGTCCAAAACCGCACCGGCTACAAAAACCTCTGTCAGCTCCTCACCGCCGCCGCGCTTCCCCATCCCAAGGGCGAGGCCCGCGCGACGTGGAAGCTCGTCGAGCAGTACAGCGAAGGCCTCCACTGCCTCACCCGCGCCGACGAGGCGACAGTGCACAAGATCAGTGGCATCTTCAAGGCGCGCACGCACGTCGAGCTGCAGCGCCATTCCCGCCGGGACGAGGAGCATCAGAACGTCCGCCTCGTCGATCTCGCCCGAAGGCTGCGTCTACCTCTGGTAGCGACGAACGGCGTCCGCTACGCGCGCCCTCGCGAGAAAGAGCTCCACGACATCCTCACCTGCATCCGCGAGGGCCGCAACGTCGACACCGCCGGCACGCTCCTCGGCATCAATCGCGAGCGCCACATCAAGAGCGCCGCCGAGATGACCAGGCTCTTCGCCGATCTCCCCGAAGCCATCGACGGTGCCTGGACCCTCGCAAACACGCTCGAGTTCACCCTCGCCGACCTCGGCTACCAGTTTCCCGACTACCCCCTGCCCCCCGGCGAGACGAACGATTCGTTCCTCCGCAAGATCACCTGGAGCTCCGCAATGGCGCGCTTCCGTCCGCTCACATCCAAAGCGCAGTCTCAGCTCGAGAAAGAGCTGAACATGATCCAGAAGCTCGAGCTCGCGGGCTACTTCGTCATCGTCTGGGACATCGTCCGGTTCTGCCAGCGCGAGAAGATCCTCGTGCAGGGACGCGGCTCCGCCGCGAACAGCGCGGTCTGTTACGCCCTCGGCATCACGGCCGTCGATCCCGTGAAGATGGAGCTGCTCTTCGAGCGCTTCCTCTCCGAGGAGCGCGGCGAGTGGCCGGACATCGATCTCGATCTCCCCTCGGGCGATCAGCGCGAGAAGGTCATCCAACACGTGTACAAAAAATACGGCGAGCACGGCGCGGCCATGACCGCGAACGTCATCACCTACCGCGACCGCTCCGCGGCGCGCGAGGTCGGCAAGGCCCTCGGCTTCTCATTGGAGCAAGCCGACAAGCTCTCGAAGACCGTCAGCACGTGGCACTTCGGCGAGATCCGGGAGAAGATCGACAACCTCGCCGGGCAGCTCGCTCTGAGCGGATTCGACGCCGAGGATCTGCGCGTGCAGCACTTCATGCGCCTGTACATGGAGATCCAAAATCTGCCGCGGCACATGGGACAGCACTCGGGCGGCATGGTGCTGGCGAAAGGCCGCCTCGATCAGGTCGTGCCGCTCGAGCCGGCGTCGATGCCGGGGCGCGTCGTCATTCAATGGGACAAGGACGATTGCGCCGATCTCGGCATCATCAAGGTCGACCTCCTCGGGCTGGGGATGCTCGCCGCGATCGAGGAGATGATCCCCACGATTCGACGATGCGAAGGTCAAGAGGTTGACCTTGCCCATCTGCCGCAGGACGACCCGGAGGTCTACCGACTTCTCAACGAGGCCGACACGGTGGGCATGTTCCAGGTCGAGAGCCGCGCCCAGATGTCGTCGTTGCCGAGGAATGCGCCGAAGTGCTTCTACGACATCGTCGTGCAGGTGGCGATCATCCGTCCCGGGCCGATCGTCGGCGGCATGATCAAGCCGTTCTTCGACCGTCGTCAGGGGCGCGCGCCAGTCGAGTATCCGCATCCGTGTCTCGAGCCGATCCTCAGGCGCACGCTCGGTGTGCCGCTGTTCCAGGAGCAGCTCCTGCGGATCGCCATGGTCGCCGCGAACTTCACCGGCGGCGAGGCCGAGGAGTTGCGCCGGGCGATGGGCTTCAAGCGCTCGATGGAGCGGATGGCGGAGATCGAGAAGCGTCTGCGCGACGGGATGACGAAGAACGGCATCGGCGCCGCGGCCCAGGACCAGATCGTGAAGTCCATCACCTCGTTCGCGCTGTACGGCTTCCCGGAGTCGCACGCGGCGAGCTTCGCGCTGATCGCGTACGCGAGCGCGTATCTGAAGGCCCACCACCCGGCCGCGTTCTATACGTCGCTGTTGAACGCATGGCCGATGGGCTTTTATCACCCCGCGACGCTGATCAAGGACGCGCAGCGCCGCGGCGTGAAGATGCTGCCGGTGGACGTGAACCGGTCCGGCTGGCAGTGCCGCTGGGAAAACGGAGCGGTGCGCCTCGGACTGCGTTTCGTGAAGGGATTGCGCGCGGAGTCCGGCTCGCGTGTGGAGGCGGCGCAGCCGTTCGGGTCCGCGGATGATCTCGCCCGCCGCGCGCGCCTCCGCGACGACCAGCTCACCAAGCTCGCCTACGCGGGCGCGCTCGCATCCTTCGGCATGACGCGTAGGGCGGCGCTGTGGCAGGCGGCCGAGGCAGCGCGCGACGCGGGCGAGCTGTTCGCGAAACCTGTCCTGACCTCCCCCCTCCCCGCATCCCGCAGCGCAGAGCGCAGAGCGCAGAACGCAGAGCGCGAAACGAGCGCAGTGCCTCTTCTGCCCTCTGCCCTCTGCCCTCTGCCCTCTACGTCCCCCCTCCCCGAAATGTCCCGCCTCGAAGAGACCCTGGCCGACTACTCCGCGATGGAGCTCACCACCGGCCGGCATCTCCTCGAGCACTACCGCCCGCAGCTACGCAAAGACGGCATCCTCTCCGCGATGCAGCTCAAGCAAGTCCCGAACGGCAGCCGCGTCACGACCGCGGGAGCGGTGATCGTCCGCCAGCGCCCCGGCACCGCAAAGGGATTCGTCTTCCTCACCCTCGAAGACGAGACCGGCCTCTCGCAGGCCATCGTGAACCCGCAACTCTTCGCCGAGCAGCGCTCCGTGATCCTCAGCCACTCCGGCCTCATCGTCGAAGGCATCGTGCAGAACCAGGAAGGGCAGGCGTCCGTCCGCGCGGAGCGCTTCGCGCCGCTGCCGGGGATGATGGACGTGCAGAGCCACGACTTTCATTGAGAACTTCACCTTCTACCGCCAGTCGAGACGCCACGACGTGATCCCCAGCGACTGCAGGCGCTCGCGCAACCTGCGCGTCGGCTCGACCAGGGCCTCGACCTTGCGGTCGTGGACTTCCACGAAGGCCTGCGCGATCCGCTCGTGCAGCCCCTCGTCGATCAGATGGTTGAGAATCTCGACCTCCGCTCCCTCCACGTCCATCTTCAGAAGGGCAACCGGAGCCGCGAGATCGCGAATGAACGCGGCAAGCGAGATCGCCTGAACCACGACCGACTGCTCGCGATCGACATTTCGTTTCCCAGCGAGCAGCGAGGAGCTCGTCGACCAGTACAGCGGATCGTGCCGAGAGTACTTGTGCAGATACAACCGCACTTCGCCCGGCTCGGTACTCACGGCCGCCTGGATCGGCTTCACGTTGGGCAGTGACGCGACTTCCGCCCGCAAAACCGCGAAGGCATCGGGGTTCGGCTCGAATGCATGGACGGTTGCCCCCGTGGCCGCCAGCATCGTGGTGAACTTTCCGACGTTTGCGCCACAGTCGATCGCGATCTCGCCCGGCCGGAGCCGGGACGCAGCCTCGCGGAATGCGGCGAGCTCCGGGCGCTCGCGGCGATCACGTCGGGCCCGGTCGAGTTTGCGCAGGAACGCGAGCAGTCTCACCGAATTCGCCTCCGCCGATTCGATTCGGCATCAACGCGGTGGGCCATCGATCACCGGAGGCGCGGCTGCGTGGATCAGTGTGCGCTGGTACGCGGTATGGATGGTGGTCACGAGACTCTCGACGCTGGCGACGGACCGATTCCGGCCCTGCTTGCGGACCGAGCGTTCGAGCCGTGCGAGGTTGTCCGTCCTCTGCTGCACGGTGAGCACCCGGCTCGGAATCGGGGTCTTGTCCAGATCGAGGATGTAGACGCCGCCGGCACCTGAGAAGAGGAAGTTCATCAGGTTCAGGTCGGCGTGCAGGAAGGAGATCTGGTGCAGACGTCCCACCATCGTACCGATGGCCGCCGCTCTCGACTCCCATCCCTTCGGAAGTGCTTCGCCGCCGAAAAAGAATCGGTCGGCGTCGATCGCGCCTTCGATGAGCTCGAATCCGACCTCACAGCGCATCAGCCCACGAATCCGGCGCCAGGAGGCAAACGCCACCGGCGCGGTCGCGATCCCGTGCGCGGTGAGGTAGTCCGCCAGCACGACGTGGGAGCGCGCGCGCCGCGAGGTCAGAAAGAAGTCCCGGCCGATCGGCGCGAACAGGCCACCATGGTGCATCCGTTTGACCACGAGGCGACTCTCACCGACCGCCCCTGCAACGACGGGTTTTCTTCCGCGGAACACCACTGCGCCCGGAGCCGATGCGATCGCGTCGTAGACCCACGCGTGGCGGCTGTAGATCGAGCGCAGGCTCTCTTCCAGTTCCGGGCGGCAGAGACTCATCACCCCGCCGGTCTCGAGGTTGACCCATTCCCCATCCGGGGCCAGCGGAATCCGTTGAGGCTCCATCGGAGAAGGGTAGCCCGTGCCGGCGGTGCTGGGCAAGCTGGATTCGCGGGATTCCATCGTGTTCCGGCTCATCGGCCCCGCTCCGCTCCGGCCCGCCGGTCCCGGATCGCCGATTCGAAGCGCCGGATCATCCCGCGAAGCCAGCCCCCCGCGTGGTACCGCCCTTTGGACGCATGGCGGATGCGATGGACTCCGGGAATGTCGAGAGCGGTTCCCCTCGTGGCGATCAGCCAGCGAAACACGCGGTCCTCGTGGCATTTGCGCCAGCGGTGACTCGGCTCGTGGTACACCGCGATCCCATCGCAGTAGCCGAGGGAGCGCGCGACGTCTCCATGAGTGATCTGGTATGGCCCTTTGGCTTCGTGACACGCGGCCTCGCGAAACAGCGAGCGGTCGACAGGAAGTGCCGGCAGTCTCTCCGCACCGGGGCGCAGCAACGGGTGATCGTCCGGGAGTAAGGGCGTTCGCAGTTCCCAGCGGGGATACACCAGAGGCTCGCGGCATCCCTGCAGCCGCTCGAACAGTGCATCGAGACATCCATCCAGAAACAGGACGTCGCAGTCCGTGAACCAGACCCAGTCGGCCTCGGTCGCGCGTGCCGAGAGATTGCGTCCGATGGCGCGCCGCATGAGGCGCTCGCGCTCGATCGGACGCCAGTTCCATTCCACGCCCGGCACCTCGATCGCGCCGAACCATTCGAGCAGCGCGGCGGTCTTTGCATCCTCTGGCGCGAACCACACCGTCATCCGTACCGAACCGTTCATCGGAGGAAACGCTCTGAGGGATGCGAGCTGGACAGCGAGCAGGTGGCTGTACTGCCAGCAGTGACTGACGATCTCGAGTGACAGCGCTCCCGTCCTCCCGGCGAGCGAGGCGCGATCCGGCGGTGCGGCAAACCAGCGCGACGGGACATAGCCCGTCGCCGCGAAACGGAAGAAGGTTTCGCGCAGTGTCGTCCACCGCGGTTTGTCGAGGGCAGCACTCACGGAATCGTCTGTCACCGGGCCGATGGGATCGGCGGCGTTCACGGACGCGCCGGCCGGAGCACGGTGGAACAGCCGCGATGGAGAGGAAATTCGCTCCGCAGAGCGTCACTTCGACGAAGACGCACCATCCGGCGGCGTTCTACACGGCGCTGTTGAACGCATGGCCGATGGGCTTCTATCACCACTCCGCGCGCGAGAATCTGTCAGGCGTTTCGCAGTCGCGTTAGAAGTCGCCGTGCATGAGGGCATCGCCGCTCGACTTCATCAGGGTCGACGGTCGATAGCACCTCGAACGACACATGCCCCTTCGCGTACTTCGTCTTGCACTGGGCCGTGGCCTTCTCGAGTGCATGAAGAACGGTGGTTTTCGCAACGGACTCCAGCTCCGGCCACTCCGCGAATGCGCTCTCGTTGAGTTGAGGACCGAAGTACCTCTGCAAGGCAGCGCGGTCTGCGAGCAGCCAAGTCTCCATCAACTGGACCATCAGGAACGCGTCGTCCGTCCCCGCGCCGGGCGGCTGATCCCAGCCGTATCGCACCTTCAGGTACTCCCACGCCGTTTGATTCGGAAGAACGGCACCTTCGCTGTCGACCAGCAGCAGAGGGAGAGTGTCAGGCGCGGTGTTCTTGACTGCGGTCTTGAAAAGATCGTAGGTGCGTTCGCGTCCTTTGCCACGGATCACTCGCGGCATCCGGCCTTGTAGGCCGGCGGCTTTGAAGAAGCCGGCCCAGGCTTGGCGGAATTGCGTATCGGCCAGCTCACCCTCCCCGCCACCTTCCGCATAGATCTTCACCGCTACCACCGATTTCCGCCGATCTCGCCCATGCTCCACAGCTCGCCCAGGGAGTAGTTTTTCAGCCAGGCAGCGAGATGCGCCGAGTCGAGCCGGCGGATGCGCGATTCCCCTTCGTCTTTCTCACACACGAGGATCGTCGAAGGGTCGCCACCGAGTGCTTCCACGAGCATTCGTGAATGAGTCGTCACCACCAATTGTGCGCGCTCGGATGCGCGCTCGAGCAGACGCGCAATGTGCGGAATCACGTCCGGATGCAGTCCCAGTTCCGGCTCTTCGATGGCTATGAG
Organism: uncultured Thermoanaerobaculia bacterium; assembly: GCA_964558905.1. Taxonomy (GTDB): domain Bacteria; phylum Acidobacteriota; class Thermoanaerobaculia; order Gp7-AA8; family Gp7-AA8; genus QHVT01. The sequence continues at coordinate 8,489 of CAZLGP010000287.1, read as the reverse complement.
AGGAGGCGGGTCCGGGTGGAGAAGGATCGCCAGCAGAGCGAGGTACCGCAGCGTTCCGTCCGAGAGCCGGGTCGCGGGGATCTCGCGGCCACCGGTCTCCTCCAGAAACAGGAGAACGTTACCCCCGTCAACAGACAGGCTCACGTCTTCGACTCCTTCATAGAGCTTCTGAAGCGAGTCTCTCAGCTCTGTTTTGACACGGGTCCGGATTCTGGAAAGGACGAGCGCCAGATTCTCCCCTCCGTCATTCAGCACGTCCGACCGGTCGTGGGTACTCTGTTCCCGGCGCAGAGCCGCGTTGGGTCCGAAGGACCAGTTTCGGTACAGTCGAATCTGTTCGTACCGCTGTTGAAGCGAAGCAAGAGCAGGGTAGAGCTCCGGGTCGCGGACCTGAGACAGGATCGACTGCTCCGGCAGGATGTTCTCACGTTTGAGCCGCCGCCCGGTTTCGCCATGAAACTCGTTGAGAACGGGATTCCCCTGCTGAAATCGATAAAAGAAATACGGCTCGCTTTTCCCTGGACTCGGCCGCTCGTATTCGATCCTCTCATCCACGACTTCGAACCGCCCGCCATGTTCGCCGATTGCGAGAACGTGTCGGAGTGATCGTCCCGGCGGATAGTCCACGGTGATGTCGAGCCGCGCTTCAGTCGCCGGCCGACGGCCCTTCCACAACCACTCCCGCACACCACCCATCTCCTTTACCGGTGCGGGTAGATTCGTCGGAGCAGAGCGCAGCAGTGCGAGGACCTCCAGAAGATTGGACTTGCCGGAGCCATTCGGTCCGATCAGCACGTTGAGCGGCTTCAAGGGAAGGTCGATGCCTTTGAGTCCGAACGACAGAAGACCGGAGACCTTCACGTTGCGAATCAGCATGATCCCGCCTTCCTTGCGATCGTCGCAAAGGCTTCGGCGTCGAGTAGGCGCTCGGCGAACATCTGCACTGGATTCTCGCAGGTCTGTTCTGCACCACCAAATCTGCCGAGAACGGGCTTCGCGATCCGGACATCCGGTCTACCGCCTGCATGATGGTGCGGCGAGTCGCCCGGGCGTTTCAAGAAAGTGCGACGCAGCTCACATCCATCGAGCTGCCCATCCACCTATATTGCGTCCGTCCCCGGAAAACGATCGCGGCAAGCGTGGAGAGATCACGTGATGGAGAAGCATGCCTCGGCCGGAAACGCCGAGAGGCAGAAGTCATCCCCGGCTCCGATGGTCCCGCTGCCGCGTGGCGGCGGCGCGATCCGCGGCATGGGAGAGAAGTTCACCGCCAACGCCGCAAACGGCACCTCGTCGCTGACGGTGCCGATCGGCGTGAGTCCGGGACGCGGCGGATTCGCGCCGCAGCTCGTGCTGTCGTACGACTCCGGCGCGGGCAACGGTCCATTCGGCTACGGCTGGTCGCTGTCCCTCCCCAGCATCACTCGCAAGACCGATCGCGGCCTGCCGCAGTACCGCGACGCCGAAGAGTCGGACGTCTACGTCCTGGCGGGCGCGGAGGATCTCGTGCCGCTGCTGATGAACGACGGCACGCGCCACGAGGACACGCTCAGCGGGCCAGGCTTCACCATCCATCAATACCGTCCGCGCGTGGAGGGGCTCTTCGCGCGCATCGAGCGCTGGACGGCGCAGGCGACGGGCGAGATCCACTGGCGGGCGATCAGCCGCGACGGCATCACCACGCAATACGGCACCACCGCCGCGCACCGCATCGCCAATCCCGACGATCCCGGCCGGGTGTTCTCGTGGCTGGTCGCATCGATCCACGACACGAAGGGAAACGCGATCGTCTACGACTACGCCGCCGAGGATGACGCCAACGTCGATCGCACGCTGTTCAGCGAGCGCAATCGCCTCCGCGGCGCGAACCGCTACGTGAAGCGCATCCGCTACGGCAACCGCGTCGCGAATCGCGGCGCGAACTGGAGTGCCACCGATCCACTCGCGCTCCAGGATTGGGCCTTCGAAGTGCTGTTCGACTACGACGAGGACCACTACGCGGAGCTGGACGACCGATTCGCACTGGCCTCTTCCACGGGGCAGTCCGCCTGGACCTCCCGGCCGGATCCGTACTCCGCCTATCGCGCGGGCTTCGAGATCCGGACCCATCGCCGCTGCCGGCGCATCCTCATGTTCCACCGTTTCGACGAGCTCGGGCCCGAGCCGGTGCTCGTCCGTGCCACGGAGCTCGACTACGCGGACCTCGCCGCTCCGGCCGGCGTCGACGACGAGCTCGCTCATCAGGGAAGCACGCGCCACGGCTCGTTCCTTCGCCGCATCGTGCAGTCGGGCTTCGTGCGCGACGACACCAAGCCGCTCGTGCAGCGCAACGGGACCGGCTATCCGACGTACGTTCGCCAGTCGCTGCCGCCGCTGGAGCTCGAGTACAGCCGCCCGGTCATTCACGACGAGATCCGGGAGATCGACGACGTCGAAAACCTCCCCCTGGGCATCGATGAGCGCGACTACCAGTGGGTCGATCTCGACGGCGAAGGCATCTCCGGCGTCCTCGCCGAACAGGCCGGGGCCTGGTTTTACAAGCCGAATCTCGGCAATGGCGAGTTTGGGCCGCTGCAGCTCGTTGCGTCCAAACCGTCGCCGGCGCTGGTGAGCGACGGGCCGCAGAAGCTGCTCGATCTCACGGGCGACGGTCAGCTCGACGTGGTCTCGCTGCGCGCGCCCGCTCCCGGCTTCTTCGAGCGTACGCACGACGGCGACTGGGAGCCGTTCCGGCCGTTCGAGACGTGGCCCAACGTGAACTGGGACCAGCCGAACCTCCGCTTCGTCGATCTCGACGGCGACGGTCGCGCAGACGTGCTCGTGACCGAGGAAGACGTCTTCACGTGGTACCCGTCATGCGAAGAGAAAGGATTCGGTCCGCCGCGGCGCGTGCACACATCCAGGGACGACGAGAGCGGCGCGCGGCTGGTCTTCGCCGACGGCACGCAGTCGATCTATCTCGCGGACATGTGCGGCGATGGACTGACCGCGCTCGTCCGCATCCGCAACGGCGAAGTGTGTTATTGGCCGAACCTCGGCTACGGCCGCTTCGGCGCGAAGGTGACGATGGACAACGCGCCGTGGTTCGATCATCCCGATCAATTCGACCAGCGGCGGATCCGCCTGGCCGACATCGACGGGTCGGGCACGGACGACATCCTCTACATCGGCCGCGATGGGGTGCGGCTCTACTTCAACCAGTCCGGCAACCGCTGCAGCGACGCGCGTCCGCTGCGCTCGTTCCCGTCGGCCGACGATCCAGCGAACGTGCGGACCGTCGATCTCCTCGGCAACGGCACGACCTGCGTGGTGTGGTCGTCTCCCCTCCCCGCCTTCGCGCGGCGGCCGCTGCGCTCCATCGATCTCCTGGGCGGCCGCAAACCTCATCTCCTGGTGCGCTCGGTCAATCACATCGGCGCGGAGACGGAGATCGCATACGCGCCGTCGACGCGCTTCTACCTCGACGACAAGCGCGCCGGGCGTCCGTGGATCACGCGCGTGCCGTTTCCCGTGCACGTCGTCGAGCGCGTGGAGACGCACGACCGCATCAGCGGCAAGCGCTTCGTCACTCGCTACGCGTATCACCACGGCTACTTCGACGGTGTCGAGCGCGAGCTCCGCGGCTTCGGCCTCGTCGAGCAGTGGGACGGTGAGATGTCGAACGGCGCATACGACGTGCCGCCCGTGTTGACCAGGACGTGGTTCCACACCGGGGCGTACCTCGGCCGCCATCGCATCGCCCGCCTGGCCGCGGACGAGTACTACCGTGAGCCGGGCGCGGTGATCCTGGACGACGCCACGTTGCCGGCCGGACTCACCGCCGACGAAGAGCGCGAGGCATGCACGGCGCTGCAACGGTCGATGCTGCGGCAGGAGGTCTACGCGCTCGACGGAACGGGCCGGCAAGAGCACCCGTATCGCGTCACGGAGCAGAACTTCACCGTGCGGATGCTGCAGCCGCGCGGCGTCAACGAGCGCGCGGTGTTCTTCACACATCCCCGCGAGGCGATCCGCTACGACTACGAACGCGATCCAACCGATCCCCGCGTGGCGCACACCTTCACGCTCGACGTCGATGCCTACGGCAACGTGGAGCGCGAGGTCATGGTTGCCTACGGACGCCGTGCAGCGTCGCCCGATCCCCAGCTCAGCGCAGAGGACAAGGCCCGGCAGCAACGACAGCTGGTGACCTGCACCGAGCGCACGTTCACGAACGCGATCGTCGCGGCGCACGACTACCGGGTGCCGATGCCGGCCGAGGAGCGACTCTACGAGCTGACGGCGTTCGGGCTGGCGCCTTTCGACGAGTGGCCGGCGGCGCTTGCGGCGGCGACGGAGATCGCTCACGAGGAACCGCCCGATGACGTGACTCCCCAGAAGCGGCTCGTAGAGAGCACACGCACGCTCTATCGCAGGGACGATCTCACCGCATTTCTTTCGTTGGGCGTGGTCGAGCCGCTGGCGACAGTCGGCGAGAGCTACCGTCTCGCCCTGACGCCAGGCCTGATCGCCCAGGTCTTCGTGCGGCGCGAGCAGGGGCAGCCCGACGAGCAGCTCTTGCCGAATCCCGCGCCGCTGCTGGAGAGCAAGGCCGGCGACGGGGGCGGCTACGCGGTCATGGACGGCCGCTGGTGGATCCCGTCCGGCAGGACGTTCTTCGATGAGAACGCGAACGTCGTCGACCCCGGCCTCACCGCCGCGCAGGAGCTGGCCACCGCACGCGCGCACTTCTACCTCGCCCACAAGACGACGGACGCATTCGATCGCAGCACGACCTTTCAATACGACGCTCACGATCTGCTCCTCACGCAGACGACGGACGCCGCCGGCAACGTCACGCTGGCCGCGAACGACTATCGCGTACTGCAGCCGCGTCTGCAGACGGACCCGAACGGCAACCGACGCGCCGCCGCCTTCGACGCCCTCGGCCTCGTCGTTGCCACCGCCGTCATGGGGAAGCAGGGCGAGAACGAGGGCGATCTGCTGGAGGACTTCGATCCCCATCCGGCGCCGGCCGCCGTTCGCGACTTCACGGCCGCGCCGCACCTGCACGCGGCCGCCCTGCTCGGCAAGTCATCGACGCGCATCGTCTACGACCTCGACCGCTATCGGCGCACCGGACAGCCGGTCTTCGCGGCAACGCTCGCGCGAGAGACACACTTTCATGATCCCGGCGGCGATCAGCCACGTATCCAGATCACCTTCTCGTATTCCGACGGTTTCGGACGGGAGGTCCAGGAGAAGATCCAGGCCGAAGCGGGAGACGCGCCGCAGCGGGCGGCGGATGTCGTCCTGCCGGGCGGCGACGTCGCGCCCGGCGCGCTCATGCCGGGCGAGGCGCCGGCGCCGCTGCGCTGGGTCGGCTCCGGACGCACGGTCTTCAACAACAAGAACCAGCCGGTACGCCGATACGAGCCGTTCTTCAGCGCCACGCATCTGTACGAGCCCGAGCCGGAGCTCACCGAGAGCGGCGTCAGCAGCGTGCTGTTCTACGACCCTCTGCAGCGCGTCGTGGCCACGCTGCACCCGGACCGGACATACGAGAAAACGGTGCTCGACCCATGGCAGCAGACGACCTGGGACCGCATCGACACCGTGCTCCTCGATCCCGCCACCGACGCGGACGTCTCCGGCTACGTGAGCGCATACCTGCAGTCGCTCCCGATCCCGTGGCAGAGCTGGCACGCACAGCGGGCGGCGAACCAGCTGGGAGCGGCGGAGGCCAGCGCCGCGGCCAAGGCATCGGCGCATGCGGCGACACCCTCACTCGAGATTTTTGATGCGCTTGGACGGGGGATCGTCACTATCGATCTGACGGCCGTGCGCCTCGAGCTCGACATCGAAGGAAATGCGCGCGCCATTCGCGACGGGATAAACCGACTGGCGCTGCGCTACGACTACGACATGGCAGGAACCCGAATCGCGGTCGCGGGAATGGACTTCGGCACGCGGTGGAATCTGCCCGACGCGGCGGGAAATCGCATCCGGGCCTGGAACGGCCGCCGCCTCGATTGCCGCCTCACCTACGACGTGCTCAGGCGGCCGGCAGACGTCTTCGTGACCGAGAACGGCCAGGAGCGGCTGGCCGAGCGGACGATCCATGGCGAGGCGCAGGGAGCGGCGCTCAACCACCGCGCGCGCATCCACCAGCGATTCGACGGTGCGGGGATCGTCACCAACGTCGCCTACGACTTCAAAGGAAACGTGCGCGAGAGCCGGCGCGATCTGCTCCCGGACTATGACCAGGTCGTCGACTGGCAGCAGAACCCTGCCGCGAATGACGGCTCGTTCACCACCCGGTTCACCTTCGACGCTCTCGACCGCACCGTCACGACCATCACGCCCGACGGCAGCATTTCCCACATCACCTTCAACGAGGCCAATCTGCAGGAGCGGCTGGAGGTGAATCTCCGCGGCGCACTGGCGGCCACCCCGTTCATCACGAACGTCGACTACGACGCGAAGGGACAGCGTACCCGCATCGCCTTCGGAAACGGCGCCGTCACGCGGTATACGTACGACCCGCTCACCTTCCGGCTGCGCAATCTGCGGACCACGCGACCCGGAAATCCCGACGTCACGGCCGCGCAGATTTTCAACGACCCCGCGCTCGTCCAGGATCTCCATTACACATACGACCCGATGGGCAACATCACGCGCATCGAGGATGGGGCGCTGAGGACGGTCTTCCACGCCGGCCAGCAGGTCCCGCCGGTCTGCACGTATACCTACGACGCTCTGTATCGCCTGACCGAGGCGCAGGGACGGGAGCACATCGGCCAGACGGCGCACGATCTCGGTTCCGCCAATCGCCGCGACCATCCGTTCGCCGGGCACGCCGCGCAGCCGCTCGATCTGCAGGCGTTGCGCAATTACGCGGAGACGTACCAGTACGACGCGGCCGGCAATTTCGAAGTCGTGAGCCACGTCGCCACCGGCGGGCACTGGACGCGCACGTACGAGTACCTCGAAGAGAGCGCCCTTGAAGCCGGGATCCGGGGCAATCGCACGACCCGCACCACCGTCGGCAACCCCTTCCATCACGTCGAGCCCTACACGTGGGACGCGCACGGCAACCTCACCGCCATGCCGCACCTCCCCGACACGCGGTGGGATTTTCACGATCGCATGCATCGCGCCGACCTCGGCGGCGGCGGTACGCTCTGGTACGTCCATGACGCCGATGGGCGCCGCGTACGCAAAGTGGTCGAGTCTCAGAACGGAACCCGGCGGAAGGAACGGATCTGGATCGGCGACTTCGAGGTGTATCGCGAATTCGACGGCAACGGCAATGCCGTCATGCTGGAGCGGGAATCGCTGCACCTGCGCGAAGAGCAGCATCGCTTCGTGCTCATCGAGACGCTCACCACCGACAATGGCATCGCCGTCAACGATCCCGTTCCCCTCCAGCGCCATCAGCACGGCAACCACCTCGGATCGGCCGGTCTGGAGCTCGACGACGTCGGCGCGCTGATCACGTACGAGGAATACCACCCATACGGCACCACGGCATTTCAGGCCGGACGAAGCTCGGCCGAAGTGAGGACGAAACGCTACCGCTACACCGGCAAGGAGCGGGACGAGGAGACCGGCTCGAGCGATCACGGCGCGCGCGACTACGCGCCATGGCTGGGACGCTGGACCTCCGTCGATCCCCTGCTCGTCGACGCGAAACCGAAAGATCCCCGCGATGACGACGAGGCCCGGGACGGCGAGCCGCGCTATCCGGCCTTGTCCTCGCGCGAGCTCAATGGCTATCTCTTTGCCTTCTGCAACCCCGTCATCCACACCGATCCGGACGGCAAGGCCCCCCAGCACATCGGCCACATCTACGTGCTGCGCACCACCGTCAATGGGCAGGAGGTCACGTACACCGGCCAGACCGCGCGCGAGCTCGCCAAGCGCCTGTTCAAGGACAAGCACAAGTGGGGCTCGATCATCAAGGACCCGGCCACCACGATCGAAGCCTACAAGATCACCGGCGAGCCGAACGTCTCGGCGTCGGGCCGGGGGACCTTGGCCAGCGCGAAGAAGGAAGCGTTGAGCGCGGCCGAACAGGTGATCAAGAAACGGCGGGCCGGCGAAGGAACCAAAGCGCTGAACGCGATCGAGGCGGCCAAGGAAAAGAACATCAACCGCTGGGGCGACACTCATAAGGTCAAGATCGGACCGCGGGCCACTTTCCGTGCCGGCGTCCGGGTGGGCGCATTCGCCGGATTCGTCCTGCTCGACATCTTCCTGCAGTGGCGCGACCAGAAAGTCTCGCGCTACGTCTTCGCGCCCTACCTGCTCGAGGACGAACACGGCGTCTTCACCATCGGGAAGGTCAGCGGCGGGTTGTTCGGCTCGGACTCCTATTACAAGACGTACGTCAGCGGTCCGGTCAAGGACCTCAAGGTGCCGATCACCGAGAACACGTTCGACGAGCTGCGGGAAGAAGCGGAGCTGCTCTGGGGCAAGCTCGATTTCTGGGGCGACTTCGTGCCGGG
>CAZLGP010000286.1:0-18142 GCA_964558905.1 uncultured Thermoanaerobaculia bacterium | reverse complement strand
ACAACGCGGTCCGGTGGCGGCGCTCCGCGCTCGCCACCGGCTACCCTCTGCTGCGCCTCCGGCGCAACCAGGGCTCGCGCGAGCGCGTGCCGGCTGGAAGCCGGCGTAGCGGCCGGCAGGATGCCGGCGCTCCGCGGTTTGCGGCGCGCTCCGCTCCGCGGCACGTTTTTCGCGATCCGTTTCGGCGATGAGTCATTGCGCAAAATGCGGCGCGCCGCTTCCGCCCGGCGCGCAGTTCTGCCCGCGTTGCGGGACGCCGTTACAGGTGCCGCCGCCCGCGCCGGCGGCGACCCCGCCGCCCGCGCCGCCACCCGCCCCGCTGCAACCCGCGCGTGCGCGCACCGTCTGGTGGATCGTCCCTCTCGTGCTGGTCGTCCTCGGTGGCATCGCGTGGCTGATCCTCGCCGGCCTCCCGTTCGGCGGCCGCGATCGCCAGCCCGAGACCCCTCGCGTGGAGACGATCGCCGAGGGGACCGTGGCGTCCTCGTCGCCGCGGGAGACCGGAACGATCATCGAAGTGCCCGGCGAACGCCCCGAGCCCGAGCCCACGCCCGAGCCAGTACAGCCTGAACGGAGGCCAGAGCGCAGAGAGCAGAGCGCAGAGGGCATGCTCAGCGACGAACAGGCCTCGGCCACGCTGCGCGACTTCGTCACCTCACGCGACCTCTACCGCGTCGGCGCCGACTGCATGCGCATCGAGAGCCGCGGCTTCCGGAACCGCGGTTACGCCTACGAGGTCTGGCACACCTGTGGCCGCCGCGGCGCCTCCCGCCTCCTCGGCCGCTGGCGCGTCGACGCCCTCACGCGCGACGTATTCCGCCAGCACGAAGACGGCCGGTTTCTGCGCCCGTGAGGGTCGCTTTGCCAGCGGTTGCCTTTTGCGCGCTCTGCGCCCGAGGAGAAGAGTCTCAAAGTCTCAAAGGCTCAAAGTCTCAAAGAGGGAGCCGGAAGCCTCTTTGAGACTTTGAGACTTTGAGGCTTTGAGACTCCGCAATGAGCGCCGAGAATGCACCGGGAGGATCAGCCGATGAACGAAGTGCTCCAGGTGCTGCTCGCGAACCTCGACGCAGCGTACGAACGGAGAGGGTGGCATGGCACGAACCTGCGCGGCGCGCTGCGCGGCATTACGGCCGAGCGCGCGCTGCGCAGACCGGGGAAGGGGAGGCACAACGTGTGGGAGCTGACCGCGCACGCGGCCTACTGGAAATACGCCGTGCGGAACAAGCTCCAGCGGGGAAAGCGCGGCTCGTTCGCGATGAAAGGCAGCAACTGGTTCCCGTCGCCCGCGCGGCCTGACGAGGACGGGTGGCGCGCGCTCGTGAAGTTGCTCCACCACGAGCACCGCCTCCTCCGCGAGGCCATCGCGAGGATGACCGAGGCCGACCTTCGCGACCCGAAGACGCTCCGTCTCGTCTACGGAGTCGCCGCCCACGATGTCTACCACACGGGGCAGATTCAGGTGGTGAAGAAGGTGGTTGGCGGTTGACGGTTGGCGGTTGGCGGGGGAGCCAAGCACCAGCATCGTGGCCGGCACCCTCCATGTGGTGCCGGCGCCTCGCCGGCCATTCCGCCGACGCCCCACCGGCCGGGTCCCCGCCAACTGCCAACCCCCAACCGGAAAGGCAATAACGCGCACGCTTGTTGCGTTCGGTCTGACGTGGTTGACAGGACCGGAAGTGGTCGGTATCGTCCACCACCTTCGCGAGCGCGCGCGGGGCAATCCGCGCGGAATTTGTCCCCATCGTCTAGAGGCCTAGGACATCGCCCTTTCACGGCGACAACACGGGTTCGAATCCCGTTGGGGACGCCAACCCGCTCGCCGCTGTTCGTTGACGCGCGTGGGCCCGTAGCTCAGTGGTAGAGCAGTTGGCTTTTAACCAATTGGTCGTAGGTTCGATCCCTACCGGGCTCACCAGATGCGTCGTTGACAGGCCTTTCCCACGCCCCTACGCTGCCCCCATGAATCTCGAGGTTCCTCCCCAGCTCGAAGCAAAGCTGGCCAGAGTCGCGGAAGAGACTGGACGCGACATCGACGAAGTCGCATTGGGTCTTCTCGAGACATCGGTCGATCACGACCGCTGGTTTCGTCGCGAGGTCAGACAGGGTCGCGCATCCGCCGCTGAAGGGCCGCTTCTCGATCACGAGGAAGTGGCCTCCCGAATGAAGCGGCGTTACCACGGGTAAATGCGCTGGACTCCGGACGCCGCGGAAGACCTCGAGCGGATCTGCGACTTCATGGCCTCACGCTGTACGGCGGTGCACGCCTGCTCGAAGGCGGCGCGGACAACGAGGTGTATTCGTTTGGCACGTTCGCATACGCCGTGGCTGGCGTGCGCGTGAGTTGGTGACGCGGGCGCAAGTCGATCGACAGGGTGTCATCCCGCACTCCGCGAAGCGGAGTCGAAGGACCTCCCGCTGGAACCCGAGCGTCGCGCAGCAGCAGGGAGGGGGGCGACTTCGCGCTGCGCGCTTCGCTCGGAATGACACCTGCCGCCACATCTCGCGATCGACGCGAGATATCATCCCGAGCGTCGAGCGAGGAGTCTGGACGGGTGGTTCGGCCGTGCGTTCCCGCGGAGATAACGAGCAGCCGCTGCGATTCTTACCGGCGGGGTAATCTTCAGACTCGCGACCGCAGGATACCGTCGTAGGCAGAAAGATCAACCTCACGAATGATCCTGTCGGCCTTGAATACCTGGCCGATCACACGTGTCAGGATGCGAGCGCCCTCCTCGGTCGCAGCACGCCCGAACAGGTACTGCATGCCAGTCGTGCGATACAACTCGGCTACCGCGTCGATACAACCTTCGATCACCGCCACACGCGCAAAAGGGCCGTTCGCGCACACGACGCTAAGGTAAGCGCCGGCAGCCGTGCCTGCGCGGGCGAGATCACGAGTACGAATCTGTTGGCTCGAAGAGATCGACCCGGCACGGAGTCGACCGACGCAATCCATGGTCAAAGGGAGAAGGACGAAGTAACCGTGAATCGGTACCGGCTTCTCACCCTTTTGCGCATCGCGTCCGTCGACGACACAGTGATATGCGTCGGGACATGATTGGAACCGCTCGAGCGCCTCGGCATCGGATATTCCCGCGGTCCGGCCAAGGAAGCCGTCGTTGAAGCGAACGACAAGTCGGAATGTCGCCGCATCAGGGCACCGGATTGTCAGGAGCCTGCGGCGTGCCGGCACGTTCCCGCCTTTGCTCACCATCTGACTCCGAGCCGGAAGCCAACCGACAGAGATCGACCGAGCGGTTCTTCAGGGCTGCCGCCCCCGCGCTGATAACGCTCCGGGTCGGAAGGCGCGGTGAGGACAATGTGGGGCAGTCGCTGACGCAGCATCAGGACCTCATACCGTGTGGACATCTGCAGTTCCGATCGAGTACAGCATAGCCCTTCCCGAATGCCCAAACTGGGCGGGAGCATGCCCAAGATGGGCTGCGGCGAGGCAGAGAACGACCGGCTTGGCGGATGCGCTCTTCACGACCACGCAGCAGCGGGTGCTCTCGCTTCTCTTCGGCCATCCCGCCGCTCGTTCATCCAGCAGGAGTTGACGAGCGCGCCGCGGGCGGCTTGGGAGCGATCCGGCGCGAGTTGGCGCGGCTCGTCGAGAGCGGGCTCGTCATCTCTTCACCTTGTAATCCCACTTCCACGTCCCCAGCGGATTGCTGACCGTGTCCTTGAGGCCACCGCCGGGCGCGTTCTGGAGGTACATCAGCGGGTCGAACGAGATCGCCGGGAAGTAGATGAACGTCGGGCTCATGGGAACGTCTCCCCCGGGGCAGTGCAGGGCGTAGCTCACGGGTTGGGCGGTGTGGAGCTGGTAGTAGCCTTTGCGGTAGCCCTTGCTCCCTTTCGGCGCAAAGTTCATGGAGAAGGAGAGGAGGTCGGTGCGGATGCCGGCGTTGGGCACGTTGGCGTTGACGCCGCACGGGCCGACGGGGCCGGTGACGCTCCATGACGCGTTGCCGTTGGTGTCGTAGTAGTAGCCGAGAAAGTGCTGGACGGGCTCCATGAAATCGCGCGGCTCGAAGGTGTTGCGGTACAGGAGATCGACATTGCCGAAGCCCTGTTTCGTGATGCCGCTCGAGTCCCAGTCGACGGTGCCTTCGAAACGGCAGCCCATGTCCGTGACGATCAGCAGCGGCGGCTGGCCGGCAGGTTTGAGGACGGAGTTCTCGTCGATGTTGCTGTTGGCGAAAATGAGGACGATCTCCTCGATGCGCTCGTCGGGCTTCTGCAGACAGAACGCCTTGTACGCGACGTTCGTCCAGTCCTCGGGCTTTTCCCATTTGCCGTTGCGCTTGAGGATTGCCTGAACGGATGCGCCCTTCTTCTGCTGGGCCGGGACGGGCTCCCACTTGTACTGGTCGCCGAGGTCCCACGTATTGAGAAGAACGCGCGGCTCGGTGGAGATCTTGAACGTCATGCCATTGAGGAACGCGACGGAGTTCACATTGCCGTTGAGGACGAAGTGCTTGTACGACGACGTGAGGTGGTGCAGCTCGAAATTCAGCGACGCGTATTTGTCGACTGCGCCTCCGCTGAGGAGCGGCTCGCCGAGGGCCGTCGGGCGATGCTGGAGCTGGTCGGATTTTCTGTAGTCGTCGACCGGATCGTCGTTCCAGTTGTGCAGCACGAACTCCGGCCACACTTTCTCGAAGCCGCCCAGCGGCTGAAGCGCGTTCTCGATGGCCTGCAGGCTGGCGACGCTCTCGGTGTTCGCCCAGATCTGGCCGACGATGTTGGTCTGTCCCTTGACCCGCGCGAGAAAGAACGGCAGCAGATACGCGCCATACCAGTGCGGGTCGGCGGCGATGTTCAGCGGCGCCTCGGGGACCTTCAGGTAATGCGGGGCAGCCCAGTGCTCATTGTGTGGGGACGTCGAGCCGGGATAGATGAAGTCTTTGACCCATTCCGCCGTGGACTCCATGAGCCAGCGATATTCGGCCTCGCCCGTGCAGTCGCCGCCGCGGACCTTCACGTTGAACGCGTACTGGAACGCGTGCATCACTTCATGGGCGAGCTCTTCGCGCGGCTTGTTCTTATTGAACTGGATGTACGCCCACGCGCCGGCGTGACACTTCTCGCTGTAACGCGCCGTGGTGACGCTGCGGGGGATGTCGACGAGGGCGATGTCGAGACGCGAGTCGCCGCCGAGGGAGGCGCCGAGCCAGCCGTCGCCTTCGTCGGGAAGCGGCTCGCGGCCGAGGAGCCCCTTCAGCTTCGGCCAGATGACGTTGTCGATCTCGCTCGCGAACCCTTTCGCCTTCAACTCGTCCAGCGCGTTGCTGCCGAGATACCAGACCTTCACCTTGCCGTTTGCGGTGGGGATGAACTTCCAGTCGAAGCTGAGAGGGCAGTCGGTGCACGGGCGCTCGATGCCGAAGCCGAACGACGCGACGCTGTGCGATCCGATCGAGCGCGCGTTCTGCTGGCGCATCTCCCACCAACTGTTGCGGTGAAACGGCGGGATGAGGAACGGCGCGATCTGCTCCTGCACGTCCACCGGCAGCGTCGCATAGCTCGCCGCCACCTCGGTCATGTAGACGGTGTCGGGGAGGCCGCTGTCGTCGCCCTTCATCTCCTGCGGCAGCCGGGCGTCGCCGTAGATCGAGAAGACCTTGTAGAGCATCGCCTGCTCGTCGGAAACGCGCCCCTCGGCCGCGGCGCGATCGATGACGTCGAACGTCGTGACCTGCGGCTCCGGCACGCCGGGGCTGCGCATCGCGCGGCGACGGCTCTGTGCATCCGCGCTGATGCCGATGAGGAGAAGAAGAGGGAGAACGAGAGCGAGCTTGCGTGTTTGCATGCGGCGCGCATCATCGGATGGCGCGCTTACGACCCGCTTACGACTGACACGCGGATCCACAACGCTGCCGTACGGATCCAGCCGCCCAGCTTGCAGGCCGCCCGGTGCCGCCCAGACGATGAGAACGTGCGTGCCGTTCGATGCGGCGGCGACGCTGACCCCTGCGGCGAGCAGCAGCGGTGCGTCGCCGAGCAGTCTGCCGTCCAGACCCACGCGCTGCATGACGATGTCCGGAAAGAAGGCGTCGCTGGGCTCGAGCCAGAGGATGAGGTTCATCGCGCCGGTCGCGACGACTTGTGGAGGAAACGCATACGCGGATTCCGAGAGAGTCACCGCCGGCCACTCAGCGATGCCGGCAGTACTGCGCGTCATGACGACGCGCATCGCGTCGGGATTGAAGTCGACGGCAGCGAGAGCCCATTGCTCGCCGTCGAAGGCCACGTCCCATTCATCCGCGATCCGCGGTCCGCTCGCGATTTGCACCGGCGCGGGATCGAGCGCCACCCCGGAGGTCGTATAGCGGAGTCCGAAGAGGATCGACTGGTCCGGCGTGGCCTGCGTGAAGACGCCGAACGTGTCGTGGCTGGCGACGATGCGTGCGTCCTCGAACGGAGTCGTGCCCGGATGGAGGTCGCCGGCGGCGACGACGCTGCCGTTGGCGTCGAGGAACACCAGCGTGTATGTTTTTGCCGCTCGGCGCGATACGGACCCTGACTGATGTCGTCGCTCAGTTGACGACGGACGGACCGAGGCACTGATCGAGCTCGTTGTTCGTCGTGACGAAGTCGATCGACTCGATCTCCGCGATCAGCGACATCGTCTTCGCATCCCGCGCCGCGCGGCCGACGACGTAGGCCGCGACACGGTTGCGCAGATTGCGCGCCTTTCCGACGTAGACGACCTGCCCCTGCTCGTTTTTGTGGAGATACACCCCCGGCCGTTCGGGAAGCTCCTTCAGACGTGCCTCGAGACAATCGAGGCGGGACATCGGGATGGGCTACAACACTTCCGTACTGTAACCCGTTCCCCGCCGCGCCGTCAGTCGATCGTACTGAGGAAGACGACGCCGATGCCGGTGAAGATGACGCCGCCCAGCAACATGAAGCCGCGCGGCCACCAGAGGAACGCCCCGCCCGATGCGATGGCGGCGATGATGAGACCGATGCCCACCACGCAACCAGCGATTCCCACGCCGATGTGAACGTTGTTTTCTGCGATCTTGCCCATTGATGAAAATCCTTTCTGACGGTTGTCCTCAGGTAGTGCAGCAACGGGCGGAAACGTTTCAGCGCGTCACGACGCCTTCAGCGCCTTGACCAGAGTCGCGAGCGCCAACCGGCGAACAGCTCAGTAGCGCCCAGTGTGCCGCGCGCACCTCACACCGGCAATTTCCCGCGAAACCCGAGCCACCAGCGGAAGCACTTGTGTCCGACGTCGACGTTGCCGCAGTACATCATCGGGCAGCCGCCCACGATCGGCTCGATCCCGTGCGTGGTACACGCAACGAGGGCCTCGGTTGACACGCTTCCGTCTCCGAACGACCGGTGGAACCACACCTTCTTCACGCCACGGTCCGCGGCCTGGCGCACGACGTCGGCGGATGAGCCGGGAGGCGTGACGATCATGACGGCATCGATCGGATCGGGAACGGCACCGAGGCTCGGGTAGCAGCGCTGGCCTTCCACCTCGGTCGTCTTCGGGTTGATCGCGACGACCTCGTGCCCGGTCTCGCGCAGTCTTCGAAAGATGAGATTGGCCGGCTGGTTCCGGTCACGCGACACACCGGCGACCGCGATGCGTTTCGCCTTCAGAAACTCGGCAACAGGTTGCGGTGGATGGACCATCGTTCACGTCCTCCGATGAAGCGAAGCACCAGTTCGGCCGCGAGGCTGTGACTGATCGTACATAGGGCGGTGGGGGAAGACTATCTCGGTACCACCGTCGTCACCTGCTGCGTCGTATTGTTCGTCACGGAATCGCGGTGAGATGGATCGGGCCGTGAAGAAATCGTGCATGCGCACGACCGGGATCTCGACGCCCCACGACTCGGATTGCTTCGATAGATCGCGCGCCGTGAGCGTGAACGACATCTGCGACGCCGACGGCGTCGGGATGTGCAGCAGCACCCCCGGCTTTTCGGCGGTGCCGAGCGCCGGAATCGCCAATGTGCGGTTCGGCGGGACGGTGACGACCGGCACGCAGTGGATCAGATTCGACGCCACGATGCACGGCACCGAGGCGATCGGCGCCGCGTCCGACGAGGCGTTCACGACCCAGAGCTCGGTCGTCCAGCGCGACCCGTTCGCGCCGGCGATCGCCGCACGTGCAGGGGCACGAGCACGCGCTGATGGCCCGGCGGCGTGAGGCCGAACGCAGAAAACGCGAAGAGGGTGAGCGCGAGGACGCGTCTAGTCATACGAATAAGTTTACGCCAGGAGGGCCCGATCCGGCGCGAGCGGAAAGCTGCCGGATCAGGAGAGTGCTCTTTCGCGGTCGCGTGGTCCGCTACCTCGCGCGAGAGATGCGCGATCACGGTGGACTCGGGCCTGACGTCGTTCGCCTCGTCCGACTCCTCGGAGCACGTCGCGCTGAACCCTTCCCGATGCAAACCACGAAATGCGAGAATAGGGACGATGCCGCTACCTGATCTTCGGCCGGATGGCGTCGCCAACGAGTCACCGCACGTCGTGATCCTTGGTGCTGGCGCGAGTGTCGCCGCCTGTCCGAAGGGTGACCGAAACGGTCGTCGGTTGCCAGTGATGGCCAACCTCTTGGAGACCGTCGGTCTGACGCAGACCCTCGAACAAGCTGGAATCTCCGTCACCTCCGCCACAAACTTCGAGAGCCTCTACAGCGGGATCGCATCTGATTCCACGCGGAAGGGTCTCCGAGCGGCTATCGAGACGAGAGTCAAAGAATACTTTGAAGACTTGGAACTGCCGAATCACGTCACGGTCTACGACCAGCTTCTTCTGTCGCTGCGGCGCAAAGACATGGTCGCCACCTTCAATTGGGATCCATTCTTGGCACAAGCATACATGCGTAATAGTCGTGCCGCGTGGTTGCCTGA
Organism: uncultured Thermoanaerobaculia bacterium; assembly: GCA_964558905.1. Lineage (GTDB taxonomy): Bacteria > Acidobacteriota > Thermoanaerobaculia > Gp7-AA8 > Gp7-AA8 > QHVT01. The sequence continues at coordinate 9,257 of CAZLGP010000286.1, read as the reverse complement.
GATCGTGTTTCTCCACGGCAATGTCTCGATTGGCGTGTGTTATGAGCACGACCGAAACGGTTTCTACGGCGGCGTCTGCGGTATCTGCAAGAAGCCATATGAGCAATCGCGCCTCCTCTATCCCGTTGCAGACAAGCGGTATCGCGACGACGCGTTCATTGCCAGTGAATGGTCAAAGGTCGAGGCAAAACTGAACGCCGCCTTTCTCGTAACAATATTTGGGTACTCGGCCCCTGTTTCGGATCTCAACGCTCGAGAGCTGCTCTACCTGGCGTGGAATCAAAACGGCGCGCGTGAGCTCGCAGAGGTTGAGATCGTCGACATTAGGCCCGCTCGGCAACTTCTCAAGAGCTGGCAAGACTTCATCACAGGTGATCACTATCGTGTGACCACGCGGATAAGCCAAACTCTTGGGCTTCGGTACTCGCGACGGAGCTGCGATGCATTCGCGTCAGCCGTTTTGCAGAACGACCCATGGACGGAAAAGCCGATGCCGCGATACAAGCGTCTCGATAGGTTACAGCGTTGGTGCTGGCCTCTGGTCTGTGAGGAGACGGAGTACTACCAGAAGGGTGTGCCGATGAGGCGTTTCGCGGAAAGCACAACCTAACTTTTCGCTGGCGCGGACTTCGGCCCGCCGTCTGATACGCTTACTCGCACGTTCCTTGAGTGGGCCGAAGCCGCTCAGCTTTGAACGTTGGACGGCAGAAGTTTCCACCTGGCGTAGAAGTGGCCACGCCGCAGTGTTTCCGCTACCATGCTCTCGTGACCAACTGGACCGCCGTATACCTCCCATCACCGCAGGGCTACATTGCCTTCGTTGAGGAACTACCCGGTGCCAACACTCAGGGTGCGACCCTTGAGGAGGCTCGATCGAATCTTCATGAAGCGATCGAACTGGTACTAGAGGCAAACCGAGCTCTCGCGGAAGAGAGCATTCGAGGGAAAGAGGCGATTCGAGAGTTGCTTCCGATCTCGTAGACATGAAGCGGCGGGACCTCATCGCTCACCTGGTGCGAAATGGTTGCGAGTTCCTTCGAGAGGGCGGGAATCACTCCGTGTACGTGAACAGGTCGGTTGGCAAAGCGTCGTCAGTGCCCCGTCACCGCGAAGTCGATGACTTCCTCACGCGAAAGATCTGCCGAGATCTTCAGATACCGGAGCCATAGACCCGGCGTCCAACTTGAACGCTGCAGCCGCCCCGGCGCGCTGCGCTGCCGCGATTTCGGGTACATTCACGTTCAGCGCTCGGTCGCGGTGCGGGCCGGGCGGCTGAGGCTCTGACGTTCGCCGCATGGAGAACTGCTGGTGACCTCCGAACGATCCATGGAGACCGTGCCCGTGCTTCCGCTCGGCGAGCTCATTCTCCCCGACCGCTCCGTCCAAGCGACAGTGGCGCGTGGTTCGGATACCTGAGCGACAGGCGTACGACCGAGCACACCAGCTGGCCCGCGTCTCTGCCGTCATGGTCGCTGGCATCGTTGATCGGCTGATTGGTGAGTACGCCAGTCGGGCGTCCCTGCGGTGGACACTCGCGCGAGCAAGCGACGACGGTCTGGTCGGCACCTGTGGGTACAGGCGAATCGACGCTGGCAAGGCGGCGGCCGAACTGGCCTACGACCTCGCTCCAGACTACTGGGGTCGCGGAATCATGAGCGCTGCGGTGGACGCGGCGGTGAACTGGGCCGTCGCGGACGGGGGTCTCCGCCGTGTCGAAGCCCTGGTCATGGTGACCAACAGCCCCTCAATCGCATTGCTCGAGCGGTGCGGCTTTACACGCGAGCGACTCCTGCCGGGACATCGCATCGCCCGCGGCACGCCGCGAGACTTCTGGTGTTGCGGGAAAGACATCAGTTCCGCTCGCCAGTAGCCAGCCGGCTACTGCAACTCTCCACCGGACGGCAGGAGTGCACTCGCGTGAAGGGTCGGCCGCGGTTCGCATCGCGATCCGCGGAACCTGCGGAACCTCGCCTCCGACTTCACACGCGATGCTCCAAAGCTTTCCTTGACTGCGCCGAGCTCCGCAGGCATTTTGGTCGCGTTCATTAAGTCAGGCATCGAGGCGTTCACGAAGGAGGTCCCATGCGACTGAGGGTTGTGCTCGGGTTGGTGCTGTTCATCGGCGTCTCGCAGGCCAGCGCGTTCGGCCAGTGCGGAGTGGAGCGGTGGTCGATCAAGACCGGAACGGATTCCGGAGCGTGGTCGGTGAATCTCTCCAGCTACGTGTCGTCCACGATTTACAACATGCACCAGTCGGTGAAGCCGGCATCGCTGCCCTGCTGCAGCCGTCTCTCGCCGCGGGAGACGACGCAATACCGGCTGAGCGGAACGCTCATCAAGTACAACAAGCAGACCGACAAGGACTACCACCTGGTCATCAAGGACGGCGCCGGCCGGACCATGATCGTGGAGATCGCCGATCCGAACTGCGTCTCGGGCAGTGCGTTCGCGTCGGGCATCTCCCGTGCGCGCTCGCAGTTCGACGCCCGCTTCACCGCCACTTCCACGATGAAGACGACCAATACGCCGGTGACCATCAAGGGGATCGGCTTCTGGGACTACAAGCACGGGCAGATCGGGATTGCGCCCAACGGGATCGAGATCCATCCGGTGTTGGACATCACCTTCGGCAGCTCGTCTGCGCTGGCGCCGGGAGTGATGGCCGAGGCGGTGGACGAGGAGGGGGAAATCCACGAGGTCGTCCGTGAAGGATTCGTCCGCGATGACGACGGCGGTCTGGTGCAGATCTACCGTGGCGGAGAAGCCATTCCGGACGCGGTGCTGCATCACGGCGGGCGCGTGATCGACGATCCGGCCATCCACGTGATCACATTCGGCGACCGCTCGACCGGGCGGGAGGAGCTGGAGATCGCGCGCGAGTTCAGCACCCACGACCGCCTGAAGACGCTCGGTCGCTATGGCGTCCGCGACACCGGCCTTCGGGTGACCGGAACGAGGCTCCCGTCTCACGGTCCCTCGGCCAACGATCTGGACGTGCAGCGTGCGCTCGCCAACGCGGTCGAGAGCGGTCGGATTCAGCACACGGACGACAACGTCATTTACGCCGTCATGATGGAGCCGGATGCGCAGCTCTCCATCGGCACGACGACCGACTTCCTTTCCTACAACTCCGTCTTCCATCCGACGGAGCTGCCCATGCGCTACGTGGTGGTCCGCGGCGGAATGACGCCCGCCGTGACGCGCGAGGCGTTGCACGCCGGCGTCGCCCGCGCCGCCGTCAACCCGGACGGCAACGGATGGTTCTGACCTCGAAGATCATGGACGGACGCCGCCCCGCGGCGGCGTCCGTCCTCCGGAACATGAAGATTCTGCTGATCGTCTCCATCGCACTTCTCCCGTTGGCCGGATGCACGACCGCTCCCGCCGCTCCCGCCGCTCCCGCCACCGCACCCGCGCCGCTGCCCGATTGGGTGGTCACGCGAGCTCTCGAGAACCAGAAACGCGTCAACCAGCTGCACATGGGACAGACTCTGGCCGAGGTGGAGCGGGTGATGGGCGGGGGTCCGGAGCGGCGTCACGCGCGCTTGCGCTTCGATGGAGTCGCCATCGAGGAGTGGAGCTACTCGACCGACCCGCAGCGCAAGCTCGACACGGTGATCACGTTCGTGGGCGGGAAGGTGGAGGAAATCAACACCGCCTCGTGGGAGCGACGGAGCAAGGAAGCCGATCCGCGTGAGGCGCAGTCGGAGCAGCGCTGAGGGCGGGAGACGGTCCGCATCGGCTCGTTCGTGTCGCCGCGACCGGCGCGGACGACGTGGGGGGAGCCGTAGGCGCGGCAACCGATGGCCTTCATCGGGCTCCTCGGTTCACGCCTCCACGACCGTCCCCAGCAGGTGCGTCTCGTTCTTCTCGCGTAGGATTGAGGATTGCCAATTCTTCGACCACGACGGCTTCGCGAGAACTGTTCAGCGGGAGCCGGGCAACGCGGTCATCTTCGCCACATGCTCGATCAGTTTCTTCATGGGATACGGCTTCTGGAGATAAGTCGTGTGCGGATCCTTCAGGAGTGGCTCGAGGCGGTCGCGGTCTCCGTATCCCGAGGCAATGACGATGGGCATGTCCGAGAAGCGCTGGCGCAGCTGCGCGTGGACCTGTTCGCCGGGCATATCCGGCAGGCCGAGGTCGAGCACTACCAGATCGGGGCGCAGTCCTGCGTTGACCTGCTGGAGCGCATCGTCTCCGACCGTCGCCACGTGGACCGTCGCGCCTTCCATCTCCAGTATGCCCCTCACCACATGAATGGTCACGGCCTCGTCATCGACCAGGAAGACGGTGCGGCCGCGCAACGCGCCCTTCGCGCTCTCGGAGACAGCGGGCTGCGCCTTCTGCAGGGTAGTAAGCTCGCTCCGGGGCAGTAGCACGTTGAACGTCGAGCCCTTGTCCATTTCCGACTCCACGTGCACGGTCCCGTGATGGTCCCGCACAATCCGATCCACCACGGCCAGCCCCAGTCCGGTTCCCTTCCCCACACCCTTGGTGGTGAAGAACGGATCGAAGATCCGGGGAATGGCTGCCGGATCGATGCCGGTGCCGGTGTCGCTCACGGACAACAGCACCATTTTGCCCGGCTGCACATGCCACGACTCCGCTTCGGCCGCGGTAGGCTCCCTCACTTGCACGGTGATGCTTCCTCCATTCGGTATCGCATCGGATGCATTGAGAAGGAGGTTCAAGAGAACCTGACCGATCTTGGCCTGATCTCCGGTCGTGCCGGCAGCACCGGCTACGGACAGAGAGAGGTGACTTTCCGGAGGGAGGACGGCGCGGGCCATCGAGACCTGATCGTGGGCTAGGTCGCCAAGGTCGAACGGCGTCACCTCCGGTTGTTTCGGCTGCGCGAAATCGAGCAATTGGCTGGTCACCTTCTTCGCTCGCTCCACTGCCTGGACGATGTGGTTGGACGCTCGCTGCAACATCGGGTCGGTCGGATGAGTCATGCGAATCAGCTCCGCCCATGGATAGGCGGCCATGAGGGTGTTGTTGAAGTCGTGAGCGATTCCGGAGGCGAGCTGCCCGAGCGCGTCCATCTGTTGTGCGCCGACGAGCCGGCGTTCCATTTCCGCAGTGCGCGCGGCCTCGCGCCGAATATGCCGAATCCTCCACGACACCGCAATCCACACTCCGGCAGCGACCAGTGCGAGAACGAGAAACATGAACGAGCGCCTCTGGTAGAAGTACGGCGGGAGGGAGATGGCGACCGACGCGCCGCGGGTGTTCCATACGCCGTCATTGTTCGCAGCGATGACTCGAAAACGATATTGGCCCGGCCCCAGCGAGGTGTAGTAGGCCGTGCGGCGCGTCCCGGCGTCGATCCAGCTCTCGTCATAGCCCTCGAGCTTGTAACGGAACCGCACTCGCTCCGGCACGGCCAGGCTGAGCGCTGTGTAGGCGATCTCCAGGTTCCGGGTGCCCTTTGGGACCTCGAACGAGTCTATGCCGGTCAGAGGCGTACGCTCAGCCATCACGCGCTCGACCTGCACCGGAGGCGCATGCGTGTTTTTGCGCAGCCGCCGCGGATCGACGACTGCCACGCCACCGTCCGTCGGAAACCAGAGCGTGCCGTCCTGTTTCTTCGCTCCCGAGGGCTGCGAGCCGCCGCTGCAGTCTCGCGTGACCATGCCGTCGCGGTCGTCGATGAAAAGAGATTCCACCGCGTCGACGCGCCGCTCGGCGAACGCCTCCAGCGCGCGCTTCTCGACCGAGAAGATGCCGTTATTGGAGCTCATCCAGATACGGCCGTCGTCGCCTTCCAGGATCTGCAGGATGCGATCGTCGAACAGTCCGTTACTGGTCCTGTACACGGTGATTTTCCCGTCCTTCAATCGATTCAAACCGCTGCCGTCGGTCCCGATCCAAATCGTCCCCTCGGCATCGATGTACAGTGAGCGAAGGCCGTCTCGCGATAGTCCGTCGGCTCGCGTGTAGATCTTGCGAAGCTTGCCATCGACGAGGTGAACGAGGCCGTTGCCGTCTGTGGCGATCCAGAGCGAGCCGCTCTTGTCGACCGCCATCGCCCGAACGAAGAGCCGCCGGCCGCCGGAGTCATACTCGCTATACTCAGCGGGTTTTCCATCGACGAACAGCGTCAAGCGGCCGCCGTTCGAACCGACCCAGACACCGCGGCCGGGCTGCTCGGCAAACGCCCGGATCGTGTTGTCCGGCACATGCGGGTCGAGGATGGTCGTCTGCATACGACCGTTTGCAATCCGCACCACTCCGCCGAGCTCCGTGCCCAGCCAGATGGCGCCGTCGCTGGACTGGAACAGCGAGCGCACGGAGGGATTCGGAAGACCATTCGCGGTCGAGTACGTGGTGACCTTTCCGTCCACCAGATGGGCGGCGCCCTTGCGCGTGCCGATCCATGTTCCGCCGCTGCGATCGTGCAGCACCACCTGGGCTCTGTCGCTGGGAAGACCATCGGCGGACGTGATCGTGTGCGCTTTGCCGTCTCGAAGCCGATGAAGGCCGGCGCTCGTCGTACCGATCCAGAGGCTGCCTTCGGCATCTTCCGCGAGTGCGTTGATTTGGCTGCTTCCAAGCTCGCCGGGCGCATCGGCGGAGATGACGCCGCTGCTGACGCGGACGAGGCCAGCGGTGGTTCCGACCCATAGATTCCGTGCCGAATCCTCCAGCAGCGCCGTGATTGCGCCACTGGGCAGCGTGCCGCTGGCTCGAAACGGGATGAAATGCCCGCCGCTCCACTCGTACAGGCCCGCTCCATTGGTTCCGATGATCAGGCGGCCGTCGCTCAATTCGGTGATGACGGGAATGGCATCGTGCGGAAGTCCGGTCGCTTTCGTATGCGTCGTCACCGTATTGCGCTCGATTTTGACGAGGCCGTACAGATCGGTTCCGAGCCACATCGTCCCCGACCGATCCTGATGAATCGACCAGATGGTCCTTCCCGCGATGGCTGGATCCCTGTTCGTAGCCAATTGGCCCGCGCGAAACCGGGCGATGCCTCCGCGCCCCCCGATCCACAGTGAGTTGTCGCGGTCTTCGTGCAGTGAGTAGACGATGCCGGTGGGCAGGCCGTTGGCGGCGGCAAACGTGGTGAACGCGCCGTCGCGGTGGCGCATCAGGCCTCCGCCCTGCGTGCCGATCCAGAGATTGCCGGCGCGATCTTCGAGCAGCGAGAGGACGTGATCGTCCCCGAACTCCCGCACGCTTCCGCTGTTGAACACCACGAAGCGAACGCCGTCGAAACGCGCCAGCCCCTCTTCCGTTCCGACCCAGAGATAGCCGTCTCGACTCTGCAGAACCGCCTCGACCGTCGCCTGCGGAAGACCTTCGTCGGTCATCCACACGTCGTGCACGTATTGCCTCAGCGTGCGTCCGGCGTCGAGGGCGAGGAGCGGCCTCGCAACGAGCAGCCCAAGGAGCAGTGCTGGAGTCAAGAACCGTCGATTGCGCAGATGTTCACCCGGTGGTAACACAGAAACATGGAACGTGTTCTAGCCGATGCGTTCTCGCCGGAGAGGATAGCAGCGTTTGGAGTGCGGCGACGCGAGTCGCCGTTCTCCATGGCCGCTGTGAGGCCGGCCATGATCGTGCTCACACAACACACATGCGCGCGAGGCGACCTTGCTGTTCACCCTTGACGCGGCCGTCACGCGCACCGTAACCTCTCTCCATCCATCCATCCATCCAATTGCGAAGGTGAGGAGAAGTCGATGGCCGTCAGCCGCCGCTTTGTCATTCGTCAAGTCACGATCGGGTCGCTCGCTCTGACGTTCGGGTTCGACGTCGAATCGTTGTGGGCCGCGGAATGCGGAAAGCCGGTCTCGCCCGACGACTGCACGCTTCCCACGCCGCCGCCGGCCACGCCGTTCATTCCGAACGAGCCGAACGTGCGGGCGCGCTATTCGGCGCTGGAGATGGCCGACCCGAGCCGTGCCACGCAGCTCCAGCAGTTCCGCGATGCCATCTGCCTGGTGCGGAACCTGCCGCCCACGGACGTCATCAGCTGGACGAAGTTCATCGCCCAGCACTGCATCAACTGCGCGCGGTCGAATACGTCGAACATCCACTATGACTGGCAGTTCCTCCCGTGGCATCGCGCGCTGCTCTACTTCCTCGAGCGGGTGTTGCGCAATCAGAGCGGGAACGACGACGTGCGGCTCGTCTACTGGGACTGGGAGAACGCGAGCAGCCGTACGCTGCCGGCCATCTACGCTCCGGCCGATCAGCCGCTGTACTGGGCGAACCGCGGAGACCTGCAGGGACGCAACTGGCCGCTGCGCTACGACGACGTGAACGTGCAGCCGCTGCTGGCCATCCCCGACTTCAAGACCTTCGGCGGCTCGAGCGTGCAGAAGGACCCCGTGCCGGCCGCGTATTCGGGGCCGCACGCGAACGTCCACAACAACTTCTCGCCGGGCGACATGTCGAACCTGCAGTACTCGCCGCGCGATCCGGTGTTCTACGCGCATCACGGGAACATCGACCGGCTCTGGTCGTCGTGGGTGGCCGCGGGCCACAGCAACCCCGACTTCGGCGACGCCAAGGTGTACTTCTACGATGAGAATCGGCAGTGGCGCTTCGTGCTGATGAACGATCTCCGAGACACGCGGAAGCTCGGCTACGAATATTCGTCCCTGATGCAGCCGCGGGTCTCGACGCGCTCGCTCCGGACGATGTCCGTGACCCGCGACGCGAACCGGATCGCCCTCGGCGCGCAGACGATGCGCGCGCTCAACGCTCCGGGCCCGGAGTTTCTCGTGCTCACGAACATCGATCTCGACGCGCTGCCGGCGGACACGCTGCGATTCGGGATCTTCGCCGGCAAGCCGCCCGCCGGCACGGCGAGCGGGTCGACGAACACGTTCCTGGGCATGGCCAGCCGCGTTCTGAGCGAGGGCCATGCGCACGCGGAGCCGCTCTCGGCCGCGCTCGACATCTCGAACAAGCTCGGCTCTCTGGATCCCGACGGAGGAGCGGCCGCGCTCGACCTGCACGTCGCGCCGCTCGACGACACGAAAACGACGACCGGGGAAGCCATTCCGGTGGTGGCGGACTCGATCCGGATCGTGGGCTAGTGTCGTGTCACGGCTAGAAACGTGGGTTCTTTGCGGCGACGGCGGGCCGTCTGCCGCGCCGCCGCTCCTCGACGATGTCCCAGCATCGCCTGCGTCGCGGCGGCTTGCATCCGACCCACCGGCGCTCGCAAACAAACCACGTTTTCAACCTGGACACGACACCAGTGTCGTGTCAAAGCCCGCGTATCGGGCGCCAGG
>CAZLGP010000285.1:0-4784 GCA_964558905.1 uncultured Thermoanaerobaculia bacterium | reverse complement strand
TCTGCTGCGACAGCCGATAGCGGCCTGTCTGCTTCGCCGCACGACGATTTCGCTCCTCAACATAGTGTCAACTATGCCTTCGTCGCGAAATCGCCGTGCGACTCGCATCCAGGCCACTCTCGGCTGTCTCGCGACGAAGGGCTGTGAGAAATGCGGGCTAGGCGAGACACGACACTACCCGCGGACCTCCTCGTGAAGGCAGAGCTCCTTCGCGGGCGACTCGACACCTGTCACGTATTCCTGCACCGAGCGCAATCCATCTTTCAAACCCCGGTAGTGAACGCGCTCGAGAGCGACATCGAACGTGCACCACTCCCAGTCGGAGTGCTCGGAGGGATCGAGGGTCATTGCAGACTCGGACACTTCCGCCGCGAAGACGCCGATGGCCTGCATCTCCTCGAAGCGCCGGTTGTAGATCACGTAGGCGTGCTCCGCCGCCCAAATGGTCCTGGGAGGCAAGCCGAACGATCCAAGGACGCGCCGGACGGCATCGGTCATCGTTTCACTCTCATCGACCTGGCCGCTGGGGATCTGCCAGAAACGACCGCCATTGAAGTACCGCGTGGCCTTTTCCTCCGACGTATGGAGCAGCAGGAAGACGATCCCCTCCGGTCGTCGCTGGAACGCCCAGACGTCGAACACGTTGCCGGCCAGATGCATCACTCTCTCCTTTGGGAGTCCGTACCGTGAAGAGGCCCGCGGGTGGACCCTGCGCTCGCGCGCGCGAGAACGGCCTGAAGGCGACTCCGTTTGTACCGCTGCAGCAGCGGCGGATAGAGGTTCACGAGCTCATTCCCAAGTCCGGGGTACACAGCCCAGCCTTTCACCTGATGGACCGTGCGAAAGCGACCGGGAGCATGCCCAAAGGAATCACTCCCGCCGCTCCAGTACGCCTTCCATCGTCAGGAACATCCCCGCGAGCCGTTCGCGCACGGCGGGGTCGCCGGCGCTGAGGAGGGCCATCACCTCGTCGCGTTGTGCGGTGTACGAGAGGAGAGCGACGTGGGTGCGGGCCTCGTTCACCAGGGCGTCCGTACGGGCCAGGGTCGCACTCTGGTCGAAGAACTGTGCGGCCGCCTGGGCCGCGCTCGCGTAGTTGCTCCGCTGCGCCTCGTGGCTGGCCATGCCCAGCATCCGGTGCGCATCGGCGAGCTGGAGTTGCAACTCGGTCTTGTCCAGCTCCGCGCGGAGGCTCTGCACCTCGAGCCGCTGCGGAATGAATCCGCCGAGGAACGCGGCGACGAGCAGAAACGCGACGAGCAGAAAGCGACGGGCGGCGTTTCCGCGCGGCGGCGGCGCCGCCGGCGGCTTGGGCTTCGTGGTCGGTGGCGGTGCTGGTGCTGGTTGCATGTCGCCATGGTAACGGGATTGCAGAAGGATGCCCCCGGTGGGTTCGGAGAGGTGACCATCCAGCAGCACGGGACTACGCCCGCGCGCGGCGAGATCGCGCGCCGCACGCGCCAGCAGGCCGCGCTCGGCACCACCGCTCTCCCTGCCATCGTCCGCCCGAACAGATAGCCCTGCATTCCATCGCACTCCGCGAGGATGGCGAACAGGCGACGGTGATGCTGCGCGAGCACCGGTATGCGATGGTATGCGATCGTGCTTCTGGATCTGATGATGCCCAGGCTCGACGGGCGCGGGGTGATTGCGTTCATGAACGAGCACGACATCGACACGCCGTGATCTCCGCCGTCGGCGACACCGCCACGCGGATCTCGACCCGCACCTCGTCCGCGTGGTGATGCAGAAGCCGTTCGAAGCGCGCGACCTGCGCAAGGTGGTGGCGGCGGTGATGGAGAAGGTGTGACCGTGAGTCCTGAGTCCTGAGTCCTGAGTCCTGAGTCCTGAGTCCTGAGTCCTGAGTCCTGAGTCCTGAGTCCTGAGTCCTGAGTCCTGAGTCCTGAGTCCTGAGTCCTGAGTCCGAAACCTCATCACTCATCGCTCATGGTCGTCACTTGGTTCCGTACGGTCGTCGCGAGCGTTACGGGGTCGACGGGCTTTTCGAGATATGCGTCGAATCCCTTGTCGAGGGCCTGCATTCGATCGTCTGGGCGGCCGAAGGCGGTGAGGGCGATCACGGGGATGTGGGGGGTGGTGCGGCGGAGGTCGCGTACGAAGGCGTAGCCGTCCTCGCCGGGCATGGCGATGTCGCAGACGATGACGTCGGGGCGGCGCTCCGCGATGCGCTCGCGCGCTTCGACAGGCGACGGGGCCAGGGTCACTTCGGCGCGACAACGGCGAAGCATCGCGGCCACGACTTCGCGTGTCAGCGTCTCGTCGTCCACGACGAGCACGCAGATTCCGTCGAGCGCCGGCATTGCATCGCCCGCGGTCGATGAGGCGACGGCGGGCCGTGGGCCCGACTCCATCACCGGCAGCTCGACGCGGAACGTTGCGCCGCGACCGACGCCTTCGCTTTCCGCGTGGATCGTTCCGCCGTGCATCTCCACGAGATGCCGGGCGATCGCCAGGCCAAGACCGATGCCGCTGTGTACGCGCGTGGTGGAGCTGTCCTGCTGGCGGAATCGGTCGAAGACGTACGGCAGAAACTTTGGGTCGATTCCCGCGCCGGTGTCGCGCACGGTGACCGTCACCGTGTCCTGATCGTTGGCGACGCTGACGACGATCGTGCCTCCGCGGCTGGTGAACTTGATCGCGTTGGTGAGGAGGTTCCAGATCACCTGCTGCAGGCGGTTGCCATCGCCGAGGACAGGCGGGAGCTCCGATGAATCGCGCGTGACGATCTCGATTCCCTTCACATCCGCCGTAGGTCGCACGGCGGACAAGACCGCCTCGGTGATGGTCCGCAGATCGACGGGCGCCGGTGCCATCGACATCTTTCCAGCCATGATGCGGGACATGTCGAGGATGTCCTCGATGAGCTGCATCTGCACGCTCGCGCTCTTCTCGACCGCATCGACCGCCTCGCGCCTCTCGGACTCGCTGAGGCCGCCCATCTTCATCATGCGCGCCCAGCCGAGAACGGCGGTCATCGGCGTGCGGAGCTCGTGGGAGAGCGTGGCGAGGAAGTCGTCCTTGGCGCGATTGGCGTCATTCGCGGCGCGATACAGTCGCGCATTCTCGATTGCCACGCCCGCACGGCGCGCGAGCTCCTCGGCCAGACGCACGTCGGCTTCGCCGAAGCGCCGCCCCGACTCCGGCGAGGTCACGAGGGTCAGCGCGCCAAGGACCTGGCCGTGCGACGTCAGAGGGACGAGGATGAAGGAGAGCAGTCCGATCTCGCGAATGACGCGGGCGTGCTCCTCGTCGTGCGCGACTGCGTCGATCATCGACTGCGGGATCTCCGCCATCCACTCCGTTCTCCCCGAGGCGATCACGCGCGCGACGGCGTCCTCCTTCGGCGGATAGCGGCGACGGAGGTCGTGCGCGAGCTCGACTTTCGCGGGATCGATGTGCGCGACGGCGAGGCGGCGATAGCCTCCGTCCCTGGCGTCGGCGTCGTCGCCAGCGTCGACGATGTCGACCGCACACCAGTCCGCAATCGCGCGGACCGCGAGATCGGCGATGGTCTTGAGCGTCGTCTCGTAGTCGAGTGAAGACGCGAGCAGATCGCTGGCCTCGGCGAGGAAGCGGAGGTGGTCCTCGGTGAGCTTCTGATCGTGGACGTCGATGGTCGTGCCGATCCACTCGACGAGTGAGGAGCCGTCGTCGCTCAGGACGGGCACGCCCCGCGACTCGTACCAGCGATGAGTCCCGTCCGGCGCGCGCATGCGATAAAGCGCGTGGAAGGGCTCGTGTGTCCCGACGGCCGCCTGCCAGAGCGCGGCCGCGCGCGAGCGGTCGTCCGGATGCAGCGCGTCCAGCCATCCCCAGTCGCGCATCTCCTCGAAGGTCTGTCCGGTGAGGTCACGCCAGAGCGGCAGGTCTTCGGTGACGCGGCCGTCCGGGGCGGTCATCCAGACGGCCTGGCGCGTGGGGGAGGCGAGGACGAGCGATTTGTAGCGCGACTCGCTGCGTGTGAGCGCGTCGTACAGCCGCGCGTTGTCGATGCCCACCGCCGCCTGCGCGGCAAGGGCCTCGACGATCTGTTCCTCGTTCTCGGTGAAGACGCCTTCCTCGCTGTGGCCGAAGAACAGTCCGCCGAGGACTTCGCCCGAGCGCGAGATCACCGGCACGGCGAGATAGCTGACGACGGGAAGGTGTCCCTCCGGCATCCCGAAGTGCGGCGCGTTGTGACCGTAACGCGGATCCTTGCGGATGTCGGCGCTGCGGACGATGCCGGCGCCGGTGAAGGTCGGCTCGAACACGGCTGTGTTGCGAGGCATGGGAAACCGCGAGAAGGCTTCGCGCGCCACGCCGGAGATCGTGTAGAGCGTGTACGACTCGCCGGTGCGGTCGACGACGTTGTAGAAGAACGCGCCGAACTGCGCGTGGGACAACTCCGTGGCGATGTCGGTGACCTTCTGGACGAGGCGGTGGACGTCGAGCTCCCCGGAGACGATGCGTGCCGCTTCGGCGAGTCGCTCCAGCGCCGCAAGGCGGTCCGCGGTAGGGGAAGGCGATTGTGTGGTCATGCTGCAGCCGAGCGGGACAGATGCAGGCGGTGTGCCCCTTCCCCGATTGCGCGGCGTCGACACGACAGGAGTGTCCTGTCACGGCCCGGCTTCAGCCGGGAGCAACTCCTGGCTTCAAGCCGGGGAGCCGTTGCTTTCCATGAGGGTGTCATCCTGAGCCGCGTAGACGGCGAAGGACCTTCTCCGTTGGGTGCTGGAAGGTCCGTCGCGGTCTAAGCAGCTCAGGATGACACCTCTTTCTGCCGC
>CAZLGP010000284.1:0-10066 GCA_964558905.1 uncultured Thermoanaerobaculia bacterium | reverse complement strand
GGACGGGACTGCGCGCGCATCGAGTAGACTTGGGACGCAGGCACGACGAGCACGCAGTTCCGCGCCGCGACCGCGCTTCGACTCGACTCGCAGCGGACGACGGCGGCCGAGCGCATGACGGTTACCGAGAACCGGCCATGGATCCGCGGCTTCACATCGTTGTTGGACTCTTCGACACAGAGGATGTCGGCCACTTCCGTGTGGAACGGACGCCAGGCGCGCGTTTGCGTGCCTCTCCCCTGCACCTCCGATGCGAGCACCATCCTCGCGCTTGTCACTGGCATGTTCGACCCCTTTCTCTCGAGACGGGACGAAGCTAGTAAGGCGGTCGCCGCGAGTCGTTCTTCGCCGGTTGTGGTTTGGTTGCCGATTCGTTCCGTTCGGGACTCGTCGGTTGTGCCACCGTGTTGTGCGGTGCGACGCGGCTGATGGCGTATGCCAAGGCGGCGATCACGAGCGCCGTGGCGATGCCAAAGCCCTGGAGGTCGCGCTGCCCATCCCACGTCACCACTTGCCCCAGGAAGACGACGCCAAGCGTGGCAATCACGACCTCAACCAGCTTGAGCTCGAGCTCAGCGAGATCCTCGACTACCAGCCACGCCGGGAGCGGGAGGGGGTGGAAGAAGAGCTGGTAGAATCCGGTTGCGATGACATAGAGCACGATCGCCACGAGAAAGGCTTCGACGGCCGAGATGGCCAAGAGGAGTGGCGGAGACGTGACGCGCTCTGCGCCGTGCAAGTTGCCCGCGCCGAATAACGCGCCGACGAGCTGGAGCACTTCTACCGCGCCGTAGACGAGCAGTGCCGTCGCGGCGACGAACGTGCCCACGACGGCGATGCCGACCGTGTACCTGCTCGTGCCGAGGATCCGCAGAAGTCTCGTATCGCGCCGTCGTAGGGATTCACCGCCGTCGTTGATTGGGGTCGTCCGCGCAGGTGGAGTCATCCGTTACCTCGTCCCGCCTTAGAGGAGCGGTTGGATCAGGTTGGCACCCCACTCGCCGACGCGCTCCAGCCGTGGGCGCTCGCGGAACGCAGCGAGCTCGAACTCCTTCGCGCATTTGAGGTCGGCGAGGAACACGCGCTCCATCTCGCTGCCCAGCGCCCGGTCGAGCACCATGAGCGTGGACTCGTCGTTGAGCGAAAGCGAGCGATTGTCGAAGTTCATCGTTCCCACCGACACCCACACGCCATCGACGACGAACGTCTTTGCGTGGAGACTGGACGGCTGGTACTCGAACACGCGGACGCCGGAACCGAGCAGCAGTTCGTAGCGGGAGTGTGCCGCGCTGCGTGTCACCCGCACGTCGGTCCGTGGCCCGGCGACAAGCACCCTAACGTCCACGCCGCGCCGCGCCGCATCCGTCAGCATCGCGACGAAGCTGCTATCCGGAGCGAAGTAGGCGTTGGTGATCCAGAGCCGTTCCTGCGCGCCGGCAATGGAGAGGGCGAGAAAGCGTTCCGCCGGTGTGCTGCCTAACGTGGGTGCCGTCGCCAGCAGGCCGGCCAGGGCGACGCCCCCCTCGTGGGTGTCCAGGACCACGCTCCCGCTGATCAACTCCCCCGTTGCCTCCGACCACGCGGCCACGAACGCGGCCTGAAGCTGGTGCACGGCCGGACCCTCGAACCGAATGTTGGTCTCACGCCACGCCAAGTCAGTGTGACCGTCGCCTAGCCACTTGTCGTCTATCCCGAAGCCCCCCGTCCACCCCACGCGCCCGTCGACCACGATCCCCCGTACATGCGAGCGGTTCTGCACGAGCCAGAGATTACGAGGACGCGGCGGACGAAATGACACCGCGCGCACGCCCGCATTGCGCAGCGATTCCCAGTAGGAGCCCGGGAGTGCCGAGGCGCCGAACGAATCGAACAGCAGAGCTACTCGCACCCCCGCGCCTGCGCGCTCCACGAGGATGTCGTGGAGACGGTCGGCAACGCGGCCACGACCGAAGTAGTACATCTGGAAGGTGATGGACCGCGTCGCCGAGCCGAGGTCGGCCCACAACCGCTCGTAGGTGCCGTCGCCGTCGAGCGCGAGTTCCACGCGGTTGCCAGGGACAAGCGGACTACCGGTGAGGAGCCCGACGAGCGTCGGGAAGCTCTGGTCGGACGGCGAAACGGCCTCGCCCTCCGACTCCACTCGCTTCACGCGCCGCACGGCAGTGCCTCGGGTGATGAAGCGAAGGCCGATCGCCGCCGAGAGCAGAACGACCACGATGAGCACCCAGCGAAGGACCTCCGCGATCATGTCGCTGGACTCTCAGCGGTCACCCGCACGCGCACTCGGAGGAAGTCGTACAGTACGCGCAGCACTGCCATAGCCGGCACGGCGAAGATTACTCCAGGAATGCCGAATAGATCACCGCCGATTATCACGGCAAAGAAGACGAGCATCGGGTGGACATGCACCGCCCTCCCCTGGATGCGCGGCGTTATCACGTTCCCGACGACGGCGTTGATAGCGATGCCGAGCGAAAAGGCGAGAAGCGCCGTGGTGGGAGAGATCGCGAGGGCGAGCAGCGCCGCCGGCGCATAACCTAGCAAGGCGCCGACGTAAGGGATGAGCGCGGTTATGCTTACCCAGGCGCCGAGCAGAAGCGCGTAGGGCAAGCCGATTTGGTGGAACACGATCGCTGCGAGCGCACCCTCGATCACCACCGAGAGTGTAAGCCCTCCCAGGTAGCGCGATAGCGTCTCGCCGAACGCTTGCCAGAGCGAGCGCACGTCGCGGCGATAGCGGTGAGGTACGGTGCGGAGTGCGGCCGCTAGAATGCTTCGCGCGTTGGCGAGCAGGGTCACGGCGACCAGCAGGATCCCCATCAGTACAAATAAGACCCCCGCAACTCCGGACACGACATGCCCAAGCTCGCCGAGAAGCCGCTGGGCGAACTGCTGCACGGCGGCGATCAGACGCAGCTGCACCTCTGCGAGAACCTGCTCTGGAGAACCCGGAAGGAGCCCGCGCGCCGCGAGGGAGTCGAGCACCGATGGCACCCTCTCGTCGAGCTGCTGCGCAATACCGGGTACCGCGGCGACGAGGGCGCCCAACTGGTCATCGATTATCGGCGCGAAGACAGTGATCGCTAGAAGAAGGACCGCGGCGACCAAGACCAACGTGAGCGTGATGGCGGCGCCTCGCGGCATGACCCGCGATAAGCCCTCCACCGGGAATGAGAGCGCAATTGCCAGCGCCGCACCGCCGACCAGGAGCGTCGCGAGCGTGGGCACGCGCCAGAGTATAAGAGCCAGCGCGATCACGCTGGCCGCAACCAGCACCTGGCGCGTGCGATGGGAGATCCAGATGGGCGTCGCCGTAATCGTTTCCACGGTGCCGCTCGTCTGCATGATTGTCGCCTCGTGGTCTCTGTGTTACGGACGAAGCTAGAAGGACCCGCGTTCCGAGTCGTTCCGAGACGGTTTCGCTTCGGTTGCCGATTCGTTGCGGCAACACTTCGGCGGTCGCGAAAGTAGAGGGCTACTCCGCTCGGAGCACCCTGACGACGGCAGGCGCCGTGAGGAACGTCGGGCGCAGTTCATGGTCCGGATCGAGCGAGGCAGCCAGCGCGAGGAGAATATCGCGGCTCGCCTGCCGGTGGTGATTCGCGGTGGGCGCGTCACCGCGCGCGCGAGCAATGTCGGCGGCCGTGGCGTGAGCCTGCCAAGCCGCTACGGGGACCTCGAAACCTTCGGTGGCCTCGAACGCGCGGCCAATGGAGTCCTGTCCGCCGCGCAAGTCGCCGGACGCGAGCGCGATCCTGGCGTGCGCGTCCCAGGCCAGTGCCTGCCAGGTCCGCTCCTCGGTCGCGCAGGCGTTTGCGACGAACAGCTCCGCCTCCTCGTGCGCGCGGGCCAGATCACCCGTCGACAGCCAGAGGTTCGTTAGGGCCCACCGTTGCCAGAATCGCGAGTTCCAGTCGAGGAGCGCTTCGTGGCGATCCATCTCGTCCCGCGCCGCCAGCAATCGCTCAAAGGCAACCTCATTGTTGCCAAGGCCCGCTTCCGCCGCGCCGCTGAGTGTGAGGCAGAGGTGCCGCCCGAACATTTGACCGGGCGGTTCGGCGGCCGACAGGATCGAATTGCAGACGGAGCGTGCACCGGCGAAGTCCATCGCAAACAGCTGGAGCCAGCACCTGAGGAGGCGAAGTACGCCGCTCCCGAAAGGATCCGCGTTCCTCTCTGCCAGCGCAATTGATGCGTCGAACTCACGACGCGCGGCGCCCCACTCGCCCAAGAAGGTCAGGCTCCACGGCACGACGTACTCGCGGAGACGGTGCGCAGCGATGTAGCCGAGCGGGATGTTCTCGTCGTGGACCTCCCTGAGGAGGTAGACGGAGTCGACCACGTCGCTCCCTACCTGCCGGTAACGGGAGGAGGCCACCTCCATGAAGCCGCTGTCGATCAGGTGCCACGCAACGTCCTCCTTCGTTCCGAGCCGGCGGATCTCGGCCAGCGCGCGCCCACTCTCCGCCGCGTCCTCCGGGTCCCAGCCCTTCGCCATGAGCCGCCGCACCATGCATCGCGCCCGAGTTCGGGCGCGTCCAAGCGGGTCCGGCAGCGCGTCGCTCAGTCGTAGGGCCCGGTCGATCACTGCGATGCTTCGCTCGCTGCTGCTCCATGCAAGCGGGTAGGCGAGATCGACGAGCGCCTGAACCTCGACGTCGACCAGCCCGTGCTCGGCCGCCTTCTCTCGTAAGGTCGTCAGCGTGTCGACCACCCTCGCATCCACTGTGGCGAGGTACAGGCCCGCCTGGGTGAAGAGGACTTCGATTTCGGCCGCCGAACGCTCGGACGGGGAAAGCCTGCCCGCCAGAGCTAGCGCGTGCTGCAGGTTGGCTCTCGCGCCCTCGAGCGAGAAGCGCTTGGCAGCCACGTCGGCAGCGCGGCGCAGGTGCTTCACCGCGCGAGCCCAGTCGGCGCCCTTCTCGAAGTGCTCTGCCATCTCGGCCTCGACTTCATCGAGCGCGCCGGCAAAGACCTCCTCCAGTCGCTCCGCCTTCCGCCGGTGCAGCATGGTGCGCCGCGCCGGCGCCTGGCGCTCGTACAGAACCTCCCGGTAGAGCGCGTGCACGAACGAGTACCGCTGCACGATGCGTCCATCGGGTAGCTGCTGCGTGTCCGCAAGGCGCAAAATGTGCCCGCGCCGCGCCAGCGCATCGCAGCACGCCTCGAACATGCCGGCGTCCACGTCCGCCATCGGCGCGCTGATCAGCGGCGTGAACGACATGCCTGCGATCGCGCCGACCTCCAGTACGCGCTGCTCCGACTCGTCGAGCCGGTCGATCTGCGCCCCGATCATCTGGCGCAGACTCTCGGGGACCTCGAGGGAGACCTCGGTAGCGGGGCGCCGCAGGCGCCACGTGTTGCCTGTGTGCTCTACGAACCCACTTTCCATCAGGTGCTCCAGCACGGCGATCATGAAGAGTGGGTTGCCCTCGGTGTGGCGATGCAGCAGGACCGCGAGCTCCCCGGGCACGTCGGCCGTCCCATTCCCCTGCGCCAGGTACGACGCGATCTCGGTTTCCGCGAGCGGCTCGAGCACGAGCTCCTGGCAGAGATGACGCGCGACGAGGTCGCGTTTGAGCGAGTGGAGCGGTAGCGCCGAGCGCGTCACATCTGTGGACCGATACGTGGCGATGAGCATGATTTTCGCCGACATCGGGTGGCGCGCGAGCGCGGACACCAGATCGAGCGTGGAGGAATCGGCCCAATGCAGGTCCTCCAGGATCAGCAGGAGCGGTTCGGAAGCGGCGATCGTCTCGAGCGCCTCGCTGATTTCGCGCAGCATGCGATTTCGCGTCGCACCGAGGATCTCCTGTTTCAGTGTCTCGCGATGCTCTCGCGTCAAGAATGCCGGGATCTGCACCAGCCACGACGGTGCATGCGAGGCGAGCGTCTCGATGACTGTCGCCCCGACGGGGCTGCGACAGAGATGGCCGACGGCCTGGAGCACAGGATAGAACGGCTCCTTGGTTCCGAATCCCTCGACGCATTGCCCGTGCGCAGTCGACCACCCCGGACGAGTGGCCGTGACCCGTCGCTGAAACTCTTCCGCCAACGCCGTCTTGCCTATGCCGGCCTCACCGGTGATGAAGACGACCTGCGGTTTGCCCGCACTCGCATGCCGCATAGAGGCCCACAGCTCGGCGAGCGCACCATCGCGGCCGACGAGGCGGACTTGCGGCAGTGGAGCCCGCGAGTCGTAATGCCCTAACGGCGCTGCGAGCTTCCCTACGAACCGATAGCCGCGCCGCGGAAGAGTTTCGATGAAGCGCGGCTGCCTCGGGTCATCGTCGAGCAATCGACGGAGATGGAAGACCTTGCTCTTGACGGCCTGCGGTTCGATCACCGTCTGCGGCCATACGGCGTCGAGGAGCTCGCGGTGCGTCACCAGCTGGCCCGCGCGCTCGACGAGATGATTCAGGACGCCGTACTCAGTGGGCGTGAGGAGGATGCGCTCGTCCTCGCCCGACGCGCTCCGTCGCCACAGGCACTCGTTAACCGGGTCGAGCCGGAACGGCGGGAACTCCTTCATCGCGGTGGGTCGCTAACCACGCCGAGGCCGCTCATCGCAGTTCCGTTCAACGCTTCCATTCACGACCTCGCGTGCGCTGTGCGTAATCCTGAATCGCGCCAACGGCGTGCGCCGAGATGAGAGATCTTACCGCTGTGTGCGGCGGGTGGCCATTGGCAAGCGGTCACATCGCGCGCCGGGGGCAGAGCTGATGCGTCGGACGGAAGGATCACGGTCTTCAGGGATTTCGTGCATTCGAACGAGGACAGACACATTGAACAGGCCGTCTGGGCTGAGCTGATCGTGAGTCTGGACGCCACGGACCGCCGGTTCGTCGGCGTCGCCGTCGAGCACGGGGTGGTGTGTCTCACCGGGTTCGTCGACGGCTACGCCCAGAAGTGGGCGGTCGAGCGCGCGGCGGCTCGCGTGTTCGGTGTCAGGGACGTGCGGGATTATCTCGACGTACTCCCGCCGCAGGACCCGTCCCGCGAGGACCAACGGATCCGGAGAGCGGCGAAGCGCGCACTCGAGTGGGACGCGCGCGTGCCTGACGCGGTTTACGGCGATGTCACGGAAGGCGTGCTACGACTGCGCGGCGTCGTCGAGCGATTCTCGGAGCGCGAGGCCGCAGAGGAGGTGGTTCGCAACCTGATCGGCGTGCGCGACGTCGTGAACGAGATCAGGGTGGCGCCCGCGCCCCGGTCGAACCTCGAGAGCGATGTCGCGTTGGCGATCAGCCGGCGCTTCAGCCACAACGGCCAGCGCATCGGGATCGCGACAACCGATGGCGTGGTGACCCTGTCCGGCGTCGTGCGCACGTTCGCGATGCTCGAGGACATCGAGCGCACGGTCTGGTCGATTCCGGGCGTGGCACGCATCGACAACCAGCTGTTAGTAACCTGACGCGGCCGGCGTGGCCGTGCCCTCGGTCGCGTCGGGTGAGCGCAGTTTCGTTCCTCAGCGGGATTCACGACCATCCGATGCATAGCGCCTAGCTTGGGCCGAGTATTCATGGCTTGCGCATGCAACGCGAGCCCAGTGATTCGCTGATCCATTACCTAACGTATTTTGACGCCGCGTCTCGCGGCAGGAGACTCACAATGGCTTCTGATCTCATCCAGTCCGCCTACCGGCGCGCATGGTGGTCGCTGGTGGTGCGCGGAATGATCGGCGTGGTGCTGGGCGTGTGCATTATCTGGCGTCCGATCGAATCCGTCGCCGCGTTCGCGATCGTGATCGCGGTCTGGGCGCTCGTCGGCGGCGTAGTCCAGATCGTCCACGCCCTCGAGCTGCGCGAGGTGTTCTCAAAGTGGTGGGTGCTGCTCCTCGGCGGAATCGTGGGGGTCGCGTTCGCCATCGCCGCTTTCTATTACTATCCCACGTTGTCGCTGACCTTCGCCGTGGCCTGGACCGCATGGTGGCTCCTGCTGACGGGTGGCATCGCCGTCTACGTCGCAATTCAGGAGAAACAGCTCGACCTGCCGTGGGGGTGGACGATGGCTTACGGCATCGCGGCCATCGTCACTTCGGCGCTCGCGTTCATGAATCCACCGGCCACCCTGGCGGCCATCATGGCCCTCATTGCCGGCTTTGCGATCGTGAGCGGCGTGGCGTTGCTCGTGGGCGCGTACAGGCTGGCATCGGTGAAGAACGAATTCGCCGCGGCCGTTCGCCACGCATGATCTGTCCGTCCTGACGGCGAAAGTGCCAATTCCGGTTCTGTTGAACCCGAAGGCTGGGAGCGCGGCCCGTGCGCTGGCCGCGCTCCGCACGGACCGCCGCTTTCGCGTTCGCGAGGTGAACCCCGTGGACATCGCCGACGCGGTGCGCGGGGAAGCCGATCAGGGTACGCGCCGGCTGCTCATCTGCGGCGGTGACGGCACACTGTCCGCAGCGGTCGCGGCGGCAGCTGGTACTGCGCTGGAGATCGCGGTCTTCCCGGGCGGTACCTTGAATCACTTCGCGCACGACTTCGGCATCCCGGTCGACGATCCCGCAGCTGCACTCGACCTGGCCGTCACCGGCAGATCGCGGCCGGTGGACCTCGGAGACGTCAACGGGCACGTCGTACTGAACACGAGCTCCGTCGGCGCATATCCCGAATTCGTCCGCCGCCGCGAGGACCACGAGCAGCGGTTGAACTACCCGCTGGCGACGGTGGCGGCAGCCGCTGACGTCTGGCGCGATCCACATGCCCTCGCGGTCGACCTCGAGACGGCCGATGGCGCGCACTACCACTTTCAGACGCCGCTCCTCTTCGTCGGCGTTCACGAGCGCGTGCTCGAGCGTGCCGGGCTCGGGAAGCGCCGCGCCAATGGGGCTCGTGCCCTGCACATCCTCGTCGTGAAGGAGCATGACAGGTCGCACATCCATGCGCTGGCCGCCAAGGCAGTGGCGCGCGGCGTCGATCAGCTGGCCTCGGAGCACGAGATCGAAAGCTACCTGACGAGCCGGGCAACGGTCGTGATGCCTAACGCTTTATGCGCGATCGCGATCGATGGCGAGCTGCTCGAGGTCACCTCGCCCTTGCAGTACCGGTTCCTGGCACAGGCGGTGAAAGTCGTGTGCGCGTAATGCGTTCCAGCCCCATCGGCGCAGTTTCGTTCCTCAGCGTCATTCACGACTGCTCATTGCCGGCGGCCTAGTTTGGCGGTGAGACGAAGGGCGAACGCCGCCCTTCCAGCGGGTACACCGGCCAAGCGAGGGCGTCATGCGGGAACTGATCGTAGTGGGCTTCCAGGGGACGGATCGCGCGAGCGAAGTCCTGAATCAGGTGCTCGCTCTGAATGACTGGGGGTTCGAACTCCATCTCGAGGACGCGGTCGCTGTCTATCGCACGACCGACGGCGAGCTGCGAGTGGACCAGAGCATGAAACCGACGAGCCGGGAAGGGGCGACCCTGGGTGGGGTGCTTGGCATGATGCTCGGGTCGATACTCGCGATTCCGTTCACCGGCGGGGCGAGCGGGGTAGTCGCAGCGGCGACCATTGGCGTCGGTGCACTGACGGCGGGCGGAGCGGGGGTCATAATCGGCGGCGACGATGCCGCGAATCAGAAGGAGAAGTACGGCATCACCGACGATTTCGTTCGGAAGATCGGCCGGATGGTCGAACCTGGTCAGTCCGCGTTGTTCCTGCTGGCCGAGAGCGACGATCCGGAGAAGGTCGCGGACCGCTTCCGCGGATACGGCGGGACGATACTGCGCACGACGCTGCGACCCGAGCAGGCGAGGCAGCTACAGCAGGTGATCAACGCCGATCGTCCCGTGACGCGCTGATGCACCGAGCGGCCCGGGTCATTCTCCCGGGTGCGTGATCAATATGACGCGTGGGTCGGTCGGGCCGCCTAACGCGTGGAAATACTCACCATACTGGAGGAACGAACAATGGCAGACCTAGTGGTAGTTGGGTTCGATGGGAAGCACCGCGCCGCCGAGGTGCTGAACCAGCTGCAGGCGATGGACCAGTCGTTCGACATCGATCTCAGGGACGCTGTCGCCGTGTATCGCACCGACGACGGCAAGCTGCGCACCGACCTGAGCGTGCAGCCGACGAC
>CAZLGP010000283.1:0-46695 GCA_964558905.1 uncultured Thermoanaerobaculia bacterium | reverse complement strand
GATTTCGCTCCTCAACATAGTGTCAACTATGCTTTCGTCGCGAAATCGCCGTGCGACTCGCATCCAGGCCACTCTCGGCTGTCTCGCGACGAAAGGCTGTGAGAAATGCGGGCTAGCGGAAGGTGTCGCAGTCCCGCATCCTGCCGGATTGCAGGCCGCGCGAGAACCACTCCACGCGCTGAGCGGCCGACCCGTGGGTGAAGGCGTCGGGGTTCACGCCGCGGCCGGACATCTCCTGCATGCGGTCGTCGCCGACGGCCGAGGCAGCGCCGAGCCCCTCCTCCACGTCGCCGGTCTCGAGAATGCCCCGCTGTTGCGCCGACGCCGCCCAGATGCCGGCGTAACAGTCCGCCTGCAACTCGAGGCGCACCGAGTACTCGTTCGCGTTCCGGCGGTCGCTCTGCATCGCGTCCTGCACCCGACCGGAGGTGCCGACGAGGTTCTGCACGTGGTGTCCGATCTCGTGCGCGACCACATACGCCTGCGCAAAGTCCCCCGGGGCGCCGAAGCGGCGGTGGAGCTCATCGAAGAAGGACAAGTCGAGATAGACCTTCCCGTCCGCCGGGCAGTAGAACGGACCGCTGGCTGCCTGTCCCATGCCACACGCGGTCTGGGTAAGGTCGCGGAAGACAACCACCGTCGACGGCCGATATGCGATCCCTTCCTGCTGGAAGAGGCGGGACCAGAGGCCCTGGATGTCGTCGACGAGGAACCGCGCCAGAAAATCGTAGCGCTCTTGCTCCTCGGGTGTTTGCGCGGCGGGCGGCGCGCTCTGACCGGCCGGGGTGGGCGCCGGACCACTGCCGCTGCCGTCGAAGAGCGCGAAGAAGTTCTGTCCCGTCAGCAGGCTGAGAATGATCAGAATGATCGCGCCGCCGCAGCCGATCGTCGGGCCGCGTCCGAATCGGAATCCACCGCCGGCACCGCGACGATCTTCCACATTGGTACTGACTCTACCGGGCGTCCATCGCATGATGGTGTGTTCTAGCAGAAGCGAGGCCAACCGGCGGGGTCAGATCGACTGGCCGCTGGCCGGCGGATAGTCATCCGCGCGCACGAGGATCTCGCGCGGCTTGGAGCCTTGCGACGGGCCGACGACGCCGTTCGCTTCCATGATCTCGATCAGGCGCGCGGCGCGGGAGTAGCCGAGCTTGAGGCGACGCTGGAGGTACGACGCGCTGGCCTGGCCGGTGGTCAGCACGACCCGTACGGCCTCGTCGTATTTCGGGTCGTCGAGGTACTCGATGCCGTCGGCGCCGCTCTTCTCGTCGGCGATCTTCGTGATCTCCTCGCGGAACTTCGGCTCGCCCTGGTTCTTCTTCACAAAGTCGACGATGTCGTTGATCTCGCGCTCGGAGACGTACGCGCCGTGCAGGCGGCGGATGCGCGCCGTGCCCGGCGGTAGGAAGAGCATGTCGCCGTTGCCGAGGAGCTTTTCGGCGCCCTGCGTGTCCAGGATCGTGCGGGAGTCGATCTTCGACGCCACCTGATAGGAGATGCGCGACGGGAGATTGGCCTTGATCACGCCGGTGATCACGTCGACCGACGGGCGCTGCGTGGCGATGATGAGATGGATCCCGACCGCGCGCGCCTTCTGCGCGAGGCGGGTCACCGAGTCCTCGACGTCCTTGGACGCGACCATCATCAGGTCGGCGAACTCGTCGATGACGATGACGATGTACTGCATCGGATCGTCCGACGGCGTGGGCGCGTCGGCGGCGAGCTTCTTGGCGCGGCGGTAGGCCTCCGGATCCTTCAGCAGCGAATTGAACTGATCGATGTTGCGCACGCCACACTCCGACAGAGAGCGGTAGCGGGTCTCCATCTCGTTCACGGCCCAGATCAGCGCATTCGAGGCGGCCTTCGGATCGGTGATGATCGGATGGAGCAGGTGGGGCACGTCCTCGTAGATCTTCAGCTCGACCATCTTCGGGTCGATCATCAGCATGCGGAGCTGCGAGGGCAGCGCCTTGTACAGCAGCGAGATGATCATCGAGTTGAGACCGACGGACTTGCCCGCGCCGGTGGCGCCGGCAACGAGGAGATGGGGCATCTTTGCCAGATCGGTGACGACCGGCTCGCCGTGAATGTCTTTGCCCAGCGCAAGCGTCAGCAGCGACGCCGACGACGCGAAGGCGTCGGTGTCGATGAGATCGCGGAGGGCGATGAGCTCACGCTTGCGGTTCGGCACTTCGATGCCCACCGTCGAGGAGCCGGAGATGCGCTCGATGCGGATGGACTCGGCCTTGAGCGCCAGCGCGAGATCGTCGCCGAGGTTCACGACCTTCGCATACTTCACGCCGGCGCTCGGCTTGAACTCGAACGTCGTGACGACCGGCCCGGGGTGATACGCCGTGACTTCTCCCTCCACGGAGAACTCGCGGCAGCGACTCTCGATGAGGTGCCCGATCTCGAGGAACTTCTTGTGGACCTCGTCGTTGATGGTCCCCTGCTTCGGCCCCTCGGTGAGGAGGTTCATCGTCGGCAAGGCATCATGCGTGAGCTTGATCTCATGGCGCGCCGGCTTCTCCGGCCTGCGCACGGCAGGACGGGGGATGTTCGGCTTGGAACGGGGCGCGGGGATGTCCTCGAAGTCGGTGTCGTCCTGAGCCGCGGAGACGGCGAAGGACCCCCGGCGTGCTGCGCGGGTTGCGCCCGAATCAGGAGATCCTTCGCCGACTTCGCGGCTCAGCATGACAGGCTTCGACTGCGCGACAGGCGCCACGTATAGCTCGAAGGGATTCTGCGACTCCTGCTGCGCGAGGGCCTCCGCGGCTTTGCGGAGGTCCGCCTTCGTGACCTTGCGGATCTGGAAGCTGCCGCGCCCCTGCACCTCGCGCACGATCGGACCGCGAGCGGCCAGCTCATCGGACGCCTGCGAAGAGACGAGTCGGAGCTGCGGCGTCTCCGCTTTCTCGAGGTGCTTGCGGACGATCGCATCCTTCATCTTCTCCTTGCGGCGCCGCTCGGAGAAGCGCGCCCAGTGCATGGAGATCGTGCGGCCGAGGGCGAGCGTCCGCTGGTGGATGGCGAGGAACACCGCGGCCAGACTGATGCGGGTCGCGAGCAGCAGGCCGACCAACAAGGCCGTCACGAGCGCGATCACCGCGCCGGACGTGTTCATGTTGCCGCTGACGGTCTTGTTGATCTCCAGACCGAGGTAGCCGCCGGCGGCGAGGAGCGCGCCTCGCAGCCACACCTTGCCCACGGCGAGGTCGAACAGCGGAGGCATGGCCAGCACAAGGATCACGAAACCGATCAGTTTCGTGTGGAAGTACTCGATGTCGCGGCCCCAGAAACGATTCCAGCCGATCGCGAGCAGCACCGCGGGAAAGAGCAGACTGGCGAAGCCGAAGAAGCTGACGAAAATCCACGCGAGCGTCGCGCCGTAGTAACCGATCGCGTTGCGGATCTCGATGTCCGTGGATGTGTAGAAGGCAGAGGAATCGTTGGGGTGGTAGGTGACGATGGCCGCGGCGACGCTGACCCCGATCGCCATCACGACGATCCCGATCAGCTCCCCGCCCCTGCGGCTGCGAAAGAATTCGGCTAGCTGCACCCTTCCCACACTCCCAGCTTCGGCTCAAGTGTAGCAAAGAAGAGGCCGATGCGGTTGGCGTTGGCGGTTGGCGGTTGGCGGGAGAGCGTGACGGGTAGTGGGTTGTCAGAGTCGTTCATTCCTCTGGCACCCCACGACGTTGTCCCCCCAACCGCCAACCGCCAACGGGAGCTCAGTAGCGGTCGCCGGGACCGGGGCCCGTTTCGGGGCCGACGGTGAACGCACCGAACATCTCCGTGTGCCCCGAGCTGCATGTTGGACGGGTACAAATGTACTGATACGAGCCTTCGGCCGTCAGCGTGATCGTCCTCTCTGAAGGATTGTTGCCCAGAGGATCGAGCGTGAGGAGCGTCTGACCGCTCGGCGAGAAGAGCTGGAAGCCGTGGACTCCGCCCTCGCCGGTGACGACGAACTTCACCTCATCGTTCAACTCGAGATCGGTCGCCCCCGAGACCGAGAAGTTCCCGTCCATCGCGTGAATGGAGACGGTCTTCGTCTGAGGAGGAGGAGGCGGCGGCGGAGGGGGCGTGCCGCTGTCATCGGCGGCGGCGATGAACGTCGGATCGACCGAGCCGTTGTCGACGACCGAGCAGTAGAGGAACACCGGCTGGTCGGAAGTGAAGCTGATCCAGGCATCGGTGAGATCGGCGTTCGTGTTGTCGAACGTTCCGACGATGCTCGCCGGCCCGAGGACGCCGAACGGCTGGAAGGTCACATCCTTCGTCCCGACGACGCTGTCGTTCTTGTCGTAGAGCTTCATCGTGACGACCGCCGGAACGTTGTTGGGATTCGCGCCGCCCCAGTTCGTGCGGAAGCTGCCGAGAGACGCCTCGCCCGCCTTGAGCTGCAGCAGAACGCCCTTCGTCTTCGCCGCCGAGGGCTCGAGGCCGGGAACGAACTGCCCGAGCGTTCCCTTCTGCGGTCCGGAGCGCGCATCCTGATAGATCCGCTGCGAGGCGACGAAGTCGTCATCGGACGTGAGACGGATCGCTCCGAGTTGGGGGCCGCCCCCGAACATCGACTGCACGGCGTCGTCGTACACCTTCATCGACCGCTTCGAAATCGTCAGAGTCACCGGCGCGACGGCGCTGTTGTCGGCGTTCCCCGCGGGCAGATAGCGGGCCTGGATGGTGATGTCCTTGTCGAACGAGGGGTTGAAGATCCGGGCATCGGTGAAGAACCCGTTCGCCTTTCCGGTGACCGAGAGGTACACGTCCTTGGCGAATAGGGATGTGGAGAAGACGAGGGCAACCAGGATGACCGCGAGCCGCATGGTGAAGTGATCCTCCACCGCGATCTTAGGAGGGTTGGCTCGAACAATCGGTCAGGGGGCCGATAGCGGGCGTGTAGGAATGCGGGTAGCTGGGTGTAGGGCAGGAGGACCCATGGGACTGATGGGACCTATGGGACCTATGGGACCTATGGGTAGCTCCCCATTCGTCCCATTCGTCCCATTCGTCCTATCCGTCCCATTGGTTCTCACGCCGCGCGCAATTGCCCTCGGCCGAGGATCGACAACACCTGCGTGGCGGCCCGCTCGCCCGACTCCACGGCCGCGTTCATGAATCCGTTCTCCTCGAGCGTGTGCTCGCCGGCGAAGACCAGCCTCCCTGCGGCTCCACGAGCGCGTTCATGTACCTCTGATACTGGCCCGGGCGGTAGCAGGTGTAGCTTCCGAGCGTCCACTCGTACTTTGGCCAGATGCGCAGCCGACAGGCTTTCGCATTTTTGACCGTGCGGGCAGCAAAGCGCCGGCCAGGGCGTTGCAGCATGCCATGCAGGGACTCGTGCGCGTCCTGTTGATCTCGGCAGGAAGCATCAGCGTCGCCCTCGCCGTCGCGGGCATGGTGCTGCCGATGCTTCCGGCGACGCCGTTCCTCCTGCTGGCGGCGTTCTGCTACGCGCGAAGCTCGGAGCGCTTTCACCGCTGGCTCATGGATCACCGGTGGTTCGGGCCCTACATCGAGTCGTATCGCAGCGGACGGGGGATGACGACGCGGCAACTCGTGTGGACACTGGTGCCGCTCTGGGTGTCCATCACGATGACGTCGTTCCTGACGGCGGGGCGGTGGTATGTCCACGTGGCGCTGTTCGTTTGCGCGAGCGGGGTGACGCTGTTCCTGCTCTCGCGACGCCGCCCGAGGTAGACGTGGAGGCAGCGCGGACCCAGCGAACCGCCGCCGTCCCGGCGGCTGACGTGCACGCGGGACGCGTGCACCTGGGTTTGGCCTTTTCGCGGTGCCGCAGGGAACTCCAAATCAGAACAGGGCCGGCTCCTGATACGTACCGAAGACGTCGCGGAACGCGTCCGAGATCTCGCCCACGCTCGCATACACCTTCACCGCGTCGATGAGCAGAGGCATCGTGTTCACGTTCTCGTCCGCGGCGGCGTTACGGAGAGCCTGCAACGCGTCCTGCACTCTCTGTTCGTCGCGCTTCGCGCGCACTTCGTTGAGCCCCGAGATCTGCTGCTCGGTCACGGACTCGTCGATGTAGAGGATCTCGTGCTTGTCGCCGTTCCCTGCCTCGTACGCGTTGACGCCGACGACGACCTTCTCGCCCGAGTCGACGGCGCGCTGGAACTGATACGACGCATCCCAGATCTCACGCTGCGGGAACCCGGCCTCGATGGCCTCGACCATTCCGCCAAACTGATCGATCTTCTCGATGTACTCGAAGCAGCCCTTCTCCATTCGGTCCGTGAGCTCCTCGATGAAGTAGGAGCCGCCGAACGGATCGACCGTGTTGATGACCCCGGACTCGTGGGCGATGACCTGCTGCGTGCGCAGGGCAATGCGCGCGGCCTGCTCGGTCGGCAGGGCGAGGGTCTCGTCGAGCGAGTTCGTGTGCAGCGACTGCGTGCCGCCGAACACCGCCGCAAGGGCCTGGATCGTGACGCGCACGATGTTGTTGTACGGCTGCTGTGCGGTGAGCGAGCAGCCGGCGGTCTGGGTGTGGAAGCGGAGCTGCCACGAGCGCGGATCTTTCGCGCCGTAGCGGTCGCGCATGACCTTCGCCCACACCCGGCGAGCCGCGCGGAACTTTGCCACCTCTTCGAAGAGGTCGTTGTGCGAGTTGAAGAAGAACGACAGGCGCGGCGCGAACTCGTCGACATCCATGCCGGCGCGCACGGCGTACTCGACGTACTCCATCCCGTCGCGCAGCGTGAACGCCAGCTCCTGCAGGGCCGTCGATCCCGCCTCCCGGATGTGATAGCCGCTGATGGAGATGGTGTTGTACTTCGGCACGTGCTCCGTGCAGAACCGGATCGTATCGGTGATCAGGCGCATCGAGGGACGCGGCGGATAGATGTACTCCTTCTGGGCGATGTACTCCTTGAGGATGTCGTTCTGCAGCGTGCCGGAGATCTTCTTCCAGTCGGCTCCGTGCTTCTCGGCGACGGCGAGGTACATCGCCAGGGCGATCGGCGCGGTGGAGTTGATGGTCATCGAGACCGTGACGTCCTCGAGGTTGATGCCATCGAAGAGCACTTCCATGTCGGCAAGCGTGTCGATCGCCACGCCGCACTTGCCCACTTCGCCCGCACTGTACTCATGATCGGAGTCGTATCCGTAGAGCGTCGGCAGGTGGAACGCGGTCGACAGACCGGTCTGTCCTTGCGCCAGAAGGTACTTGAACCGCTCGTTCGTCTGCTGCGCGCTGCCGAAGCCGGCGAATTGGCGCATGGTCCAGAGACGGCCCCGATACCCGGTGGGATGGATGCCGCGCGTGTACGGGAACTGCCCGGGATAGGTGATCTCGTGGAAGTCGTCTTCGGCAATCGACAGAGGCGTGGCCAGCGGATTGACTTCCATGCCGCTCACGGTCGTGAAGTCGCTCTTCCAGAACGGCTTCTTCGCCAGCACGGGCTCGAGCACCTCGCGGCGCCACTGCGCTTCCTCCCTGCGGATCGCGCCCAGCGATTCGGGAGAGAAAAGGGGGAGCTGTTCCTCCCGCGCCTTCGGCGGCCGGGGCAATACGGCGGCGTTCGTCACCACGTCGGTTTCGTTGCGGCTCATTGATCTCTCCAGGGTCTCAACTATACGTCGGTCTTGCTTCCCGAGGAATGCGCCCCAGGCCCTTCTGGGCTCGCCCACGGCGAGGAGGGGTGCAAACTCCGCGCGCTCGAGGCTGTCTCCGCCGCGTCCGCGAATGAGCGCGGCAGCGGAGTTCAGTGCCATAACGCTGCGATCCCGTGTCCATTCCTCCAGCCAGATGTGCGCTTTTTTCCGAAGGCGACGGCCAGATCGCGGCGCTCGAGGAGACCCTCGAGCGCCGTCGAGGTCACCCCGCGCAGGTCGGCGGGGGCGAGAAACAGCATCAGCGGAAGATCGAGAAGACGCGGCTCATCACGCCCTCGTCGTGCTTCGTGAGCTGGTCGATCTCGCCGGCGTCGAGAAAGATGCCGCCGCAGTTCGCGCACTGATCGACTTTCACACCCTGAAGGTCGATCTCCTGCAGATCCATGCCGCACTTGGGACACTTCATCCAGTGGGCCTGCTTGAGGCTCTCGCGTTCCGCCTCGACCATCTTCGCCGACTGCTCCTGCGCCCACTTCTTGCGCCGCTCGAGCTCCTGCCGTGCGAAGTACTCGTCTTCCGCTTTGCTGGGCTTGTCGATATCAGTCATTCCGTCGGCCTCCGTTCGAGGCGGATTCTAACGGAGATGGGCGACGCGGAGCGACGTGTGCCGGGCGATACGGGCGAAGATCTCGTCGCGGGAGAGCAGCATCGCGTCGAGGTCGAGTGCGGAGCTATCGACGATTACGTCCACGCAGCTCGTCGATGTCGATCTTCAGATCGATCGTTCCCTTCAGGGCCATGAGCTTCTCGTAGGCGCGTTTCGCTCGACGTTGTCGCACCTCCTCCGGAAGCGCGAAGTACTCCGTGTCGGTAATCGGCCCGAACTCACCCGGCGCGGCTTCGGGAATCGGCTCTTCGACCGGCTTTGCCTTGCCCATGCGTGTCATCCTACCCTTCCTTCCGCGCCACGACCAGGAGCCCCGGTCCGAAGGGTAACCACCGGAACAGCGAGTCGATGGCGAACGCGGCGCGCACGAGACTCACGAGCCCGCGCGACCGTCCCGCTCGAGCCACCGACTGCAGCGCCGCGTCCTCATCGACCTTCAATCGAGCGCGGCGCTTGTTCATCGGCAGGAGAAAGAGCGTGTCATACGCGAGCACCACCGGAAATCCCCAGTACGTCGCCTTCTCCACGCGCAACGCGGAGAACATCCTCACGAACTGCGCGCGTGAATAGCGGCGACGGTGCTCGTAATAGTCGTCGGATGCGCTCCAGAGGCTCTGCAGCGCGGGGACGGTGGCGATGACCGAACCGCCGTCGCACAGGACGCGACCGATCTCTTGCGCGGCGCCGACATCGTCGTCGAGGTGCTCGAGAGTCTCCCCCGTCGTCACGCCGTCGAACGCAGCCGTACGGAAGGGCATCTTCGTCATGTCGCCGACCACCACCGGGACGCTCGTGTTCTTTCGCACGTGAAGCGCCGCGTCGAACGAGTAGTCGATGCCGATGACAGGGTAGCCCCGCTGCTGCATCCGGACCGCGAGCTGGCCCAGTCCCACCGCCCCGTCGAGCACGCGTCCGCCACGCGGAAGCCTCTCCACCTCCCGCACGATCATCCCCAGACGGTGCTCGTGGCGAGGGCCGAACATCTCGGGCTGCGTACCCCAGGCGTGGGTCGCGGTCACGGTCGCGGAGGATCTCATGCGCGGGTTGACAGAGAAGTTGACAGTTAACAGTTGACAGTTAACAGTTGACAGTTGGCAGTTGGCAGGAGACCACCCACCTCGGGCGGGAGGGGCCTCCTGCAAACTGTCAACTGCAAGCTGTCAACTGCAAAACTGCACTCGTCAGCGGGGGATCGCCTGTGCCACGAGACTGTCGTACGAGCCGCAGGCGTTCGTGATGCGAACCCAGTATGGCGTCCTCCGGGTCACCGCCGGAGTGGTGAGCTCGCGGCTGGTGGCACCGGTGACCGGCGAGTGGGTCATGCCGGGATGGCCCTCGTACCATTGATACGAGAACGGTCCCGATCCCTCCGGCTGCACGGCGAACGTCGCGCTCGAGTCGCGATCGACGATCTGCGCCACCGGCTGTCCGGTGCCGAGGAGGCCCGGCGGCTGGCAGTTGACGACGATGACGATCGTCGCGAACCGTTCCGCCTCCGCCGTCACGGAGTGAATGGTCAGAACGTGCGCGCCCGATCTGGCGTCCGCGCCGAGGACCAGCCTCATGTCCACGTACTGCTGGCCGTCCTTCTCATAGACGTCGGAGAAGGTGGTCGTGGCGCCCGGGACGCCCGTCGTGCTCAGCGTGAACGGGATCTCATCGAAGACGAAGTAGATCGGGATCGAGACGTCGAGGGTCTGGCCGACATCCGCGGCCAGCCACGACGGCGGGACGAGGATCGGAGCGGTCGTGCCGCTGATTCCGCCTTGCTCGATGAACACCGCGGAGTCGAGAATGGAATCCGCGGTGTCGGCGATGGCGATCTTGATGTGGTGCGTCACGTGCGGCTCGACGTAGCCGACGGCCAGCATCGGAACGGTGAAGCCGTCGAACTGCGTGTTCGAGCCGGTCTCGTTGTCGCGATACAGACCGGTATTGCGCAGGTGATTGATGGAATTGATCGTGACGGGCTCGCTCGAACCGGGGGTGAGGGCGATGTTGACCCCATCCACATAGAAGGCGAAAACGTCGTTGAACTCCTGATCGACGTACTCGCGGTACTCCTCGGACGCGAAGACGTAGCTGATCGTGAAGACGGGCGTGGTGGTGACGACGTCGAACTCCAGGATCGCGGCATCGCGAGTCGTGTTCGGCGCAACGATCGTGTCGAGTTGCGCGTCTCCCGGAAAACCCAGCGCCTCCCCCTTGCCGGAGGAGTCGTTCGGCCCGATGGCGTCGGCGATGTTGCCGCTGCTGAGGATGATCCCGCTCGTGACTCCGAGGCCACCTTCGGCGAACGTGCCGATGCTCTTCGGCGAGCCGGTGATCCGGACATTCGTGATCGTCGCGCCAGGACCTGTGACCGCCGCCGCGACATCGGCCGCGGTGAGCCCTTCCTCAATGCTCTTCGTGCTGAGTGCAAATGCAGGAACCGCGAGCATCGCAACCGCGAACCACACCCCTAGCCTTTTCGGCATGACCCACCTCCCGCTTCTGGAAACCTTCTACCGGCCACTACGATAGCCGAGGTGTGGTGAAAATGACAAATGCCGGGCTTCTGCGCGGCAAAACGTCGGCACCCGGCTCGTGGCCGGCGGGTAGTCGTCGAGTCGTCGAGAAGTCGAGGAGTCGAAGAGTCGAGGAGTCTCTCACGCGCTGCGCCGTCCGAAGCGGCGAGGGGTCGAACTATCCGTGGCGTACCGTAGCGGAACAAACCAACGCTGCGGGCCGTGCCGGCTACTTTTGTTGTGGCCGGATGGGCTTCGCTTTCATGAGGGAGAGGCAGAGCTTGCGGAGCTGCGAGACCCGTTGGAGGCGCGTCGTCACGGCCTTCGCAGACATGTCGATCTTCATTGCGTCTCCTCCAGACGCGAGATGTCGTCGAGATCCGTCCCGCTGGAGCGGAAGCGCTTCAGTTGGATGAGCCCTTCTCGGGACACTACCGTGATTCTTCCACCTGCCCATTCGACCTGCTGACGCCGATCCCAAATATCGGACCTGGGTGGGTGGGGTGGCAGGCACGTGCATCGAGCCCCGCCCGCCCAGGTCCCTCGCTCGACGCTCGGGATGACAGGTGCATACGGTGTGTGAGGCATGCGGGCTGGAGCTACCCAAAGACATTTGAAATCTAAGAGTCAAAGGCCGGGCGCGGGCGCGGGCTCGGGTTCGGGCCCGGGGAAAAGCAGGCAACTGCGGGTCTCTCCGCGCCCGAGCCCGCGCCCGGCTTTTCGTCATCAGTACTCTGAGAGCGAATCCTCAGACCACGGCTTCAGGAATCCAGAGCAGGGCACTACCCCCCCAGCATCTCCCGCAGCGCCGAGGGCGCGCGTTCGAGTGCTTCGTTCAACTTCTCCGCGTCCTTCCCTCCGGCTTGCGCGAGATCGGGCTTGCCGCCGCCCTTGCCGCCGACGATCGGTGCGAGCATGCCGATGAGGGTGTTGGCTTGCACGCGGTCGAGGAGGTCCTTGGTGACAGCCGTGAGGAGAGTGACTTTGCCATCCGTGGCGCTGCCGATGACGACGACGCCGCTCTTGATCTTCGAGCGCAGCTCGTCCGCGAAGTTGCGGAGATCGCCGCCGGCGAGGTCGTCGACGCGGCGCGCGATCAGTTTGATGCCGCCGACGTCCTGCGTGTCGTCTGCCGGGGTCGCGGACGACGAGCCGCCTGTAGCGAGCCGCACCTTGAGGGCCTTCAGCTCTTTCTCGAGCTGCTTCTGCTTTTCCTGGAGCGAGCGCACGTAGACCGGCAGCTCGTCGAGAGAGACGTTCGCCTGCGCGGCGATGTCGTGGGTCGTGTCGTCGAGCTTCTGGAAGAGCGCGAGCGCGCCGCGGCCGGTGACGGCTTCCATGCGACGGACGCCGGCGGCCAGCGACCGATCCGAGGTGATCTTGAAGATGCCGATGTCGCCGGTGCGGTTCACGTGGCAGCCGCCGCAGAACTCGCGCGAGTAGTCGCCGGCGGCGACGATGCGCACCTGTTCGCCGTACTTTTCGCCGAACATCGCCACGGCGCCGCTCTTCTTGGCCTCCTCGATGGGCATGACCGTCTTCTGCACCTCGAGGTTCTCGCGCACGCGTTCATTCACGGCGTCTTCGATGGTCCGGATCTGCTCGTCGGTGAGCGGCGCATGGTGCGTGTAGTCGAACCGCAGGCGATCCGGCGCAACCAGGGAGCCGGCCTGTTGCACGGTCGGCCCAAGGATGTCCTTGAGCGCCTTGTGCAACAGATGCGTGGCCGTGTGGTTCGCGGTGGTGTCGAGGCGCACGGGCGCGAGAACGGATGCGCGAACGCTCGCATGGAGCAGGAGCGAGCCTTCCTCGACGCGGACACGAGACACGGACATCTCGCCAAACGGCTTCTGAGTGTCGAGCACGGACGCACGGCCGCCGTCCCAAACGAGGGTCCCCGCATCGCCGACCTGCCCGCCCGACTCCGCATAGAACGGCGTCGGTGACAGGACGACGTCGCCCTCGCTGCCGAGACGGAGAGCGTCGCGCTCCTCCCCCGCGACGAAGATGGCCTTCACGGTCGAGGCGACGTCCGTGTAGCGTTCGTAGCCGACGAACTCCACGGGGCCGACTTTCTCCGCGATGGCAGCGAACGTGGCCGCGTCCGCGGACAACGCGAACTTCGACGACGCCTTCGCCTTCGCCCGCGCCTCGCCCATCATCACCTCGTATCCTTCGCGGTCGAGAGTGACGCCTTCCTCCTCCGCCAGCTCGGCGATGAGGTCGACGGGTATGCCGTGCGTGTCGTAAAGACGGAAAATCTCCGCGCCGCCGAGGGTCGTCTCGCCGCGGTGGCGGACGTCATCGAGGACCTGGCCGACGCGCTCCATGCCCGTCGTGAGCGTGCGCGAGAAGCGCTCCTCCTCCGACGCTAGCGTCTTCATCACCGCTTCCCGGCGAGAGAGCAGCTCGGGATAGGCGCCGCTCATCGCGTCGAGGACCGAGTCGACGAGGTGCGTGAGCAGCACGGCCTTCGGCAGTTTGCGTCCGAACCGGATCGCGCGGCGGATGATGCGCCGCAGCACGTATCCTCGACCTTCGTTCGACGGGATGACCCCATCGCTGATGAGAAAGGTCGACGCGCGCGCGTGATCGCAGAGAACGCGCACCGCCGTGTCGAGGTCGTCCTCCATGTCGCCGCGGTATCTGTAGCCGCCCACGTCCTCGACGCGGCGCATGATCGGCGCAAAGCCGTCCGTGTCGTAGTTCGTCCCCGCTTTCTGCAGGACCAGTGCGACGCGCTCGAGGCCCATGCCCGTATCGACCGAAGGCGCGGGCAGCGGATGGAGCACGCCGTTCTCGTCCCGGTCGTACTGCATGAAGACGAGGTTCCAGACCTCCATCGTGTCGTCGCCGGGTCCGTTGACGAGCTCGGGAACGTTCTTCGACAGATCGTCGCCGCGGAAGTAGTGGATCTCCGAGCACGGTCCGCACGGGCCGGTCTCGCCCATCTGCCAGAAGTTGTCCTTCTTGCCGAAGCGCAGGACGCGCTCGGGGCGGGCACCCGCCTTCACCCACAGCGCGGCGGCTTCATCATCGGCCGGCACCTTGTCGTCGCCCTCGAAGACCGAGAACCAGAGCCGCTCGACCTCGAGGCCGTAGACGTCGACGAGCAGTTCCCAGGCGAAGCGGATCGCATCCTCTTTGAAGTAATCGCCGAAGGAGAAGTTGCCGAGCATCTCGAAGAAGGTGTGATGGCGGGCCGTGCGGCCGACGTTCTCGAGGTCGTTGTGCTTGCCGCCCGCGCGCACGCATTTCTGCGACGTCGTGGCGCGTGTGTAGTCGCGCGGCTCGCGGCCGAGGAACGTGTCCTTGAACTGATTCATCCCGGCGTTCGTGAAGAGGAGCGTCGGATCGCCCGCGGGGACGAGCGACGAGCTGGCGACGCGGCGGTGGCCGTTCTTCTCGAAATAGCCGAGGAAAGCCTCACGGATCTGACTGGTGGTGAGCAAAAGGACTCCTTGACGCCTCTCTAACACGGGAAGGGTGGGCTTGTTCCCGGCCTGAAATTGAAAATTGAAAATTGAAAATTGAAAAAAGACGTGGCGCAGGGATTGGCGACCTTCCAAAAAACGGCCTTCTTTTTCAGTTTTCAATTTTCAATTTTCAATTTCTCCCCACCGCCGCCCGCAGCTTCTTCCCGACGTCGGTGTTGTCCTGAATGCCGGCGAAGGCGGCCGCGCCGGGGCCGTAGGCGAAAATCGGTACCATCGCCCCCGTGTGATCCGGCGACGCCCATTCGAGACGGTAAGCGCCGGACTTGTACTCTCCGATGCGAAGTCCGCCGGTCTCATGATCACTGGTGACGACGACCAGCGTGTCCCCGCGTCTCTTCGCAAAGTCGAGCGCAACGCCGACCGCCTCGTCGAACGACGCCAATGCACGCCGCACGTCGGGAGTGAAGTTGGCGTGACTGGCCGAGTCCGTCCCCTCGTGCTCGATCATCAGGAAAAACCCTTCCGGATCGTCGTCGAGCCGGTCGATGGCCCACCGCGCCAGCACCGGTAGGGGTGCCTCCGGAACGTCGAGGTCGCGGGCCTGGCCGGGGAAGACGGCGAGCAGGCGCGAGCCCCGCGCGGATTCGAGTTGTGAAGGGGTGGTGATGACGGTGTATCCGGAGTCCTTGATGAACGCGTCGAACGGCGGAAGTTTGCCCTTTCCGAAGGACTGCAGTCCCGTCCCGGCGATGACCTCGATGTCCTGTCGGAGCATCTGCTCGGCGATGCCGGCGTCATACCGATGTTTTGCATGGGCCGCGAACGCGGCCGGCGTCGCATCCCAGAAGGCCGTGGTCGTCACCAGTCCGGTGGCTTTGCCCCGCACCTCAGCGTCGTCGAGAACCGTCGTCAAACGGTTTCCGGCGGGATCCTGTCCGAGCATCTCGTGGTTCGTCTTGACACCGCTCGCGAGCGCGGTCGCCGCCGCGGCGGAATCGGTCAACGCGCGGTCGGCGCAATGCGTCGTCACGAAACCGACCACCGGCATCGAGCCGATGCGGAAATCGGCGCCGCGCACGTTCTTCGTGACGGTCAGGTGCGCCGCCCCGGTGCCGTCGGCGATGAGGAGGATGACGTTCTTCGGGGCGGGGCTTGGGGTTGCGGCCAGCAGAATCGCTGCAATGAGTGCAATGAGATGGATCATGACGGTCCCGTGAGCTCGCGGGCGGCGTTCTTCACCACCTCGCGGACGAGCGCGAAATCATAGCCGTGACCGATCAGATACGACGTCAATTTCGCGTGCGCTTCGTCGCTTTCGAGGTACTCCGGGCCGTGACGGCGGACGAGCACGCGCATGCGCCGCGCGCAGAGTGCCTCGAGCGACTCGCGCTCCCGCTCGGGATCGACGTTCTCCTCGAGCGCCTTCTCCGCGGCGGAGCTGTCGACGCCCGCGGCCTGCAACTCCCGGCGGATGCGCAGCTTTCCGACCCGCTTGTTCGCACGCGTGCGGACGAACGCGCCGGCGAAGCGGGCGTCGTCGAGCCACTTCTCGCGGTGCAGTCGCGCGATCGCGGCGTCGATGTCGTCCTTTTCGAACTTCTTCGCTCGCAGCTTCCGGCGCAGCTCCGCCTCGCTATTGAACCGATAGCGGAGGATCCGTAGCGCAGACAGGTAGGCGTCCATCGGGTTCGCGGTTGGCGGTCGAAGTCGCAGAGTCTCAAAGTCTCAAAGTCTCAAAGTCGCGATCAGAACAGTCTTTGAGTCTTTGAGACTTTGAGACTTTGAGACCCCCGTTTGCGGTTGGCGGGAGACGCGGAATCGTCCCCGCCGACCCCAACCAGCTTAAACCAGCTCCAAACAGGTCTTGCGACATTTGGGAGGGATGTAACGCCCTGAGTCATCTCCCGAATAGTGCACACCCCAATGTCACGACACCTTTCCGTCCCTCTCGCGCGTAGACGCGCCTTCTGAAATACTATCGCGATGTTGGACAACTAATGAGAGCACCGGCAGCCTGCATCATGGCCTTTTGCATCGCTTCGACTCCCGGAGCTCTCATGGCAGAAGCGGTGAACGAGACTCCCGAGGGTGCCCTGTTCCACCTTCTGATGGCAGATCTCGAGCAGCAACTGGACCCCCGATTCGATGCGCGCCTGAGGGGAATCGGCCGCGCGGTGGAGGAGGGCGATTGGTCTGCGGTACGCGGTGAGGCAGTCGCTCTCGGCGAGGCGATGGTCGCAAAGGCCCATCGCGATCCGGTTCCCTATGGCGTTCTCGCCGTGTACAGGGCTTTGGCTGCGTCTGAAACAGGCGCCGGGAGCGAAGCGGAATGGTACTGGACGGTTGCACTGAATCTCCTTCCAGGGCTCGACCGCGTCGACCTCTCGCGCGCGTATGAGATGGCACCGGAGCTGCGAACTGTGCGGCTCCCCGCCCCTCATCCGGGACCCGATTGTCCGCAGAGTGACACGCGGTTCCGGTTCTCCGGGAAGCCCAGGGTCCATCGGGCACTTCTCGGACCTGCCGATCGCTCTCGCCGGGACGTGCAGGGGTTCTACGCTGAGGCGGTCGTCGGCACGGATGGCTTGCTGCACCGTCCACTTCTCACTGCTCCGCCAAAATCGATGGGAGGCGACATCGCCTACGCCGGCCTGGAGGCGATGCGGGAGTTTCGCTTTGTCCCGGCGCGACGGAAAGGGAAGCCGGTGGAGTGTCCCTGGGGCATCACCGTATCCTTTCACTCCCATCGCCGGTGAAGCGCTGAGAGGTAGGCGTCCATAGGCGTTCAGTAGACAGTTCGCAGTTGACAGTTGACAGGAGCAGAGGCATCCATCCGACACGCCTTCGCTCCTGTC
This sequence comes from uncultured Thermoanaerobaculia bacterium, assembly GCA_964558905.1. Classification (GTDB taxonomy): domain Bacteria; phylum Acidobacteriota; class Thermoanaerobaculia; order Gp7-AA8; family Gp7-AA8; genus QHVT01. The sequence continues at coordinate 29,648 of CAZLGP010000283.1, read as the reverse complement.
AACTGTCAACTGCAAACTGTCTACAGCGAGTTCCCGAAGTCGAACGGCGAGTCGTCCGAGAAGGGATCCTCCGCCGTCTGGCCGGAGATGGTCAGCTTCCCGTCCATCTCCTCCTTCGACATGTCCGAGGTCGACTGGATGCCGCTGAGCTTGAGGCGGAACTCGTCCGGATTCGAGGCGCGGCGGAGCGCTTCGTCGAGCGTGATCAGGCCGTTCTTGTACAACAGGTACAGCGACTGATCGAACGTCTGCATGCCGTACTGCGACGTGCCCTGCGCGATCGCGTCCTTGATCAGCTTGGTCTTCTCCTTGTTCTCGATGCAGTCGCGGATGTATCCCGTAGAGATCAGGACCTCGGTCGCCGGCACGCGGCCCAGGCCGTCCGCGCGCGGAAGGAGGCGCAGCGAGATGACCGCTTTGAGCACCGCCGCGAGCTGGAGGCGGATCTGCTTCTGCTGGTGCGGCGGGAAAACCGAGATGATGCGGTTGACGGTCTCGGTCGCGTCCATCGTGTGCAGCGTCGAGAGCACGAGGTGGCCCGTCTCCGCCGCCGTGAGCGCGGTCTCGATGGTCTCGTAGTCGCGCATCTCGCCGACGAGGATGACGTCCGGATCCTGGCGGAGCGCGCTGCGCAGCGCCTGCGAGAAGGACTTGGTATCGACCTCGACCTCGCGCTGATTCACGATCGATTTCTTGTCGCGGTGGAGGAACTCGATCGGATCCTCGACCGTCATGATGTGCTCGGTGCGGTGGGCGTTGATGTAGTCGATCATCGCCGCCCGGGTCGTCGACTTGCCCGAGCCGGTCGTGCCGGTGCAGAGAATGAGGCCGCGGCGCTCGTCGGCGATCTTCTCGAGGACCGTCGGGAGCATCAGCTCGCGGATGGAGAGAATCTTCACCGGGATGACGCGCAGGACCAGGCCCACCGTTCCACGTTGCTGAAAGATGTTGCAGCGGAAGCGACCCAGACCCGGCACCGAGTAGGCGATGTCGATCTCGTAGTTGTTCTTGAACTTCTCCTTCTGGCGGGAGGACATGATCGAAAACGCCATGGCGATCGTGTCTTCCTGCATCAGGCGTTTCAGCTCGACGAGCGGAACGAGCTCGCCATCGACGCGGATCACGGGGTGCGAGCCGACTTTGATGTGGAGGTCGGACGCCCTCCGCTCGGCGGCAATCTTCAGTAGATCATTGATGTGCACGGTTCACCTCGGGGCTGAGAGAAAGATGGCAATTCTATCGGAAGTATGGTGCATCGACGTACTTCGCCTCACACGTGATGTACATTCCGCGCCGTGCTGACCGACCTCTCCCTGCATTACCGACTGGAAGTCCCGTCCCGCCGCACCGACACCGAGGCCATGCCGATGGTCGTGATGATCCACGGCCGCGGAGCGGATGCAAACGATCTCGCGGACCTCGCGCCGCTGCTCGATCCGCCGTCGGGTGCGCGTTTCGTGCTCCCCAACGCGCCGAAGCCGTTCGAGGCCTATCCGGGGATGACGTTCGGCTGGACGTGGTTCGAAGGGTGGCCGCCGCGGCAGGAGTCGGTGGCGGAGTCGCGCGCGATCCTGCTGCGGTTCCTCGACGAGATCACTGCCCGCTACCCGACGAGCTCGCTGATCGTCTCCGGCTTCTCCCAGGGCGGGATGATGTCCCTCGACGCCGGTCTGCGGCGTGAGGTGAACGGCATCATCGCCATGAGCGGCGGACTGTTCGAGGCCGACCTCCCCGATCTGCGCACTCTGAAGAAGGTCCCGATCCTCATCGCGCACGGCACCGCGGACGACGTCGTGCCCGTCAACTACGCTCGCCGCGCCCGGGCCCGCCTCGAGGAGGCCGGCTTGGACGTCGAGTATCACGAGTATGCGATGGGCCATCAGGTCGTGATGGAGGAGATCGCGGCGCTGAAAGAGTTCATCGCATCTCGATCGTCGTGAAAGGCGGCGGCATGGCCTGCCCCTTGCTTCCAAATCGGTCAAGATGACCCGGACCGCCCTCGCCTTCTCCGCGATTCTCCTGTTGATGCCGGTGGCTGCGGACGCGACCATTGCGCGCGCCGTGCAGTTCGACGACAAGGTGGAGAACGCGGCCTCGATCGTCATCGGCAAGTGCGTCGCGCAGACGTCGCGATGGGATCCGGCCCGGAACTGGATTCTCACGTACTCGACGTTCCGCATCGAAAAGACGCTCAAGGGCGCGCCGGCGCAGGAGCTGACCATCGTCACGCCGGGCGGGACCGTCGACAACATCGCCCAGGAGATCATCGGCGTTCCACGGTTCCGGGAAGGAGAAGAGCACGCGCTGTTCGTTCGCCACAGCCAGGCCGGGCCGACGGTGCTCTATCTCGAGCAGGGCGTCTACAGAGTGGTCGAAGAGCGCGGCGAACGCATGGTGCAGCCCGCCGTCTCCTCCGCCGTTCTCATCGATACCGGCCGCGGGACGGCGGTCACGCCCGAGCGGCCGCGGAGCTTGCGCGAGTTCGAAGGCTCGGTCCGAGAGACCGTCCGGCGCCGCGAGGCGATGCGAATGGAGCTGATCGAGCGCCAGAAGAAAAAGCAGGCCTCGCTGCGGAGCCAGATCCGCCGCAACCGCGAGCTCCTCGCGCTCGCACTCATCGGAGCACTGCTCGCGACGTGGCAACTCGCAAAACGCTGGTAGCGGAACGCGTGAACGACCCGACCGCGCAGGCGGCGCTCGACCGGGCCATCGACGAAGACGACCGTCTCCTGCTCGTCTATCAACCCATCCACGACGCGCGTACCCGCGCCATCTGGGCGGCGGAGGCGCTACTGCGGCAGCGTCGGGAGTCGGGTGAGCTCCGCGAGGCCTCGATCATCACCGACGCCGCCGAGGAGAGCCGCGGGCCGGAGCTGTTCCTGCTCGACTCCATGCTGGTGAAGCGCGCATACACCGACGCCGCCAAGTGGCCGGCCCGCGTGCGGCTGAACGTGAACCTCTCGCCTCGGGAGCTCCAGGAAGGAAACGTCCTCGATCGCCTCACCGCGCTCATGACCTCGTGCGGCATCGACTCCAGGAGGGTGAATCTCGAGATCACCGAGACGAGCTATTTCGAGCAGCCGGAGGAGACGATCGAAGTCCTGCTGGCACTGAAGGAGCTCGGCCTCGAGCTCTGGCTCGACGACTTCGGGACCGGCCACTCGTCCCTCACCCATCTGCAGCACTTCCCCGTCGATGGCATCAAGCTCCCGGGCCGTTTCGTGCGACCGCTTCCGTACGACGAGCGCTGTGCGGCGATCACCCGCGCGGTCATCGCCCTCGCACACGACCTCGGCCTCCGCGTGATCGCCGAGGAGGTCGAAGAACAGGCACAGCTCGATTTTCTGCTCGATCTGGGCGTCGATTCCATCCAGGGATTCCTGTTCAGCAGGCCGATGACGGCGGGGAGGTTTGCCGGCGTGCTGCGCGGTCGGTGAGACCCCACGTCTCAAAGTCTCAAAGTCTCAAAGTCTCAAAGAAGGCGATCGGGACACTCTTTGAGACTTTGAGACTTTGAGACTTTGAGACTTTGAGACGCGAGACCGGGAGACCGGGAGACCGGGAGACCGGGAGACCGGGAGAGGTGGATCGGAGTCACGCGACCTTCTCGACGTCTTCCGGCGCATAGTGGTCGCGGCGCCAGTCGAGGTCCTTCATCACGTTCTTCTTGAATTCGTCCTCGCCGCCGCGGAGGTGGATGTCGGCGATGTACTCGGCGATGTCGAGGTTCTCCACGCGGAGACGCACGGTCTTGAAGATCCGCGGGAACTTCCCCGGGACCTGGACGTGATGCAGGCCGCCGCTGTACGCGATGAGCATTCGGCCTTGCTTGACCGCGGAGAGGATGTCGGCGATGCCGCCGCGGACGGACATCGGACGTCCGTTCAGATCGAGTCCGTTCTCGCGCTTCATGCGCCCTTCCGGCGCGATCACGACCATCGACTTGGGATCGATCTTCTGCAGAACCTGGAACCACGTGTCGTCGCGCTGGCGCGTGATGGCAATGACGTGATGCGCGACGAACCGGAACACGATGCCGACCAGAGGACGGTCGGTGGTCTTGTCGGCCGCGGGGACGACCCCGTGCGCCGCGAGACGCCAGATGAAACGCCCGGGCACCGCACCGAGGAACACCGGCTCGAACAGGCTCGTGTGATTGAGGAACGCGACCAGGCGGATGTCCGCCCACGGATCGGGAGGGGTCGGTCCGATGAACGCAAAGTCGTACCGGTAGAAGACCTTGCTCAGGTACTTGAGCATGGTCAGCATGTTGAACACGAGGATGCTGCGGAAGATCCCCACGACGCGAGAATGTAGCGTCGGACCGCGTCGGCGTCAACGGAACCGAAGCGAGCCTGACGAAGTCGCGAAGTCGCAGAGTGTCAAGGTCTCGAACCGCGATGGAGCGATGAGATAGGACGGATAGGACGGATAGGACGGATAGGACGGATAGGACAGATAGGACAGATAGGACAGATGGGACAGATGGGACAGATGGGAGGGATGGGAGGGATGGGGCGGATGAGTAGCTCCCTATCCGTCCTATTCGTCTTATCCGTCCTATCCGTCCTATCGCTATTCTGACGACCCGCCACCCGCAGGAGTAAGCCTCCCCATGAACGACTTCGCGAAAACCGGCCCCTTCCCCTCATCCTCGTGCTTGAAGAAAACGTAGGCGTCGGACCACGCCTGCCGCTCGACGCGGCGGGCCCACTCCGCGAGCGTGTTTCCCGGATATTCGGTGCGGCGCAGACGCAGGTAGCCCCACGACGCCGTCCGCACGAGGAGCGACTCGGGATCGGCGACTTCGTCCGTGTCGGAGAGACACAAAGCCGCGTCGTGCTCCCGCAGCGCTTCGTAGACGTCGTCCGTGAGCCACGAGTCATGCCGCACCTCGAGCGCGACTCGGGTCTCGCGCGGGATGAGCGCGAGGAAGTCGCGCAGTTTCGCCGTGTCCTTGCGCTGGTACGGCGGGAGCTGAAACAGGAGCGGCCCGAGCTTCGGGCCGAGGATCCGCGCGACCTCGAGGAAGTGCCGGACATCGTCCTCGACGCTGGCGAGCCTCTTCTGATGGGTGATGCGCTGCGGCGCCTTGAGCACGAAGGTGAAGGAGTCCGGCACCTCGGACGCCCACTTCGTCACGGTCTTCTCTTCCGGCATCCGGTAGAACGTGTTGTTGATCTCCACCGAACCGAAGTGCGAGGCGTAGAACGGAAGCATCTTCGCGGCCGGAAGATCGGCGGGATAGAAGGTGCCCTTCCACTCCTTGTAGCTGTAGCCGCTCGTGCCGACGATGACGCGCATGCGGCTGTCAGTCTATCCGCTCATTCAGCGTTTTCACGCGCCGCCCGAAGCCGGTACGGTTGAATGCCAACCGTGACGCGCCGTAAGGCGGAGCAACCAGCGCCGCCGGCCGTGCCGGCCTCAGACGCTGATCAAGCCGTTGCGCACGCCGTACCGGAACAGGCCGAGGTTGTCTTCGAGGCCGAGCTTGCGCAGCAGGCGCGAGCGGTGCGTCGTCACGGTCTTCACGCTGATGTCGAGTGTCGCGGCGATCTCCTTGAGGCGGCGTCCCGTCAGGATCATCCCCATCACCTCGCTCTCTCGCGGAGAGAGGCGCACATGCTGGCTCTCGCCATGGTGTCCGTTGCCGTTGCCGTTACCATTGCCGTTGCCGTTGCCGTTGACCGGATAGGCAAGGGCGATGGTATCGACGAGCGACAACAACTCCTGCTTCTGGCTCAAAAGGTCGTCGCCACTACTGAACTTCTCGATCGAGGTTTTCAACTGCTGGAGCGGATTCACGTCTTTCATCCTCCGCCTGCCACGGTAACCCCGTCAGATTACGCCTCGGTTACTGGAAGGATTTGAAGGATTTGGGACACGATCGACGTGGCGACGCTCGTCGACGCGCATCGGAGCGGAACGTACGACCACAGTGGCGTGCGCGCGGACCCCAATCTGGCCTTTCCGATCGATCGCCTGCACGAGATCCAGGCGAACGTGAACCATCGCCACTTCTCGTTCATGGGGTCGATCACGGCACCGGGGCGGCTGGTGAAGATCAGCGCGCCCGAGGTGGCGGAAAAGCTCGCCGCGGACGGGGTGGAGGCCGTGCTGCTCGTGCCGATATGACCGATGTGCAATCAGGCCGTGAGCCTGATCGCCGCCGAGATCGAGAAGCGCGGGATTCCGACGACGTGCGTGTTGCTCCTCCGCGAGATCGCGGAGAAGGTCCAGCCCCCGCGCGCGCTCTGCGTGCCATACCCGTTCGGATACCCGCTCGGGAAGCCGCACGATGCCGAGGGGCAGCGCACCGTCGTCCGCGCGGCGCTGTCGTTGCTGGAGAGGGATGGGCCGCCGCCGGTGATCGTGGACCTACCGGAGATCCCGCGTCTACGCGCGGGATAGAGTGGCACCGGACGAAAGCGCGTCGTCCTCGTGAGCCATCGCGAATCCCACCAGCGCCGCGTAGGCGAGTGCCGTCTGCGCGTGAATGCCCGTATAGAAATCCGGCTCCGCCTTGTCGAGTGCGAGAACGCCCACGAGCTGCTGGCCGTGCGTGAGCGGCACGCCGAGCCAGGAGCGGATGCCTTCGCCCACGTGCAGGCCGCGGCGGAAGGCGCGGTACTGTTCGGTGTCGGCGACGATGAAGGAGCGGCGCCGGTGGACGACCTCGCCGTTCGGGATGTCGACGTTGTCGATCGCGAAGGACTCGCCGACCAGCACGTCGAGGTCCGCGAAGCCGACGCCGCCGATGATCACCAGGCGCTGCTCGCGCAGCTCCTGGACCGAGCAACTGTCGTACGGAACCTCTCGGCGCAGCTCACTGAGGACGAGGCGGATGGCGCGGTCGACAGGCTTCGCTCCGGCCGTGACGACGTTGGCGCCATCGGCGCGCGCCGCGACGGCAACACCTCCGCGCATCAATTGCGCGACCTGAAGCTGGAGCTCCGCCAGCCGCTCGTTCGACATCGCTCTCCCAGATCCGCCTGGGATTGTAGCGCGTTCAGATGGTGCACGGCACGCCGCGGGTGAACGGACGTCTGGTAGAGCGTCTCATCCACGTACAGGTTACCCAGTCCGGCGATGACCTCCTGCGTCATCAGCAGCGATTTCACCGCCCCGCGGCGGCCTTCCAGCAATGCCGCGAAGCGCGCCGGCGTGAATGCGCGATCGAGCGGGTCGGGCCCGAGGCCGCGATCGCGGACGAACGCGTCGGGCGAGTCGACGAGATCCGCGAGACCGAAAAGCCCCATGTCCTCGAACGCGAGATGCATCCCGCCGTCGAACGCGAAGACGATCTTCGCGAAGCGCGGAGGCGTATCGCGGTAGTACGCGAGATCGCCCGTCATGCCAAAGTGCAAGTGGAGCCAGGTTGCGGGTCGCGAGTCACGGGTTGCGAGCGCGAAGAGATGCTTGCCGTGGCGACGGACCGACGAGAACGTGGTTCCCTTCAGTTTGCGAACGAAGGCCTCCTTGCGGATCTCTCCCAGAATGCGCTCATCCAGCACGTCCACGCGGGCGATGCGCTGCTCGAGCGCGTGACGCGCGAAGTAGCGCGCATAGGTTTCGACTTCGGGAAGCTCGGGCATGATGGACGGGGTGCTGGGTGCTGGGTGCTGAGTGCTGGGTGCTGGGTGCTGGGTGCTGTGCTGGGTGCTGTGCTGGGTGCTGTGCTGGGTGCTGTGCTGGGTGGTGGGTGCTGGTGCTGTGCTGGGTGAAGAAAAGGCCTGGTACGGGCGGAAGGGACTCAGCACCCAGCACTCAGCACCCAGCACTATTCCCGTCTCACGATCCACGCCTCGATCCTCTCCTCCAGCTGCGACATCGGCAGCGACCCGGCGCTCAGTACCTCGTCGTGGAACTGCCGGATGTCGAACTTGGCGCCGAGCTCGCGCTGCGCGCGCTCGCGGAGCTCGAGGATCTTCAGCTGCCCGATCTTGTACGCGAGAGCCTGGCCGGGCCAGACGATGTAGCGGTTGGTCTCCGCCTGGACCTCCACCTCGTCGATCGCCGAGTGGTCGCGGAAGTACTTCACCACATCCTCGCGCGTCCACTTCTTCGAGTGCAGGCCCGTGTCCACCACCAGACGGATCGCGCGGAGCATCTCGTCGTTGAGCCGGCCATAGTCGCTGTACGGGTTCTCGTAGAACCCGACTTCCTTCCCCAGCCGCTCCGAATACAGCGCCCATCCCTCGGCGAACGCCGTCTCTCCACCCTGCTGGCGGAAGGGCGGGAGATCGCTCAGCTCCTGTTGAATCGAGAGCTGCATGTGATGGCCGGGGACACCCTCGTGGTACGCCGTCGACTCGTTCGAGAGCGTCTTCCGCTTCTCCGCCTCGTACGTGTTCACGTAGACGCGGCCGGGGCGCGAGCCGTCCGGAGAGCCGGTGTTGTATTCCGCGGCAGCAGCGTTCTTCTCGCGGAAGGCCGGCGTCGGAACGACCTCCATCTTCGCCTTCGGCAGACGCCCGAAGAGCTCGGGCAGCTTCGCGTACATCTGGTCGGTGTATTTGCGGTACGCCTCGAGGATTTGCTCTCCCGAGGCGACCTTCACCGCGGGATTCGTTTCCAGCGACGCGTTGAACGCCTTCAGGTCGTCGAAGCCGAGCGTCTTCGCGATCGCGAGCATCTCCCCTTCGATGCGCGCCACCTCGCGGACCCCGATTTCGTGGATCTCCTCCGGCGTGAGGCTCGTCGTCGTCGAGCTCTTCGCCAGGAACGCATAGCGCGCCTTGCCGTCAGGCAGCGACCACACGCCTACTTCCGTGCGTCCCTTCGGCGCGTACTCGTCGCGCACGAACGCCGCGAACTTCGCGTAGGCCGGAATCACCTCGTCGCGCACATGCTCCAGCACGGCGTTGCGGATGCGCGCCTGCTCCTCCGCGGAAACCGACTCCGGCATCTTCTGCAGCGGCAGCGCGAATGGCGATTCCTCCGCGGACGTGGCCGCGAGGCCGCTCGCCTGCTCCGCCACCTGCTCCAGGAGGAACTTCGGTGGCATCAGCCGCGCGGCCATCCCCTTCCGCATGTTCGCGATCGTGTCGTCCAACATCTTCGGGAACTTGCCGAGGCGAGCGGCGTAGTCGTCGTAGTCCTTCACCGTCGCGAACGGCAGCAGCGACGGAAGCTGCGCAGCGCCGAGATGGATGCCGCTCATCTGATTCACCGGCATCTGCCAGTTCCTGAACTTCGCTCCCTCGACCGAGTCCCGCAGGTTCTTGATCATCAGGTCGCGATTGAGCTTCTCCTGCTCCGAGAACGCGAGAGTCGAGAGGGCCTCGAAGCGGCGGAGAAACCTGCGCGTCATCTCCAGGTCCGCCTTCACCGCGGCCTCGGAGACGTCGCTCAGCTGGTCGTTGTAGCGACGATCGCCGAGGATGGAGGCGAACTCCGGAGAGGTACGGAGCGTGTACTCCCACTGCTCGCTCAGAAGATCGCGGAGGGCGACGCGGCGTCGGTCGAGATCGGCCGCGGAAAGCTCCTGCGCAAGGGCCGCGGAAGTGGTCAGCCAAACCGCACAGAGGATGAGCGCAAGTTTCTTCATGCGTGGAGTTTACGCGACGGACTGGAGTGGGTTTCAGATTTGCAACCTGGGCGGTCTCAGCAGGGTTCGCCCTGCTAGACTCGCGAGTCCGGCCAAGACATGAGCACAAATCCCTCCGGGCGCTATCGCGCCCTCGTCGTCGAAGACGACCCAGCCATTCGCAGGCTGGTCGAAAAGCTCCTCACCCGCAGGAACGTGGAGATCGACACCGCTCACGACGGCCGGGAGGCGGTCGAGAAGCTCCGCAAGGGGCGCTACTCGGTCCTCATCCTCGACCTCATGGTCCCGGAGCTCAACGGCTTCGAGGTGATCGAGTTTCTCAAATCCGAGAACGTGGGGGTCCCGGTCGCGGTGGTGTCGGCCGTCTCACAGCAGGCCCTCACGAAACTCGACCTCGACGTCGTCAAGCTCGTGATCTCCAAGCCCTTCGACGTCGACGAATTCACCAAAGCGGTCCTCGGTCTGTGTGCCGAGGGGGAAGGACACGCATGAGGGCGTGAAGCAGCACCCACCAGCATCCCCGGCCTGGACGACGTCCTCGGCGGGGGCCTGCCGCGGCATCGAATCTATCTGGTCATGGGCGACCCGGGCGTCGGCAAGACGACCCTCGGTCTGCACTTCCTTCGCGGGGCCTCGCGCGCGGCGAGAAGATCCTCTACATCGGTCTCTCCGAAACGCGCGACGAGATCGAGGACGTCGCCCACTCGCACGGCTGGTCGCTCGACGGCATCGAGATCTTCGAGTACTCCGCGGCCTCTCGTCTCGACGAGGACGGCACACGTGAATTAAAGCGACTATTAAACAGCGGAGCGCACGGAACTTCTTGCTTTGCAGGTACTTACATAGCCGACGAATACTTGGAGTTCCTCGGCGCCTGATGGTCACTTCGGTTTGATACCGGCCAACTTCAATGAGCCGGTGGCATCTGTGAACACGTTTCGCAGACCCCGCGAGTGCGCCACGACGGATTGGCCGTAGAGCAGTGGAACGAGCGGCGCCTCGTCGCGGATGAGTCGCTGAATCGTTTGTTTGTTTTCCTCCGTGGGAGACTCGCGGAAGCGCAGCAGCGCATCGTCCACCTCCTGATTTTTCCAGCGGCTGGGGTTGGCGATCTCCCCCATCTGCGACCAAAGCAATGCCTCAAAGAAGTCCGCCGGGTCAGGCGTATCGGCGATCCACCCGGCCAATGCGAGATCGAAATTGCCGCGCGAGAGGTCGCTGAAAAATTCGTCGGCCGTCTTCGTCTCGCGCAGTTCGACCGTGACTCCGATCTCCGCCAATTGCCGCTGAATTACCCGCGCCGCCACCAGCGGCTTGGGAAGATATGGACGTGGAGCCCACGGTACGAGCATCGATAACCGCGTCGGCTTCGCGCCGCTGGCCTCGAGCAGCCGCATCGATTCAGCGCGACTGTAAGGCGGAATTCCGGTCGCCCTCCCCATCATCGGCGGGAGTAAGGACCTTGCGACAAACGCACTCGAATTCTTGTCGTACGTGTGCGCGGCAATCTCCATCACATCGAGGGCGAGCGCGAGGCCGCGCCGGACGGTGCTCAACGAGAGCACCCGCCGTTCGGTGTTGAAGAAGAGGATACCGGTTGAACTGCCCGCCTGCAGCGCCGGCACCACGCGGTGTAGCCCGTGTTTCGTGATGTCGGAATACGTGAGAGCGGTGGTCAGATCGATCGTGCCGTCGCGCAGCGCCTCGATCATCCGGCTCGGAGTGCCGTCGTCGTCAGCGGGATGCACCACGAAATGGATCTCCTCAAGATCCGTCGATCCGCGGTAGTGTGGATTGCGGACGAGGCGGATCCGTTTTGCGGCTTGCAGAAGGCGGAGATTCGGCTGCTGATCGAACATGAATGCGCCCGTCCCGAGGAGCTGGACACCGCGATCGAGCACGATCGCACAGTTGCTTTGCGTGAGCGTGAGGTCGAACCGCGGGTTTGGTGCAGTGAGCTCGAACAACACGCGGTCTCCCGACCAATCGACGTCTGCTTTGCTTCGAAGAAAGCGATTGCCACGGAGCGCACGGGCGGCGAGTTCCGCCGTCAGTGGCGTACCATCGGAGAAGCGAATCCCCTCACGCACGGCTGCCGAATAGCGCAACGGTGCTTCGGCCCGCAGCGGCTCGAACAGGTTGGGACGTACTTCGGCCTCACCCGACGCGAACGGCTGCGCGTAGACTTCATACGGCCGCTCGTAGACTTCGCCGAGAATGAGGCTGCTGATGTTGTCGACCGCCTCACGGGGGTCGATCCGGCTGATCGGCGACAACACTCCCACCCGGACGGTGCGCACATTGGTTTCCGCGACATCCGGATCGGCGAGGCTGATCGTGAAATCAGCATCGTCGAGAGATTTGCGTGATGACGCGACCACGGTCATCAATCCGCGATCCGCCGGCAGCAGAAGCCTCAGATCATCTTCGTCAGCGATTCGGTCGAGCAGGATGACAATGCGCATCTCCGGCTCGGACCGCGCGCGAACGTCGTCGAGGACGTTTTCGAGTGTCACGTCCGTCCTCGCCGGAATGTCGAATTCGAGTGCAATCTGCGCTGCCAGCGAGCGTTGGGCGGCGCTGACCCACGACGCACGCGGATCGCTCGCGCCGAAGAAATGATGAAAGCACGGCAGGAGGCCTCGCAAACGCTTCGCGAGCGCCGCCATCAAAACCGTCTTTCCGGAGCCCTGCGGACCAATAACCGTCAGGAGCCGTCCTTGACCGACCGTGGTACTGACGATTTCGGCGACCAGCGCCGTCAGCTGCCGCTCGAACCTGGACGTGTCGATCGGCCGCTCGAACACGTCGCGGAAATCAATCACGGCGTCGCGAAGGACGGACAGGGCATTCTCGTCACAGATCTCGTATTCGGCCCCGGCGATCGTGCGGAGACGAAGGCGGTGATGGCCGACGCCGACGGTGACACGCTCGCCCCGCCGGACTATGACCTGGCGCGTCTTGCGTATGTGGCCCTCTTCCCACGAGACCTCCAGCAACAGCGGATCGGTTGCGGGCACATCCAGTTTCGTGTCTGCGTCGCCGGTCTCCGCGCCGATCTCAAGTTGGCCTTCCCGCAGTTGCAGCGACAGAGGGACGGTTCCCTTCTCCTCGGGCATGATCCACGGAAGCCACTCGGGCATCGGCTGGTCGTCAGGGATCTGAGGTGCCTGACCGAGGCGGAGGCGCGTTCCCGCGTCGAGCATCTTCGCCTCCGGCAGGTCGCGCACACCGGAGGGAAACATCGACATCGCGCGCGCCGCCCACCGGGCCACTCCGTCGCGGCCGCCCTGTACCATCGCCGCGAGGACGCACCGGAGGCGCTTCGCCAGTTGCTCGCTCGCCGCCGGGTCACGGCTGACCGACAGAAACGCGATCTCCTCTTCCAGACGGAGCGACGGCTCGAGCCAGGCGTGCTCGCGCCGGATCACGTCCCAAACGCGCTTCGCCATCGCCGGCTCCAGCCGCGCGCGCAACTCCTCGGCAATCTTCGGATCGAAGACGATGCCGTCGACCGAGCGGCTCTGCACGATCCCGCTGAGCCACAGGTCTGCCTCCGCTCCGGCATCGGCCGCCGGCAGGAGCTCCAGCCGCGCCGCCCGGAGCAGTGCACGGTCGACGATCACGGCTAACGACACCACCTCAGCGAGCCGCAACGCGTCCGGATTCACCGTCTCGAGGCGTTCGATCGCACTCGTCATCGCGCTCCCCTTCGTTGCCGCAGGTACCGCTTCACGGTCTGCACCTTTGTCTGGCGATCCCAGGCGATCAGATGCAGGTGGCGCCGCAGCGGCGGCGGCCAGCGCGCAGGACCATAGGGCACGAACGCGACGATCTCGTTGCCGAGCGCGGCCAGGCGGCATAGAAACGCAAGCCAGGTGCTTTGCGCAACACCCTCGTGCAACGGGAGAGAGGCCAGACCGAGGTCGCTCAGGAGCACGATCGGCACCTGCCGAAGCGGCCGCCACCTCGCGAAGTAATCGGTCCAGTTCCGGCGCGGGCCGATCCCCGCAGCGAAGTCATTCGACGGGTCGAACCGCAGGATCTGAACCCGGTCGCGGCCGGCGATGGCGAGGATCTGTTCCGTCAGGACCTGCTGATCGTGATGAAACGGCGCGGAAGTGGGGCCGCGGTCGACCAGGACTTGGACTCCCCGCGCCAGCGTCGGAATGCGGCGGCGCGGAACGTATGGCATGGGCGTTCCGCGCACGAGAGAGCGGACGATCGCGTCTACATCGGGCTGGTCGATCTCTGCCGGTACCGCCAGCGCAGTGCTCAAGATCGCGCGCGACCACTGCCGGTTGAACAGCGGCTGCGGCGCGGGTGGAGCGGCTGCCGTTCCCGGCCGGGGCAGCGGTACGACCTCATGAATCCACTCCGGCGGCGAGCGGCGTGCGCCGGCCACCAGCCGCAACGATAGGCGCGTATCGGACGAGCCGCGACGATCCTCCGTTCCCTCGGGAGACCGGGGCGCCGCGACCTGCCGCTTGGCTGTCGCATCGTCCGTGGCGCTCGCCGGCCGGGATTCTCTCTCGTCGGCCTCAATCAGTTTGGCGGTCCGGATACCCTGCGTCCGCTCGACCAGGCCGAGCAACGCGGCGAGCGCCTGCTGCCTCGCCGCATCGCCTTCCGCACCGACGGCGGCGACGGCGGCGAAGTAGTCGGCGAGACGCGCGAACGAGAATGGCATCAGACGATTCGTCCGGACTGAGACTTTTTCCACACCACGAGGCGGGCGATCGTTTCCCGGTCGCGGGCCGGCAGGCTCTGGATCGCGCGAATGTTGTCGATCAGCTCCGCGGGACTGGGAAGCGGTGGCCCCTGCCAGTCGTCCGGCCGGGCAGCGACGATCACGTCGAGCAGTCTCTCGAGCTCCGCGCGGGCCATGTCGGTGAAATGCGCCTGCGCTATGTCGAGCAGCCGCTCCCGCTGCGGTGCTTCGATGTCGAGCTCAATGCACCGCCGGAGAAAGGCTGGCGGCAGGTCTCGCTCGTCGTTGGTCGTGACGATGATCAGCGGCGGGTTGCGTCGATCGACCTCGATCGTGCGACGGCTCTCCGTGACTTCGAAGCGGAACGATCCGAGCGGCACGAGCAGGTTGTTCGGGACATCAGGATCGGCCTTGTCGATCTCGTCGAGCAATACGACGGCGCGTTCGTGCTCGTCGCCGAGGTTGGGATCGGGCGTGGTTGTACGGCATTGCTTTGCCTGCGCGGCTGCCGAAGCACGGTTCAGCGCCCACCAGAGGATCCCCGGCCGGACGTAGGCGTCGAAGTCCGGGGCGAGGTCCTGCGCGTGCACGTCGTGCAGGCGGCGGACGTGGTCCGTGTCCCAAAGCAGATCGTGCGCCTGCGTCCGCGAGGTTACGGTCTGCTCGTAATACCGCCACCCGCGCTGCCGCGCCGCGTGACGCGCGAGCGAGCTCTTGCCGCATCCTGTTGGGCCGCGCACCAGCAACGGCCGGCCGGTTGCAAGCGCGACGTCGATCGCCAGCAGGATGGTCGGCGTCGCGATGTAGACGGTGCCGTCGCGGCGGTCACCGAGAACGACAGGGTCGGTGATCAAACGTTCCCTCTCCTTTTGAGCGCGAGATCCTTGAACTCCTGGTACTGGCTCAGGCACTGCGTCTCGTCACCGGGCCGCAGAAGGGGCTGGATGACGTGTACGTGACGTGCGGCCTCGACCTGACAATCCGCCGTCATAAGGAAAAAGGTGACGCCCGGATACTTGGAGCGGAGTGTCCCGATGACGGTGTCGTTCAGGCCGTGCGCCTGCAACGCGATGACGATCGGCTCCTTCAGCCTGATCGAAAGATCCAGCGCCTTGATCAGTTCTTCGTCCGAATCAACGCCGAGGAGCTCGAACAGCTCGCTGCGGACCGACACGGCCAGTTGCTCGATGAACGCTTCCTCGCTTGCTTGCTCGCTGAGCACCGTCTTGGCCTCGGCAAAATACCAGTCGCGGATGGGCGGTACGCGGTGGCGGGCGGAGCGGACGTACATGCGGGCGATGTCCGCACGTTTCGCATTCAGGATCAGCGCCGGCGGGGCCGGCTGCTGCGCCAGTTTCGGGATCTCATCCGCTTTGATGTCCACCCATGCACAGGCAATGAGCTCCACGATGTCCTGAATGCGCTCTCTCGGGAATTCGCGGACGTCCTGAATCAGCATGCGCAGAGCGCTGGCACACTCGAGGCTCATTCCCGAACCGAGGAGTTGCATCGCTAGCAGGACCAGTGGTGAAGCATGCGGCTCCCACTGCAGGTCGATCTTGAGCAGGTCGGCAAGATCGCGTAGGGATTTGTCGTCGCGGAGGGCTGGCAGCTTACTGCCGACCACTCGCGCGAGACGCTCGATCGGACGGCTCGCCGCGGCAACCACGTTGCGCAGGGCGTGCTCCACCGCTTCCGCCACTGCTGCCGACGGCTGCCCGGCCGCATTTACCGCCGCCTGCCACTCGCTCACCTGCGATGGATTGAGCGCACTCTCCGCCACGTGCTCAGGCGTAACGTCGACGAGCACCGGCACGATACGAAACGTGTGGTCGCACGCCCAGCGATACCCGAGCACGTTCGTCTCGAATGCCACGTACGACGACTTCAGGGCGTCGTTCGACAGCACCAGCACCGCGGCGTCACACGATCCCAGCCAAAGATTGATGCGCGCCCGCCACGCATCGCCCGGCCGCATCGTGATCCTGTCGAGCAGAACCACATAACGTCCCCCGTGCTTTGGAGCGCGAAGCTCGGCAGCGATCGCATCGCGCACGGTCGCTGCGCCGTCATCGTGCGCACTGTGGCTGATGAACACTCGAACCGCTGGCATGAAGGAATGCCGGAAGCATACACCAACGCGCCACGCCGTGAATTCGGCCGTATGATCGACGCGGATGCGCATGCCGCAGGTGCCGACGAATACCTGGATCCTCCGCGCATGGCGGCTTGGCTCTCGTCCGTACGCAAACCCGAACGAGATCGGCTCGCCGCGCCACCCGTGCCGCGGAGGCCGCACGAGCGCACCAACCCGCCCTTAGCCTCGTCAGAGTGCCGGTACGCATCCCGCCGAGGAGGTGGAGCCGGCGGGAATTGGTGCTCGGTGGAAGCGGCCTGACACAGACGTGGCGTCGATGGCAGCGGCCGGTCTTTTCGGCCCCGTCAGTCGTGCATTTGCGACATGCCGCCGCTCGCTCGTGGCACTGACGCCCGGGAGAGACTCCGCGACGGTTTCTTCGAGCGCGCGCTGCCCCTGCTCCAAGGATGCTGACCGGCGATCCTGTTCCTAGTGCGAAAAACTTGATCATCACCTGCGTTTCGGCGGCGCTTTGCTCGATTGTTCCGCCGAGGCTCACCCGCTTGTGGCTGTATTTCCGCACTGACGTGTTGGACCGCTTCGGCGAGGAAGTCGAAACGCGTCTCGATCCGCTCGACCGCGACATCGACATGTCGTCGCGTCTCCTGGTGCGCCCTGACGTTCTCCCGGCTCGTCGCCTCCAGTAGGTGCTTCAGATCTTCATACACGACGGCATCTTACCTGGCATTCGAATACGACGAACTGCAGAATCATCGTCGCAATCTCGCATCGATGGCTTCACTGAGGAGCGCTATCGCGGACCGCTGCATCCCCTTGCGTGCCTCAGCTCCGCGGCGTCGAGTGCCGTCCGTACAAACACCGACGCCTCCTCGCCGCGCCCCTCCCCCGCCTCACCATCGGCGCATCATCCTGCCCGCACACGTCACGAAGCCGCCGGACATCGCCGACCTGCAGGAGGTATTGGCGCGGGTCCCGGCGTGAGGGTGGGTGCCGCGCTTCCGGCGTCAGAATCCGAGGGAGGTCCTAGCGGGGGCGCGCGGCACGGCGTTTCAGGATACGTCCGGCGCGCATTTCCGCGACGAAGCGATACGGTTCGTCGGCCGAGCTGTTCTCGAAGAGAAAGGCGTGATCGACGGACGGCAAGCCCTCGCAAGATTCGCCAATACGCGCGGAAAGCGGACGCGATCTTCTCATCGGCACGTCGCGCCCTCCCTCCTCGGTTCGCTGCATCACACGCGCGGCCGACAGCTCGCCGCTCTCGAGGCCGATGAAGATCAGCATGACGGTGTAACCGCGCTTGCGCGCCTCCTCGAAGAACGCGAGTTTCGCTCCCGTCGGATCGGAGAAGACGGTTCCATGCAGAACGAGACGCCGCGGCGGAGCAGATCGCTCCGGACGACGTCCGCCGCGCGTGCCGCCTCATGGCGTCAGGGTTCACGACCCGAAGGCCGAGTGGGAGGAAACTCCTCGACGAACGTCGTCTTCCCCGCGCCGTTCGGCCCCGCGACCGCCACCAGCACCGGTGAAGCAGCTGCGATGCGGTCGCGAGTCGCTCTTGTCCCGTGGCGACGCGAGCTCATCTCCGCTGGCGGGCGCGCTCCGGTTCGTCGGCCGTGAAGCGGCGATTCACGAGGCGGCCGATGGTCCGCGTGCCGTCGCGCTCGATTCGCTCGACACGGCCGCCGCCCGCATCCTGATAAACAGTCCGCCCGTCCCGCAGCTTCGCCGCCAACTCGTGAGATGCTTCGGAGGCGATCCGCCGCAGCCACGAGAATCGCGCGCCGCGTCGGAGGTGCCGACGCCGTCTCGCCGGCGCGCTTGAGGTCGAGAACCTCTTCGCGCTTCAGGACGCGCTCGACCTTCCGGCCCAGCCGAGCCCAGTGCTCGATTTGCGGGCTCAGCGAGCGATCGGTCCCCTTCGCCTCCTGGCGGGCGTCTTCGACCAGCTCATCGGAGAGATTGACCAGCATACCAAAAGTTGCATTTTCCTGAAACCGGCAGTTGATCTCGCGGCAACGTCGT
Organism: uncultured Thermoanaerobaculia bacterium; assembly: GCA_964558905.1. Taxonomy (GTDB): domain Bacteria; phylum Acidobacteriota; class Thermoanaerobaculia; order Gp7-AA8; family Gp7-AA8; genus QHVT01. The sequence continues at coordinate 11,267 of CAZLGP010000283.1, read as the reverse complement.
CGATCAGGCGCTCGAAGTCAACTGCGGCGCAGTTGCGTAAGTTGCTGAAGAAGCTCGCTCGAGGAGCGTCGTGAACCTCTGCTCGGGATGGGCGGATACCGAGTCGTAGAATGATCTTTCGGGCGGCCCGACCGAGGACAGCGCCGATGACAAACACCTTCGCTCGAATCGTGGCGAGCGTCGGGGACATGTCGCGCAGAACGTCTCGTTTAAACTCCGAGACGAGGTTGAACAGGATGCTGACGAGCCTCAGAGCGGCTTCCGTCGGAGTGAACTTCGCCAGCGAGAACCCTCTTGCTCCGAAGTCGTTCTTGAATTCCTTGATCGTGTTTTCGCACTGTCCGCGCTGGTCGTAGAAAGCGGAGCAATCGTGCGCCGTTTCTGTGAGCGTGGTCACCAGCGCGCTGTACTCGTACGCCGGAATGTCGAAGAGCTGGGGGCGGTCGCGCTTGATTCTCTTCCGGTATGCCAGCACACGCCGTTGTCTGGCCCAGCCATGACCGGCGTACGAGACGTCGGCAATGTCCTGGTTCTCGTCGAGTGGCTGCCACTGCTCGGCAGGGATAGACGCCACGAACCGGGCGATCGGCGGATGCATGCGGATCGGAATGATGTAGGGGATGTTCCGCTCCTCGAAGAGCCGCAGATACTGCTCGTTAAAAAACCCCGAGTCAGCCCGAATCGCCGTGATGCGGAACCCGTCCGGCAACCGCGCCAGCAGCTCTTTGACGAATTCGTCGGCACCACGTAGGGTCTGGGCACCTCCCGCGCGAAGCCAGATCAGAGCGATGTGTTTGGCGCGGCTGAGCATCCCGAGCAGCGGATGATGAGACTGCTGACCAGCGCGCCCGCTGTGGTACCCCTTACTCGCCCCTTCCTGCAGGCCGTAACGTTCGAGAATGGTCGAGTCCAGATCGAGCACATCCTCTTGGATGTGACGCAGCAGCAATGTGCTCGTGAACTCGTGCAGGGTCGTGTACAGATCTTCGGCCTCCGAGGCGCTGAGCGAGAGGAAAAACCTCCGCACCGTGTCCTCGCTCCCGAGCCGCTTGGCTCCGGTGATCTGACGCACCACCTCGTCTCGAAAGATCCGCTGAACGTGCGCGAAACGATTCCCGCCAACCAAGACCGTCACCAGAAACGTCAGCACCAGATCGGCGTTCTCGACGCGATTGTTCGAGGACTTCATTTCCTTGACCGCATGCCGTAGCTGATCGCAGAACCCGATCCGATCGAGATACTCGAACACCAAACTCAACCCGCCCCAACCGCTCAGCGGCTTCGATGTGTACTCGATCGGAATCTCGCCTTTCCTGATACTCTGAACCTGCACCGTTTTGTCCTCCTCGCTCGAACGATTTTTTAGTCGAAGTCATCGTAGCGATTGGGGTTGCAGAACGGTGCATTCTTCTAACTGCCGTTTCCCCGATTTTACTACCTGTGTAAATTTGGTTCTCGGGACCTCCAAGCGGACTCGCCACACACGGCGCGGCGCTGCTTCCTGCTGCGGCCATTCCTCTGACGTCCCGCTGTCGCGCCGGAGGACTACCACCTTCGCTCGGCTCGCATCACACATGCAATAATTCCCCGGAGATGCCGCGCAATTACACATACGACGAGTACCTCGGGTTCGAGGCGTTGAGCAATGTCAAGCATGAGTTCCTCGACGGACAGATTTACGCGATGGCGGGCGGCACGCCCGAGCACGCGGCGCTCGCAGCCGCTGCCATCACTTTGCTGGGCCCTCAGCTCCGCGGAGGCGACTGCCGCCCGTACAATTCCGACCTCCGCGTTCGCACGCCCACGGGGCTGACAACTTACCCCGACGTCACGGTCATCTGCGGGCCACGCGAGATCGACGGAGTGGATCCGTTGGCGATCACGAATCCGACGCTCATCGTGGAAGTCCTGAGCCGAAGACCGAGGAGTACGACTCGGGCGACAAGTTCGAGCACTACAAGACCTTCCCGTCCCTGCGTGAGTACGTGCTCGTGTCTCACCGCGCGCGCTCCGTGGAGATCCGGTCGCGCGAAGAAGACGGTTGCCAAACGACCGTCGTTCCCGAAGATGGGATCGCAGAGCTCTCGATCGGCGCACGGCTCGACGTTCGTGAGCTCTACGAGGCCGCGGCGGAGCCGTCTCCGTAGCGTTCACCGCCGCTGGCCTCTGCCTCATCCCCTCTGCTCCCGCCCGAAGTACGGCCTCCGCCGATGCTGCTCATGGTGCATGGGGAGCACGCGGAAACTGAATACGCTCACACCGCGGGATGCGCTGAACGCTCTGTACGAATGGCAGCAGTGCCTGCGTTGGCGCCAAATGCCTCGAACCCGATCGTCGGCACTAGCGCGAGGCTGTTGAAAACGACGCAGCCGCCAAATGGCGATTTCCTCGGACAGCGGACCAAGCGCCTATTCCTCAATGACGAATTGACTGGCCAGTGGGATCGCGGCCGAGAGGTTGATGAGGAGCTCATGCACATGAATGCGCTCGATCTGACCCGGCGGGCCCTGACCGCCAAACTCGAGGTGCGTTCCTCTCGGACTTCTACCGCTCGATCGCCGGGCGCGTCTGAGCTTCCTCGATTTTGCCGTGTTGTCCGCCGCCGTACCGACGACGCTGATCTCCACGATCGAGTATGGTCGCGCGCCGTCGGGGCGTTCTTCGCGGTCGCGCCGGCCTGCGATCTCCACCTTCTGCTGTTGCCTCCACTCCGTCACGCCGGAGTTCGCGGGCCCACGTCCTCGAGCTCCAGAACGCCACTGTCCAGCCAGGCGATATACTCTTCTCATGTCGAGAGCCGCGGCACTCTGCGAACACGACGACACGACCGATTCCGATCACATCGTCGTCCTCCATGATGTCTCGTGGGAAGACTACGAGCGCATCCTCGAAATTCGAGGCGATCATTCAGCGCCCCGCATCAGCTTTCTCGAAGGGGAAGTCGAAATCATGAGTCCATCGAAGGATCATGAAGTCATCAGCTCCCACATCGGACATTTGCTCGAGGCCTGGTGCATCGATCGTGGAATCGAGATCACGGCTGCCGGCAGCTGGACTCTCAGGGAGAAAGGGAATCGGCGCGGTGCGGAAGCCGACAAGTGCTACATCTTCGGCACGGAAGAACGGAGTCGGCCGCACCTCGCGATCGAGGTCGAATGGACGCACGGTGGGATCGATAAGCTGGCGATTTACGAAAGACTCGGCGTCGAGGAGGTGTGGTTCTGGCGCAAGGGCGTCATTGAGATCTACACCCTTACGGATGGGAAGTTGATGACGAAGCAGCGCAGCCGGCTCGTTCCCGAGCTCGACCTCGAGCTCCTCGCGTCGCTGCTCGATCGCAAAACGCTGACGCAGGCCGTGCGCGATTTCCGAAAAGCGCTCCGCCAACGCGAAACGTAAGCTGCCCCCGCGCGGTCGTCAGATCCTGGTCACCAACGGTTCCGAAGACAGCCAAATACAGGAAGGACAGCAAAACCAAGGCGGCGGTGTCCTCCATCCCGCCGCGCGGATAAACTTGGGGACGTGTCCCAATCCTCGACTGTTCCCGCGGGCGGTGCCGCGAACTTCACCGGCGTCCTCTATCAGGTTCTGCAGACGCTGAAGACCGTCGCCTGGTACGTGCTGGCGAAGGTGCATAAGGATGTCTTCCTCATCGCCGAGCCTCACGGTGGCGACCTTCACGAACAGACGCCGAACACGCGAACCGTATCGCAGTTCAAAAGGACGGCCGAAGAGACCTGGGCTCTGAAGACCATCGTCGAGAAGGTTCTGCCGGACCTCTACCTGGCCGTCGACCTTTCAAAGCCGAGCCGCTACCGGTTCGTCTCGAATGCGCGGATTGGCACGTGGGCCCGCGCGTACGAATTCTTCCGGGAGCTTCGGAACCGCGACGTCGCAACAGCGGATGAGCTCAGCGCCCTGGACGAGAAGAACAAGTTCAAGTTTTCGCGGGGCTTTGAAGCCACGGAACGCGAACTGCTCCTTTGGATCGTGGAGAGTGTGCGCTCGCACCACGATGCACCGGAGGAGCCCGAGTCCGAGACGGTCATGAAGGTCTGGCACCTGCTATCGCACTTCGAGATGCCGAAGCCGACGAGCCAGGAAGATGCAGATCGCGAGATCGAACGGCTCCTGCGCGAGTTCGGCGTCGCACCCAACGACGTCGCGGAGAAGCGAGCGGCGCTGATCGGTTTTCTGACCGTTCGATCGGCATCGGGCAATGGGCGATTCGAGCCGCAGGAATTGCTGGGCGAGGCAAGGCTCACCGGGCTTCTTCTGTCCGCGCGCGAGCGCAGCGCAGCGATCGCGCGAGAACTGTTCCAGGACGACGTCGAGCGCGCGGGATACACCTCCGCGGCTCGCATCGACCGCGGCCTTGCCGCAGCCCGGGACCGGCGAATCACCTGCTTCTCCGGACCGAGCGGACACGGAAAATCATGGGGAATGGCCGCGGCGGCGGAGCGCGTCGCGGGCGAATACGACCATCTCGTCGTCTACGTCCGCGCTGCCGGCGACAGCGCCCGCGACTTCAGTGAAGCCGCCGCCAAGGTCTCGCGCGAAGTGCTCGGCCGTGCGCAAACGAACTCTCTTCGCGAGCTCGCGCTCGACATCAACGATTTCCTGCCGGACAACGATCGGCCGTGGCTGACGATCTGCGTCGACAACGTCCAGTCGATGGCCGAGGCGGAGGGACTGGTCGTCAATGACCGAGAACTCGATCGCGTTCGCGTGCTGTTCACCGCGCCGGCCGCAGTCGGGCAGGCGCTGAGGAGTCGTGCGGCGGTGGCGGTCGTGGATGTCGCCACGTTCACGAGGCCGGAACTGGAGCTGTACCTCGAGCAGCACGGCTGGGACTGGAGTGAAGTCCCGGCCTACATTCAGCAGCTCATTCGCCAGCCGCTGCTGGCGCGACTCTTCATCGAAGTCGCGGGCGATCCGGAGTGGAAGGGAACCACCGAATACGCGCTCTTCGCGGCGTATTGGGAGCGGCTGACGAACGGCCTCCAGACGGACCATCCGCAGGATGCCGTGATGCTTCTCGAGCTCGCGTTCGAGACGGCGAAGGAACGGGCCGCCTATCCGTGGAGTGCGAAAGCGTTGCTCGGTGCCGGCATCGACGACGACGTACGCCGGAGGCTCGAGCGCACGGGCTGGCTGCGACGCGAGGCAGATGCCGGAGCGTCGATCTGGCACGACCGGCTGTTGAACTGGGCTGTCGCCGAAGCGCTCGTAGCGAACGTGCGGAACGGCACGATGACCATCGACGAATTCGCCTCCTCCCTCGTCGACTGTACTCCGCGCTTCAGCCACGTGCGCTATGGATACGTACCGATGGATGCGCTGTGGCTCGCATCGGCGGAAGGGGAGCTGTCGACCGAGGATCTCGCGCGCGTGCTTCGCGCGCTCGAGGAGCCGAACGCGCTCAGGCTCGATTCGCTTTATGGCGAGCTCGTACCGACGCTGGGCGCGCGCATCCTGCCCGCTCTGATTCTGAGGGTCGAGCAGATCGCTCCCGAGGATCGTCACGAAACGTGGACCTTTGCCGCGGCGCTCTTCACCACCGTAGGGGATGCGCTTTCCGACGAGCGAGTGGCGTCTCTCCTCGCGCACGACAACCCGCGCGTTCAGGACGTCGCCCTTCGTTACCTGACGAAGTCGCAGCGACGCGAGTTGCTCGACGACGTCTGGAAGCTGCACGTTGAGCGACAATCGTCCGGCGATCCGGACCTGCGCCACCTGGATTACGACATCACCTACGCCGCTCTGGCCGCGGGATGTCGTCGCACGCCCGACTGGCTGCGGCAGCGCATCGACGGAAGTACGAATGAGAGTCAGCGGGTCTGGGATCTGGCATTCCTGCTGGCCGGTCTGGGCGATGAGGAGGGCGAAGCGATGTGGCGCGACGTGAAGGAGCATCTCTTCGCGATCGTGCCGCAATCACACGCCCGCGCTCTCGCTCGCAGTATCCACGTTTACAAAGATCGCGAGGAGATCGAACGGCTGGCCGGCTGGGTCGGGAAGGAGGAAGATCTCCTCGGACCTGCCGCCTTTGCCGCGCTGGTGACGCTCGACACGGGCCGCGCGATCGCGTCGCTGGAGGGGATGAGCGCGACCGAGCTCGGTTGGACCCGTTCATGGTGGCTGCCGTGGCTGATGCTGCAGGCGCCGGAGGCCACGCACGAGCACCTGCGGCAGCGGCTCCTCGCGGCACGCACCGACCTGTGGGATGCAGCGCAGTATTTCGGCGGTCTGGAAGAGCTGATCGAGCCCGAGACGCTCGAAGTCCTGCTGCAGATGCTGGTCGCGTTCATCCCCGGGTACGTAGCTCAGGCACCGGGCACGAGACGCGGGAGACCCGATGTGCTCCTTCGCGTCATTGTCGACTGCACGCATGCTCCGCAGCTGCGCGTGCTGGAAAGTCATCGCGGCGATGAAACGGAGAAGCAGCTCACCATGCTGGCGATGCAATGGTTGGCGGAAGATCGTCACAGCCACGACCTGAAGTACCTGCGAGTGGTGCTTCAGCGAATCGGCGGCGACGGCTATGCGGCTTTGGCGCGCGAGTCGCTGCGCAGCCTCGGCCCGGACGGCTATCCGTCCGATCTCGACGTCGCTGAACCGTGCGTTGCGGACGTGACGCCGGAACTGCAGGCGGTCGCCGATCGGTTCGCCGACGCAAATCCTCAGTCGCGAGCGTCCACGATCGCGTTCTATGCGCTTCGCCTTTTAGCCGCAGTGGGTGATCGCGCTCGGTTGATCGCGGCGGCGCTGAAGCGCGCACGGAATATCGAGATTAGTGTGTCGGCGCTGCTCGCCGGCCACCCAGGGACGGAAGACGAATCGTTCGCAAAGCTGGTGGACCGATTCGAGAACAGCGGCGGCGAGGAAAAGGCGCGCGCAGCCTATGCGCTGGGCTTGACCGGGCGCGTTGATGCGATCCCGCATCTGCGGAAAGCAGCGAGCGATGTCGACTCTGCGACGCGCACCGCGGTGCACTACGGAATCGTGGCCTTGGCAGACGAGGGGATCACGGCCGACCCTTCGACAATCAGTAGTTCAGTCGATCGCAGGGCACGGCTGAGGGCCTTGTTTGGCATCGGAACGATCGAGGCGCTCGACGCTGTCGAGAGCGAACTGCTGTCGATCGAGCCCGATATCGCCCTTCTCGATTTTGCGGCGGCACTCCTCGACGCAAGTCGCGGCCCGCGCGTCGCGGCGTGGATGTGGACGCTGCTGGAAACGCGTCACCCGCTGATGTGGCACGAGGGGTGGTGGAGCGCGTTGCAGTACATCCCTCAGGGGCGCGAGATCCTGATCGAGCATGCGACCGGGGGTCGTGCCGAACTGCGGCGCATGGCCGCAGCAACTCTGGCCGGTCTCGACCCTGTGGCAGCAGGCCCTGTGGCCGAGTCTGCAATTCGAGACGGCGTCCCGCAGCACGCGAGGCTGGCCAGCGTTTTCCTCCAGAACGACCCGGCGCGCGCCACGAGCTTTCTTCGTGATCATCTGATCGTGGAAGCCGATGAGTCGTGTCGCATGGCGATCGGACGCGCGTTCCGTCGTGATCCCGGGACGGTCGAAACGTTGCTGCCGGAAATGTTCCGCTCACCGGATGCAGAGACCCGTCGCTGCGCGTGCGAGATCGCGGGGTGGCTACGCGGCGCACCGCATCGCAGGGACCTGAAGGTGCTCGCGTTCGAGGATCGATCGATGCATGTGCGGCAAGCAGCAATCGACGCGTTGCAGCGGCAGGCGGCATTCACTGCTGCCGAGGAACTGCGCGCGGAGCTCATCGCCGCCACCGGCATGCGCGTGTTCACATATGCCGACGCGCTCGCCGAAACGGCCGATCCCCTCGTGCTGACGAGTATGGATGATCCGCTCTGCATCTGGACCGCGATCGACGGGAAGCCCTGCCTCCTTTCGCTTCACGTCCGAACGAAGCTCAAGGCGTGCGCAAAGGCGGTGGAGACGCGTGCCGAAAAGAAAACTCGTGACCGGCAACGCGAGATCGACTGATCCTCCCGACCTGCAGACCGCGCGGGGTCGTATTTCAGTCGGTTAGCCCCCCCGGCCTGTCACGCCGGAGGTCGCGGGTTCGAACCCCGTCGGCCCGACCAATCCAAGCATTCGAGTAGACGCCGAGGCGGCCGCGCAAGGCTACATGCCGGTCGGCGGCTGTCGTGGTTCTCGAGAGTCGCTCGAATGCCGCTCTATCGCGACAACCCGCCCAGGTCGATTCTTGGCCGCGAAGCATCGAGTTTGAATCTCGCCGCACGCTCTCCCGTTTCGAGAAGCTCCTGCGCCATCGCGCCCTGACCGAGGGATACGCCGAAATCGCGATAGCCTTCTGCCCACGACTCCTCCGCGAATGCGCGGGGAACGCTGATGGAGAACCGTCCCTCGGAATCGACGGGCGCGTTCGGAAAATGAAAACCCATCGAGTAGCTGTCGCTGTCGGCGTTCAGTCGAACGATGGTCACCTGCCAGCGCCCCGGTTCCAGCGGAGGGAGTGAGCCGCTGACGGTCGTCTGCTCAGGCACGGGCGGCATCTTCGGCGCAAGCTCGAAAACCGTCTCCAGCGGATCGAGCTTCTGCTCGACGGGCTTCATCTCTTTGTCGAACTTCGTCGTCTCGACGCTCATCCAGAGTCCGCGGGCGATGAGTCCTGAGCCTTCGCGCCGGATGTTCACTTCTCCTTTCGGGCGCAGCTCGACATATTTCGGCGCAAACCTGCGGCCCGTCTGATCGATCACGTATTGCGGATCGCGCTGCGCGGAGGGCGGCTGCTGGACCGTCGTATTCGCTCCATCCTTGCGAGTGAGGGTCTCGATCGTGAACAACCACGCGTTGTCTCCGTCGCTCGTCAATGGCAGAGGACCAAAGGCGGTTCCGCTCATGAGGATGTAGGCGTTGGCAACGTCGCCCGCCTGCTCCAGCCGGAGGCGAACGCCGGAGTCGTCTTTCGGCCGCCATTCGCCCTGCACATCGTTCGGCAGCTTGGCTGCGGGACGGCAGGCGAAGGCGGTGAGGATCGCGACGAGGACCATGATCCGTTTCTCGAGCAACGTCATGTCGACCTCCGAAGGCTTCAGGACCTTGCGCGCAGTGTATTCCTGTTGCTTCGGCAGCCGGCACGGCCGGCAGCGCTGGTTGGCCAAGCCTCGGGCACGCCAGCCGTCCGAGGCTCATTGGCGGTTGGCGGTTGGGGGTTGGCAGTTGGCGGATGGGGGCGCGGCCGTCGCGACGTCACATGCGTGATCCTGTGACCCCACACTTCGTGTGTCGAGACATCAACCGTACGATCCCCGACCCTCCCCTCGCGCTCGTGGAGTGCGCCAACTGCGACTGCTGGTTCGCGGCCGCTCTACGGGCGATGAAGTCTTCCATCACGCCACAGCCCGCTGCCGGCCAGGAAGCCGGACGAGCCCGCTCCGTTCACCGATCCATCACCGCCCCGCAACCCGTTTTCCAAATCGCCGTGACCCGCCTGTGCGATGATCCGCGGATGCGCAACAAGCTGATCACGCTCTCTCTCTGCACGCTTTTCGCCGCAACAGGCGTCCTCGCCCAGGACGACGCGAAGAAGCCTCTCAGTCCCGCCACCAAGGCCGAAGCCACGGTCAAGGGGAAGAAGATCACCATCGACTACAGTGCGCCGTCGAAGCGCGGCCGCGCGATCATGGGTGAGCTCGTCCCGTACGGGAAGGTGTGGCGCACCGGCGCGAACGCGGCCACCACCCTCACCACCGAGTCCGACCTGATGATCGGCAGCCTCCACGTTCCCGCCGGCAAGTACACGCTCTTCACCATCCCGGGCGAGAAGGAGTGGACGCTCATCGTCAACAAACAGACGGGCCAGTGGGGCACGAGGTACGACGAGTCGCAGGACCTCGGTCGCGTCAAGATGAAGGTCGCGCCGGTGAAAGACCCCGTCGAGACGTTCGCCATCGGCCTCGGTGACACGCTCTCGTTCACGTGGGAGAACACGAAGGCGTGGACTCCGCTCGTCGTGCACTGAGCCCCGAGTTCCCAGTTGCCAGTTGCCGGTTCCCAGGACAGCGGCGCCTGGACCGGAGCCGCTGCAGTCCTGGCAACTGGTCACTGGCAACGGGCAGTCGATCATGAAGAACGCGCTCATCTCCACATCTCTGGTCATCGCGACCAGTCTCTTCGCGCAGGCAACCACCGTCTTCGCCCAGGAGACGATGACCTTCGACGACTACGACCCGAAGTCCACGCTCGTCGTCCCCGAGCATCCGCGCACGAAGGCCAAGTTCCCGTTCATCGACGTACACAGCCACCAGCGCCGGGACATGGCGCCGGCGGACGTGGAGAAGCTCGTCGCGGACATGGACCGCATCGGCCTGGCCGTGATGGTGAATCTGAGCGGCGGTACGGGCGACACGCTGAAGCAGGGATTGGCCACGCTGAAGGGTGCGCACCCGAAGCGGTTCGTCGCGTTCGCGAACGTCGACCTCTCGAAGATCGACGAGCCTGATTTCGGAGCAAACGCCGCTCGCCAGCTCGAAGAGGATGTGAAGAACGGTGCCGTCGGCCTCAAGATCTTCAAGAACCTGGGCATGTTCCTCAGCGATGCCTCGGGCAAGCGCGTGCCGACGGACGACCCACGGCTCGATCCGATCTGGGAGAAGGCCGGAGAGCTCGGCATCCCCGTGCTGATCCACACCGGCGAGCCGATGGCGTTCTGGTCGCCCGTCGACAAGCACAACGAGCGCTGGCTCGAACTGCAGCAGTTCCCCAACCGCCGCCGCGACGACCCGGCGAAGTTCGCGTCGTTCGAGGAGACCATGGGCGAGCAGTGGAACCTGTTCCGCAAGCACCCGCGCACGAAGTTCATCGCCGCGCACCTGGCCTGGCTCGGCCACGACCTCGGCCGCCTCGGTCGACTTCTCGACGAACTGCCGAACGTCTACACCGAGTTGGGCGCCGTCCTGTACGAGCTCGGACGCCAGCCCCGAACCGCACGCGCGTTTCTGATCAAGTACCAGGACCGCGTGCTGATGGGCAAAGACATCTGGAACGCCGACGAATACGCGACGTACTTTCGCGTCCTGGAGACCGAGGACGAGTACTTCGACTATTACCGCAAGCGCCACGCGTTCTGGAAAATGTACGGCCTCGGACTGCCGGACGAGGTACTGAAGAAGATCTATTACAAAAATGCGCTGAAGGTGATCCCGGGGATCGACGCCAGCGCGTTCCCGAAGTAGGGGGCGCCGCGGAGCGCCGGCTTCCAGCCGGCC
>CAZLGP010000282.1:0-7042 GCA_964558905.1 uncultured Thermoanaerobaculia bacterium | reverse complement strand
TCGCTAGCTCAGCTATTTTTCTGCGCGGCAGAAAATGGTGACATCCTGGGCCGCGTAGAGGGCGAAGAACTTTCCAGCCCGCAACGGAGAAGGTCCTTGGCCGTCTGCGCGGCTCAGGATGACACGTTCCTCGAAAGGGGGGTCCCTAGGAGCCTGGCGCGGCAGAAACTGAGCTTCGAGCGGCAGGCGTGCCCAAGGCTTGGCCAATCAGCGCACCCGGCCGTGCCGGCTAGCCGGCTAGCCAGGCACGGCGGGCGGCGCTGATCGGCCAAGCCTCCTTCAGCGCACTCGACGGGAGGAACGCTCTTCGCGCTGGATCTCATGGTCGAGCGCCGGCCACGAACAGGCCCGCCCACCACTCGCCCCGCTGGCGCTCGTCGATGAGAGCCAGCCGGTGCGTCCCGGCGGCGGCGACGACGTCGCCGCGCCTGACGACGAGGATGCCGCTGAGGATCAGGCGCGCGTCCTTGGCGAGGCGCGGAACGATGTCTTCGAGCAACGGCAAAATCACCTCGGGAATGATGTTCATGGTGATGACGTCGAACGCTCCGCCGCGAAGTGCATCGACGCCGCCGATGAAGAGCGGCATCGCGGAGTCGGCCACCTCGTTGCGGATGCGGTTGTCGCGCAGCGCGCCGTAGGCGTCGGTGTCGTTGTCGAAGGCGATCGCTTTCCTTGCGCCGAGGCGGTGCATGGCCAGAGCGAGGATGCCGCTGCCGGCGCCGACGTCGAGACCGCGTTTGCCGCGGAGATCGAGAGACTCGAGCAGCTCGATGCAGAGCGAAGTCGTCTCGTGCGAGCCCGTGCCGAAGGCCTGCTCCTGCGGGACGACGATCGTCAGGTCCGCGTTCGCCGGCAGCAGCGCCGGATCGGGGACGACGACGAAGCGATTGCCGATGAAGAGAGGCTCGAGCGACTGCTGGTATATCTCCAGCCAGTCGAGCCGCTCGCGCTCGAGCGCGCGGGTCTCGAACTCAGCGAGGAGCTCCGCGGCCGCGTCGCGATCCTCGGGCGAGTCAAAGTACGCCGCGACCGTGTTTTGTGTGGACGTGCTGCCGGTGGATGCGGTGAGGAAAAGCGTCGCCAGGATGCGATCCTCGTCCGCGGGATCTTCGAAGTCGATTTCGAGGATGGAGTCGGTCATGAGCCTTGTCGTCTTCGAGTCGTCGAGTCGTCGAGTCTCCGAGTCTCCGAGTCGTCGAGTCGTCGAGTCGTCGAGTCTTCGAGTCTCACAGTCTCACAGTCCTAGACCCCCTATGAGCCTATGAGGCTATGGGCCTGTGAGCCCCTTGTCGACTCGACGACTCGACGACTCGAAGACTCGAAGACTCGACGACTACGCATCGCCCGACCCAAAGTGCGCGCGATAGTCCTCCATCGCCGCCTGCACCACCGCGGCAGCGTGGTCGTAACCGAACGTACCGGCCACGCGGATGCGCTGTCCTTCACCCGGCACGAGCTTGTACGTCGAGAAATAGTGCTCCAGGCGCTCGACGAGCACGGGCGGAACGTCGGTGATGTCGCCGGCTTCGCCCCAGACATAGTCGCCCTGCAGGACCGCGATGATCTTGTCGTCGGCTTCGCCGCGATCGATGAGCTGCAGCCCGCCGATCACCCGAGCCGCGACGAGGATCTCCGACTTCGTGATCGGGCGCTCGCTGAGCACGCAGATGTCGAGCGGATCGCCATCCCCCTTCGCGGCAACCGGCGACAACCGCGTCACGCGCTCCGCGCAATACGTCTGGGGGATGAACCCGTACAACGCCGGCGGCTGCGACGAGGTCCGCTGGGGCCGGTCGACCTTGAGGTAGCCGCTCGCCTTGTCCACCTCGTACTTGATGAGATCGAACGGAGTGATCTCGACGAAGACGTTGACGACGCGGGGCGCGCCGTCGCCGGCGCTGAGACCGTGCCACGGATGCGGACGAAAGCGGGAGAAGGAGGGCTCGGTCATTGCGGGCGGATTCTATCGCCACCCGCGTGTCGTATTCGCGCGTGCCCGCCGTACATCGCGATGCCGTGACACGACACTAGTGTCGTGTCACGGCACTAGGTCGAGAAGAAGTCCTTCACTTTCTCGAAGACGCCCTTCTCGTGCATCACCGAGTCGCCGTGGGACTCGGCGAGTTGCTCGAGCAGCGCGCGCTGCTCGTCGCTCAGCGACATCGGGATGCGCACGGCGACGTGTACGTAGTGGTCGCCGCGGCCGTTTCCGTCGAGGAAGGGGACGCCCTTGCCGCGCAAACGGAAGACCTGGTTCGGCTGCGTGCCGGACGGGATCTTCAGCGACTCCGTCCCGTCGATGGTCTCCACGCTCACGTCACCGCCGAGGGCGGCCTTGGTGTAGCTCACCGCGTGCTCGGAGTGGATGTCGTAGTCACGGCGCGTGAAGCGGGGATGATCGCTCACGCTGATGAACACGTACAGATCGCCGGCCGGTCCGCCGTTGAAGCCGGACTCACCCTCGCTCGCGACGCGCAGGCGCGAGCCGTCGTCGACGCCCGGGGGGATCTTCACCTGGATCTTCTTCTCCTCGCGTACGCGTCCGGCTCCGCCGCACGCCACGCAGGGGTCCTTGATCACTTTCCCCTGACCGCCGCATTGGGGGCAGGTGCGGGCGACGGCGAAGAAGCCCTGCGAGTAGCGGATTTGCCCGCGACCGCCGCAGCCCGTACACGGCACCGGCTGCGTGCCCGGCTTCGCACCCGAGCCGCTGCAGGTCGAGCAGGCGATGATGCGCGGCACGAGCAGGGAGACGTCCTTGCCGAACACCGCGTCCATGAACTCGAGCGGGAGGTCGTAGCGGAGATCGTTGCCGCGCGCGGGCCGGCTTCCGCCACGGCGTCCGCGCGTCCCAAAGAAGTCACCGAAGCCGAAAAGGTCGCCGAGGATGTCGCCGAAGTCGGCGAACTGGTTGGGATCGAAGCCGCCCATGCCGCCGAGGCCCTGGTGGCCGTAGCGATCGTAGCGGGCGCGCTTTTCGTCATCGGACAGCACCCCGTACGCCTCCGCGGCCTCCTTGAACCTCTCCTCCGCCTGAGCATCGCCCGGGTTCTTGTCCGGGTGGTACTTCACCGCGAGCTTGCGGTAGGCCTTCTTGATCTCGTCGATCGAGGCGGCGCGCTGCAGGCCCAGCACTTCGTAGTAGTCGCGTTTTTCGGTGGTTGCCATTACGTATCTGTGGACGGCGCGGACGCTTTCAGCGGGTTGTAAAGCATCACGCTGGTCAGGATCCGCGACGCGGATTGCAATTCGAAGATCGCGTCGTTGATCTTCTGTTTGTCCTCGGCGCCTACCGCTTCCTTCGCCCGGGTGATGATCTTCTGAACGCGGTCCCGCTCGTCATCCTTGAGGAGCTTGCCGAACTCACGGAAAACCTTCTCGTTCGTGTAGATCATTCCGTCGAGCTTGTTCGCGAGCAGCCTGAGCTCGCGACGGGCGGCATCGGCGCGCTGGTGCGCCGACGCGTCATTGATGATCCGGTCGATCTCGTCTTTCGACAGCCCGCCGGCCGGATTGATCTGGACACCCTGGGACTGACCGGTCGCCTGGTCGCGCGCGGTGACGTTGACGATGCCGTTCGAGTCGATCGAGAAGGTGACCTCGATCTGGGGGACGCCGCGCGGCGCGGGCGGGATCCCGACCAGGTCGAACTTCCCGAGGGACTTGTTCTCGTTGGCGAACTCGCGCTCTCCCTGCAGGACGTGCACGTTCACTCGGGTCTGATTGTCGGAGACGGTCGTGAACACGAGGGAGTTCTTGGTCGGGATCGTGGAATTCCGCTCGATCAGCTTCTGGAACAGTCCGCCCCGGGTCTCGAGGCCGAGGGAGAGCGGCGTGACGTCGAGCAGGACCATGTCCTTGATGTCCCCGCGAAGAATGCCGCCCTGGATCGCGGCTCCGACAGCGACGACCTCGTCGGGGTTGATGTTGCGGTTCGGATCCTTGCCGAACACGTGGCGCACCGCCTCGACCACTTTCGGCGTGCGGGTCTGTCCCCCGACGAGCACGACCTCGTCGATCTGGCGCGCGGACACCCCGGCGGCGCGCAGAGCGTCGTTGACCGGGTCGATCGTCCTCTGGATCAGGTCCTCCACGAGTCCTTCGAACTCACGGCGGGTGAGGACGTAGTTCAGGTGCTTGGGGCCGCTGGCGTCCTGGGAAATGAACGGCAGGGTGATGCGCGACTCCGTATCCATCGACAGCTCGCACTTCGCCTTCTCCGCGGCCTCTTTCAATCGCTGCAGGGCCATGCGGTCTTCCCGCAGATCGATGCCGCTCTCCTTCTGGAAGAAATCCAGCAGGCGATCCATGATGCGCTTGTCGAAGTCTTCCCCTCCGAGATACGTGTCGCCGGAGGTGGAGAGCACTTCGAAGAGGCCGTCCTCGAGCTTGAGGATGCTGACGTCGAAGGTGCCGCCGCCGAGATCGTAGACGGCGATGACCTGGTTCTGGCGGTTCTCCAGGCCGTAGGCGAGTGCGGCCGCGGTCGGCTCGTTGATGATGCGCAGGACTTCGAGACCGGCGATCTTGCCCGCGTCGCGCGTGGCTTGTCGCTGGGAGTCGTTGAAGTACGCCGGGACGGTGATGATGGCCTCGGTGATCTGCTCGCCCAGGAAGTCCTCGGCGAAAGCCTTGATCTCCATCAGCACGAACGCACTGATCTCCTCGGGCGAGTATTCGTTGTCGCGGATGCGGACCTTCACGTCGCCATTCGCGGCCACGACGATGTTGTACGGAAGGACGTTCTTCGCGTGCGTCACTTCCTCGGAATCGAATTTCCGTCCGATGAGGCGCTTGATGGCGAAGACGGTGTTGAACGGATTCGTGATGGCCTGACGCTTGGCGATCTGTCCGACCAGCCGTTCGCCATCCTCGGTGAAGCCGACCACGGACGGAGTGGTGCGGCTGCCCTCCCGGTTGGGGATGACCTGAGGCGTCGTCACGTCGACGACGGCCACGCACGAGTTGGTCGTGCCGAGATCGATTCCGAGGATTTTGGCCATTGGCTACGCTGTCACATCTTTCTCCGGCCCGCCGACGGCAACCTTCACGAGGGCCGGCCGCAGAAGCCGGTCGTGCAGGAAATACCCCTTCTGCAGGATTGCCACGACGGTGTGGTTCGGCACGGAGTCGTTTTCCTCGCGCACGACGGCCTCGTGGAAGTTCGGGTCGAACGTCACACCCGCTTCGTCGATCGGCTTGAGTCCGTGTCGCTGCAGAACCTCGAAGAGTTGCTTGTAGATCATCAGCACGCCCTTGTGGAACTCGTCGCCTTCCTCCGCGTGCTCGAGCGCACGGTCGAAGTTGTCGAGGACCGGGAGGACGTCCCTCAGGACGGCGGCGGTGGCGTAGCGAAAAAAGTCCGCCTTCTCGCGCTCGGAGCGCTTGCGGAAGTTCTCGAAGTCCGCGAGTGCACGGACGTAGCGGTTCTTGTAGTCGTCCTTCGGCGCGGCCGTGTCTTCGGCATCCTCCGCCGCCGTGTCGCTGGCCGCCTCCTCGGCGGTCTCACGCATCTCGCGCTCGATCTCCTCGACCGAGCCTTCCGTGTCTTCGATGACGTAGGCGTCGTCCGCGTCGTCCGCGCCGCGCTCGTTGTTCTCAGCCATTCCCGTGGTGCTCCTCTTCTCCATTTCACCCCGAGCGCAGCGAGGGGTCAATGGAGCCCTCTCGCCGAGCGTGCAAGGCACGTCAATCGCGGGGGCTCCGTTGATCCCTCGCTTTGCTCGGGATGAACTGCCTGTCCTCTTCCTCGATCTTGCGGCTCAGCGCGCGGCTCAGGTAGTCGACCAGCGGAGCCATGCGCGCGTACTCCATGCGCATCGGCCCGATGATGCCGACCATCCCCAAAGGCGCGGAGCCGGACCCGTAGCGTCGCGCGACGATACTGAAGTTGTGGATCTGTGTGAAGTCGCTCTCGGAACCGACCAGGATCTGCAAACCCTCTTCCCGCAGACACGTCTCCAACAACTCGACGAGCTTCTCCTTCTCCTGCAGCGCGAGAAAGGTCTTTCTCAGCGAGGCGGCGTCGGAGTATTCGGGCTTGTTCAGGATCGACGTCGCCCCTTCGACGTAGAGCTCGTGCTCGAAGGGTGTGTTCACGGCGTCGATGCCGAGGGAGATCGTCTTCTGCAGCATCGCGTCGTGTTGCGCGCGCTCCTCCTCGGTCATCCTGATGAGGCGGCGGCGGATGCGATCCAGCGTCAGCCCGGCGAATTCGAGGGAGATGTAGCGGCCGATCTTCTCCAGCTCGTCGCGGGTGAACAGGAACCGCGTCTCGATCACTTTGTTCACGACCACGCCGTTCGTGCCGACGATGACGCACATGATCCGGCTGTCGGCGACGGAGATGAAATCCATCGAGCGGATGGCGAACTGCAGGAGAGTGGGCATGAACACGAGGCCCACCTGATCGCTGAGCTTCGACAGCAGCGACGACGCGTGATGGAGAACCTCGTCGATCTCGTTGACGCCGGCAACTTCTTCGTCGATCGCGTCGCGCTCGCGCGTGCTGAGGACGCGCGAGGCCATCAGGTGATTGATGAAAAAGCGATAGCCGCGGTCGGTTGGGACCCGGCCGGCCGAGGTGTGGGGCTGCGCGAGGAAGCCGAGTTCTTCGAGATCGGCCATGACGTTGCGCAGACTGGCCGGAGACAGCTGGAACTTCCCGCACTTCGATAGAGTCCGCGAACCGATGGGCTCGCCGTTGCCGATGTGCTGCAGGACGATCTCACGCAGGACTTCACGCGCGCGCGGATCGAGGTCGAAGTCTTGTCTCGTGGCCATGTCCCTTGCTGGCACTCCAGCGGTCCGAGTGCCAAGCAGAGGGTAGGAACACCAAGAGGTGGTGTCAAGATTGCCGGTCAGACCACTTCGCTGTGCTTTCCCGGCACGAGAACGACCTCGGACTTATGCGCCTGTCCGGGTACGGCGCGGGGCTTGCGAGGTTTGTCCGCTTCTCACAGTGAGCGAATCGGTTCACAGTCTGTCATCCCGAGCGTCGAGCGAGGGACCTGTGTGGGTGGGGCGGCAGGCACGTGCA
>CAZLGP010000281.1:0-45758 GCA_964558905.1 uncultured Thermoanaerobaculia bacterium | reverse complement strand
GAAGCGAAGGGTCAGGGGAGCCCTCTCGGAGAGCGCTGTCACGAACCCTGAGCGAAGCGAAGGGTCCAGGGAGCCCTCACGCTGACAGCGCAATGAGCGCTCCCCGAGAGGGCTCCCCTGACCCTTCGCTTCGCTCAGGGTTTGTGGCCGCGCGCTTCGCTCCTCAGGGTTGACGATCCCTCAGGATCGCGCGCGAGAACTTCGCGAAGTAGTCCACCCCCGAGGCCAGCGCGAACAGCATCACCCCCCAGAGGGCAACCGTCCCGATGACGCGGAACTGGCCGAGCTCGTAGCCGAGGATCAGGAGCGAGATGGCGATGACCTGCGTCACCATCTTTCCTTTCCCGAGCGGCGAGGCGGCGATCGTCACTCCCTGCTGCGCCGCGATCGATCGGAGACCCGACACGGCGAACTCGCGGCCGATGATGATCACCACCATCCAGGCCGGCACGTGCTTGGGATCCATCTCCACGAGGGAGATGAAGGCGGCCGACATCAGGAGCTTGTCCGCGATCGGGTCGAGCAGTGCGCCGAGACGTGTGGTCTGGTTGCGGCGGCGGGCGATCCAGCCGTCGAAGAAGTCGGTGATCGCCGCGACGAGGAAGATTGCCAGGCCGACGAACTCGCGGGCGGTGAACTTCGTCAGGAGGACGACGACGAGAAACGGGACGAGGAAGATCCGCAACAGCGTGAGCGCGTTGGGCAGGTTCCAGATCTCGTTCGACAAGGGTTCTCTCGGAACAGGTTGGGGACGCGGGGTTGTGATCTTCGCGGCCGAAGACGATGGAGGCATCGTGTTGTCTCGGTCTACGCGAGCAGGATATTCGTTTCGACCCGGCGAGGGAAGCATGCTACGGAATTTCGCCCACGCAATTGACATTCCTCCGCATGCCAATACAATCGCGTTCCCCGTTGCCCGGGTGGCGGAATTGGTAGACGCGCAGGTCTCAGAAGCCTGTCCTCATTAGAGGGTGCTGGTTCGATTCCAGTCCCGGGCACCAAAACTCAGATCGACCTCAGGCGGCGTGCCCCACGCCGCCTTTTTTGCGTAGACTGGCTCGGCGTTCGCAAAACCAGGATCTCCGATGAAGTGTCGCCGCGTCCTTCCCGCGCTCCTGCCTCTCCTCGTGGCGGGCAACATGGCCTGCAACGCCCAGCAGCCCACGCGCACGCAGAGCCCCGGCGTGGCGACGATCAACACGGTCACCCCCTCGCCGGCGCCACTCGCGCCGCCCCCGATGCTGCAGGACGAAGCGCCGCCGCCCAAACCGAAACCGCTGAACCAGTGGCACACGCCGGAGCCCATCCACCTCACCCCCGAGGATGAGAGGATCCGTGCCGCTCTCCCCTTCTCGCCCGCCATCGCCATGGACCCGGTCGACGGCAGCAAGATCTCCATCACCGCGAAGACGCCGATGCTGGAGTACAAGGACAAGCTCTACTACTTCTCCACCGAGGCAAACAAGAAGATCTTTTCGGGGAACCCGGAAGAGGCGCTCAAGGGTGGATTCATGAGGCTGTGATGACAGTAGCCAGTTGCCAGTTGCCAGTTGCCGGTGTAGCCGGTAGGCAGTTGCCAGTCACCGGCGGCCAGTTGCCAGTTGCGGAGGCGGTTTCGCGCGACAGTCAGCTCGTTCTCCCTTGGCTACTCGGTGATGAGAACCGACGCCTCGGGCCAAACACGCGGCCAACCGGCTACTGGCCATCGGCTACTGGCCACCGGCTACCGGCCACCGGCTAATCAGGAACGGCTCGAACGCCCTCATCACCTCCGCATCCGCGCGCGAGGGCTTGCGCGTGTCGCGGTCCAGCCACATGTGGGCCGAGAAGCCAGTGGCGCGGAGGTCGGAGCCGGTGCCGTCGTAGAGCTCGTACGCAAACTTCATGGCTCGGCTGGCGACACTGGCGACGGACGTGCGGATCAACACGTCCTCGTCGTAGCGGAATGGGGTCCGGTAGCGGCAGCCGATCTCCGTGACCACGAGGAGGAATCCACGGTTCTCGATCTCTGCGTACGGAAATCCGGTTTCCCGGCAGAGGTCCGTGCGTCCGATCTCGAACCAGACGACGTAATTCGAGTGATGGGCGATCCCCATCTGGTCCGTCTCTTTGTAGCGCACACGGGTGTGTGACTCGACGTACCGCACTGCGGCGAACTGTAGCACGGCAACGGTCTTGCTCAGGCGTATCTTCAGGATCATGCGCCGCTCCCGACGGAAACGGTTCGAAGATGCCCTGCCTCTCCTCATCGGCGGCCTCGCCGTCGCCGCTTTCGACGTCGGCCGCCGCGTCTTCCGCCACACGCAGATCTTCTGCCCCGATCGCAATCCGGTCCGCTCCTGGGACCCCGCCGACTACGGCATCCCCGACGGCGCGGTCGAGGAGCACTGGATCGACACGCCGGACGGCGAGCTGCTGCACGCGTGGTACTGCCGCGCGGAGCATCCAAAGGCCAGCGGCGTCTTCTGCCACGGGAACACCGGCAACATCACGATCAGCGCGGACGTGATCCCGCACCTGCTCGACGCCGGCTTCAACGTCCTCTTCTTCGACTACCGCGGCTTTGGCAAGAGCACCGGCGTTGCGAGCTACCGTGGCGTGATTGCCGACGGCGTCACGGCCTCGCGCTTTCACGATCGCATCCGTCCCAAACACCTCCCCTCCGTTCTCTACGGCTTCTCCCTCGGCGGAGGCGTCGCGGCGCAGGTGATCCGCCGTCATCCGTTCGACGGACTGATTCTCCAGTCGACCTTCACGAGCCTCCCGCAGATCACGCGCGTGCTCTTCCCTCGTCTGCCGCGGCACTGGTTCACCGGCGATCTGTTCGACACGCTCGGCGTGATCCGGCGGCTCCAGGTGCCTCTGCTGGTGATGCACGGCACCGCCGATGAGGTCATCCCCTGCTGGATGGGCCACGAGATCTTCGGCGCCTGTCCCACGGAAAAGCGGATCCACATCATCGACGGGGGCCTGCACAAAGACCTGCACGTCCGCGATCCCGACTCGCTGATCTGGGCGATCTCCCAGTTCATCGCCGGCCTCCCGCACGACACACATCGCACGGTGTCGGTCGAGGAAACGCCGGTGATCGAGCAGTGGAGGGACACCGCGTTGCGCGCTCTACGGCGCGTGTTCAGAGGGCAGAGCGCGGAGGGCAGAGGGCGGAAGTCACCGCCACCCGACACCGTTCCCGCTGGCGCCTCCGGCGGCGCACGGTCGAGCGCGTGAGCTGCGCATCTTCTTCTGCTTTCTGCCCTCTGCCTTCTGCGCTCTGCCCTCTGCCTTCTGATCGCGTGATAGCATCCGCGCGCATCGCGTGAGGCCGCGGATCTTCTGCGCTCTGCCCTCTGCGCTCTGCCCCCCTGAAACCATGATCGCCGTCGTCAAGTCCGCTCCGCTCGATGGTCCCGAGGGGACCACAATCCGTGAGTGCCCCGTCCCGAAGCCCGGCCCCGGCGAGGTCCTGATCCGCGTCGCCGCGACCGGCATCTGCGGCACCGACAAACACATCTATCACTGGGACCCGTCCATTCAGGGCTCGGTCACCCCGCCGCGCATCTATGGCCACGAGTTCTGCGGCTTCGTCGAGGAGCTCGGCCCAGGCGGCGAGCGCGCCTGGGAAGGCACGCTGGCGCCGGGCGACTATGTCTCGTGCGAAATGCACTGGATCTGCAACGAATGCCCGCAGTGCCGCTCCGGCAACGGCCACGTCTGCATTCGCACCAGGACGTACGGCATGCAGGAGGACGGCTGCTTCGCGGAATTCGTGAAGGTGCCGGCATCGAACGTGGTGAAGCTCCCCTCGTTCGTGCCTGTTCGCGTCGGCGCGTTCCTCGACGCCCTCGGTAACGCCGTGCACACGATGCAGGTCGTCGATCTGGCCGGCAAATCGGTGGCCGTCACCGGCTTCGGTCCGATCGGGGCGATGTCGGCCGCGATCGCGGAGCACAGCGGTGCGTCGACCGTCATCGTCACGGACGTCAGTGATCACGCCCTCGAGACGGCACGCCGTTGGGCGGCGGTGCGCAATTATCAGAACCTCCACGCGTTCAACGTCCGCACGACCGATCCGGGCGAAGTGAAGAACGCGATCCAGGCGATCACCGACGGCGCCGGCGTCGACGTCGTCTGCGAGATGTCCGGCTCCGCCGCCGCGATCAACTTCGGCCTCGATATCGCACGCAAAGGCGGGACGCTCTCGCTCCTCGGCCTCCCCGCAGGGAACGCCGTGACGATCGACGACTACACGCACAACGTCATCTTCAAAGGCGTGACCCTGCACGGCATCATCGGGCGGCGCATGTACTCGACCTGGCAGCGGATGCTCGGCATGCTCCGCTCCGGCCTCGATGTCGAGTGGGTCGTGCAGGCCACCTACGACTCGCTCCACGATTTCCACGAGGGCATCGGCAAGTTCGATCGGCACGAGGCCCTGAAGGTCGTGTTCTTCCCCGAGGGAGAAGCGAAGGCGCAAGAGCGGCTACGTTAGTGGTGAGTGATGAGTGTGGGATCTCACTCGGCACTCAGCACTCAGCACTCAGCACCCCCTAAGCCGGTTCCACGATCTCGATGCCGGGGATAGCCAGCCGTTCCAGTTCACTGCGGCGGAACGTGAGCAACGTCTTCGCGCCCGCGTTTTTTGCGATCTCGACGAGCTGCGCGTCGTAGGCCTCGCTGCCGCCGACCGGGGCGACCGACCAGCGCCGGAGCATCGACCAGGCGTCGCGTGTACGAGGACCGGCGACGCGGGCGGAGCCGAAGCTGCTGCGGAGGAGATGGAACGCATCCGCATGCACGAGCCGGTGCTGGGCCGGGAGACGGGTGAGGATCGCATAAGCGTCGAGGAGCGCCGTCGACGGAACGACGAGAGCCTTGCGCGCGAGCGCGGCCTCCACCGCTCCTGCCGCCGCTCCATGCCGCTCGTGCCACGACACGATCGCGGCCACGAGCACGGTGGCGTCCGCGGCGACGAGGGCCGGCATCAGGCGCGCTCCCCGGTTTTCCGGACCACCGCGCGCGTGAGGGGCTCGCCGGTCTCCACCGACTCCGCGACCTGCAGCCTCCCCTTCTTCACGATCCGGATGGGCCGACGTCGCGGCTCGATCTCGATGCGCCCCTCGCGGCAGCGAACCTCCAGCGCCATCCCCGGCTCGATCCCCGCCTCATCCCGGATTTCCTTCGGAATGACCAGGCGGCCGACGCGGTCGATGGTAATCGTGATGGGCTCGTTCATGGTAGTTTGGATGGTAACCGTTCTGCCCCGGCGTCGCAAAGTCTCAAGGTCTCAGAGTCTCAAAGTCTCAAAGTCTCAAAGAAGTGAGCGCGACCGGCTGTGACTTTGAGCCTCTGAAGCGTTGAACCCTTGGACTCTGAGACTTGAAGACTTCGAGCGTGACGTTGCGACTCCCCGACGCCGGGACTCGAAGACTAGAATCACGCCATGAAACGGTTTCTCATCCTCCTCTTCGCACTTTCGGCAGCAGCTCAGCAGACGCCCGACGTGAGCAAGCAGCTCGAGTCCCACGGGCGGCGCAACGATCGGCAGTTCGAAGACACCCAGCGCATGGTCGACGACGCCATCTGGTATTTCCGTCTGGGCGATGTGGCCAACATCGACAAATTCGAGATCGCATCGAGCAAGCCGCGCCGGGAGAAGAACGCCACCGACAAGAATGCCGGCAACCCGATCATCTTTCCGGTGTATGTCTTCTCGCCGAAGGATCTGCAGGGGCGCGCTCCGATGCTCGTGTTCGCCCACGGCGGCGTGCACGGGCGGCTCACCACGAACTATGCGCACATCTTCCGCGAGGCGCTGGGGCGCGGTTTCGTCATCGTCTCCCCCGAGTACCGCGGCTCGATCGGACATGGCGGCGATCTGTACAGCCAGATCGACTACGGCGGCGCGGAGATCGACGACACTCACGACGCCCGCGACTGGGCCGTGCAGAACCTCCCTTTCGTCGACCCGCGCCGCGTCGGCATCTTCGGCTGGAGCCACGGAGGCTTCCACACCTTGATGAACATCTTCCAGTGGCCGGATGACTACAGGGTCGCCTACGCGGGTGTGCCGGTGAGCGACCTCGTCGCGCGCATGGGCTACACCGGCCAGAGCTACCGCGACCTCTTCGAGGAGTTCATCGGCAAGCAGCCCGAGGACAATGTGATGGAGTATCGGCGGCGCTCGCCGGTCATGCATGCCGAGAAGCTCCGCACACCCCTGCTCATCCATACCACCACGAACGACGAAGACGTCCACGTGCTGGAGGTCGAGCACATGATCGCGGCGCTCAAGGCCGCCGGGAAGCAGTTCGAGTACAAGATCTACCAGAACGCCCCCGGGGCGCACCGCTTCAACCGTATCGACACGAAACTCGCGAAGGACTCGCGAAAGGAGATGTGGGATTTCCTGGCCCGGCATCTGAAGTAGCGACCAGTCCTGAGTCCTGAGTCCTGAGTCCTGAGTCCTCACGAGGGGATCCGACTCAGGACTCAGTCGCAAAGTCGCAAAGTCGCAAAGTCTCAAGAGGGGCGGGCACCTCTTTGAGACTCTGAGACTTTGCGACTTTGAGACTTCGCAGCCCCAAAGGCGTAACTTTCGCAAGGGAAGGATCGTCGTAGAATCAGCGAGACGCGCCATGAAGACGAGCACCGCCATTCTCGTTCTCTTCGCCGCCATCCTGGTCGCGCCTGCCCGCGCGCAGGAAGCAAGGCCCGACTATTCGCGCGAGAACCTGCAGCGCTTCGTCGCGGCCATTCCCGAGGAGCCGGAGCGCGAGCGCAACTTCCGCTTCTACTGGGGCACGATCGAGTTCACCGCCCTCGGGCAGCGCTGGCGATTCGCGCCGATGATGCCGATGTCCGGCTCGATCATGCGGACGACGCAGGAGTGGCCCGATCCGTTCTCCCTCACCGGCACGGCCATCGCCACGCCCAAACGCGCCTGGCGCACGCAGCGGAAGGTCGACGCGGAGATGCGCCGAATCGAGAAGTTGGACCGGGCGAAGATCCGCGTGAAGTAAGAGTCTCAAAGTCTCAAGGTCTCAAAGTCTCAAAGAGTGAGACCGCTACCTCTTTGAGACTTTGCGACTTTGAGACTTTGAGGCGCGAAAACTGAGACGATGTCTGAGGCCGCCTTCCGGACTCGCACTCAACCGCAGCTGACCCTACTGAGCTCGCCGCCCAGGCCCCAGCTCGTTTCCGTCAGCCAGTCCATCAGCTCATCCGCGGCCATCGGGCTCGCGATCCAGAAGCCTTGTGCGAGGTCGCAGCCGAGCTCCCTCAGGATCCGCCAGGTCGCCTCGTCCTCGACTCCCTCGGCGCACACCTGTTTGCCTAGGTTGTGCGCGAGATCGATCACCGTGCGGACGATCGCGGCATCCGCGTCGCTGCTGCGCATCCCCGTCACGAACGACTTGTCGATCTTGATCTCATCGATCGGCAGCTCGCGCAGGTGCGTGAGCGAAGAGTAGCCGGTCCCGAAATCGTCCACCGACAAGCGCACGCCCATCGACTGGAGCATCGAGAGGATGGCCAGCGCGTGGGCCGGATCGGCCATGATGCTGCTCTCCGTGATCTCGATTTTCAGAAAGCGAGGATCGACGCCCCAGCGATCGAGCGTGCTCTGCACCTTCCCCGGCAATCCCTGATCGAGAAGACTGCGGGCGGACACGTTCACGGCGATGTGGATCGGCGCACCGGCGTCCTGCCACACGCGGCACTGGCCGACCGCGTGCTCGAGCAGCCAGTCCGTGACGCCACGGATGAGGCCCGTCCGCTCCGCGAGCGGGATGAACTGCGAGGGTGGCAGCTGTCCGCGCTGCGGATGGTTCCAGCGCACGAGGACTTCCGCGCGCGTCATCAGTCCGCTGCGCATGTGCAGCTTCGGCTGGTAGTGCGCGACGAGCTCGTTGCGCTCGACGGCGTGGCGTAGCTCGACCACGAGTGCGAGTTGATCGGGCGAGCGCGACTCCCCGTCCTCGCGGTGGAAGCTGTACCCGCTCTGCTTCTGCTTGGCCGCGTACATGGCGACGTCCGCGCGCCGGAGCAGGGTTCGCGCGTCGGCGCCATGCTCGGGAAAGAGGGCGATGCCGATGCTCGCGCCGACGTCGAGCACCTGACCGTCGATGACGAACGGCTGCTCGAGCGAGCCGAGAATGTGCCGGGCCGTCAGAGCGACGCCGTTCGCGTCGTCCCTGTGTGGCAGCACGAGCGCGAACTCATCGCCGCCGAGGCGCGCCACCACGTCCTCGCCGCGGATCTGATTCCGCAGACGAAACGACACCTGCTTGAGCAGCGCGTCGCCGAACTGATGCCCGAACGTGTCGTTGACTTCCTTGAAGCGATCGAGGTCCATCAGCAACAGCGCGAGCATGCAGCCGTTGGTGCGCGCGGCGTCGATGGCGCGGTCGAGCGAATCGAAGAGCAGCGCGCGGTTCGGCAGTCCGGTCAGAGCATCGTGCATCGCCTGGTGGCGCAGCGACGTGACCTGATGCTTCGCCTGCGTAACGTCGCGCAGGAACGCCACCCAGTGCGTGAGCTGTCCACCGTCCTCGACGGGGACGAGCTGCAGATCGAGCTCGAACTCCGCGCCGTTCTCACGCCGCGCCGTCGCCTCGGCCACGAACGGCCGCTGCTCGAAGACATGCTGCAGCAGGCTGTCGACGATGGCCCGCTGGCGATCGACGATGGCGAAGATCTGCGGCGTCTGGCCGATGATGTCTTCTCTCCGGAGGCCGTAGATCGCGCAGAAGCCGTCGTTGACGAACGCGATGCGCGGCCCGATCGCCTCGACCGCGGGCGTGAGAATGGCGATCCCCTCCGCCGTCACCCGCACCGCCGACCCGAGGAGCCGAAGCTGCTCGCTCTGGATCCGTTGCTCGGTCAGCTTCCAATCGAGCGTGGTCGTCCAGGCCGTGTGGAGGGACGTCACCGGCTCGGGGAGTTTTTCGGACATCGGGGCGGAGATATTACTACCGCAACTTCAAAGCGCGCGGCACACTGATCCGTCCCTTACCGTAGAACGGATCCGTTCCTCTCGCGCCCAGATCCTCCGCGCTCTGCAACAGACGCGTCCTCACCTGCGACGGCTTGCCGCGACCGATGTCCTCGACGAGCAGCGCGGCCAGCCCCGAGACGTGCGGCGCGGCCATCGACGTGCCCATCAGACCGAGAACCTCGTCGTTGTCCTGGCAGAACGGCACGAGCAGCGACGTGCGCGAGCAGGCCGCCCAGACCCGGTCGTTGATGGTTCCACCCGGCGCCGCGACGTCGATCGAGGAGCGGCCATAGTTCGAGTACCACACCACCTCGTCGTCCGGACCGGTCGCGGAGACGCAGACGACGTTCGGCGCATGGCAGTACATCTTGTAGAGATTGCGGTCGTGATCGAGGTCGATGGAGTCGTTGCCCGCGGCGACGACGACCAGCGTTCCCTTCCGATGCGCGTAGTTGAAGACGCGCTGCATGATCGCGACGTATCTGCCGTTCCCAGACCTGAGCATCGTGTCACCGATGCTCATGTTCGCGACGTCCGCTCCGTGATCGGCGGCCCAGATCAGGCCGTCCAGCACGCCGCTGAACGTTCCCTCGCCCCAGCGGGACAGAACCTTCACGCCCATGATCGTGACGTTCGCGGTGACACCGGCCGCGACCTGCGCGTTGCTCGAGATCGTCGCGGCGACGTGCGTGCCGTGGTAGTAGAGATCGGTCACGGGGTGCTTGCCCGGAAAGAAAACGGCGACGTCGGCGTCATCGCTCGGAACGAACGAGACGCTGCGGCTCAGATCCACGCGCCCCACGAGGTCGGCGTGCTCGTAGCTGACGCCGGTGTCGATGACCGCGACGGTGACTCTCGGCGAGCCGAGACGCCCCGCTTCCCACGCGCGCTCCGCGCCGATCGCCCGAAGGTGCCACTGATACGGGTACATCATCGCGTCGGCCGGCGAAACGGGGTCGACGGGGACGCTCTCGTCCTCCACCTGATCGCCGAGGGTGCCCAGCCGCAGATACACACCGACGTCGGCGACCGATTCGACGGCTCCGGTCGTCGCGGCGAGACTCTCCGCTTCCTCGTCGCTCAACCCACGCACGACGGCGATGCCGGCCTCGGTGTGCCGTGACGTGACCACACCGCCCGCGGCCTGCGCGGACGAAGCGAACGTGGCCGGCACGTCGCCGCCGAAACGAAAAATGTGCCGTTCGGCCGCGAACACGGCGAGCGGACAGAGGGCGAGCAAAGCTGCGAGTGTACGGATCATTGTGTAGGCTCCTGAAGCTGGGGATGGTGGATTTTACTCCCAACCGGGCTCGTGTTGAATGCTGAGTGCTGGGTGCTGGGTGCTGCATGTCGAATGAAGGACCGCCGCCGTCTCGGCGGCTGACGTGCCGGCGTCCCGCCGGCACGGGCGGCCCGGGCGAGACGCCCATGCGTTAGCCGGCGGTCCGTTCGTCTGGACGGTCGCTCGATCGACAGATCAATCCGGATTCGTCGCCCATACGGCGGTCATGGGGATGAATCCCCGATCGGGCAGCTCGAGCATCGACACGATCGTCTGGGCGACGTCGCTCGCGACCAGCTTGCGCTCGCTGGGGGCGCGCGCGGGTCGCCCCGAGGCGACCACGAACTCCGTCTGCACCTCGCTGGGGTTGATCTGCATGACACGCACGTTGTGTTTGCGCAACTCCGCGCGCCAGCACTCGGTCATCCCCGTGAGCGCGAACTTGCTCGCCGCGTATGCGGTGCCGCCGGCGAACCCGCGCTCGCCCGCGGTTGAGGCGATGTTGACGATGTCGCCACGCGACTGCGTCACGAAGTGCCGCGCCGACTCGCGCGCCACGAGCATGGCGCCGAAGACGTTCGTCGCGAACACGCGCTGCATCTCCGCGAGCTGCGTCTCGACGAGAGGGGCAAAGACGCCGAAACCGGCGTTGTTGATCAACACGTCGTACCCGCCGAACGCGTCGATGATCTGCCGGACCATCCCGACGACGTCGCTCTCACTGCCGACGTCGGCGTGGATCGCGAGAGCTCCGATGCTCTTCGCCGCATTGCGCAGCCGGGCCTCGTCGCGTCCGCAGATTGCGACCTGCGCTCCCCGCTCCCGCAAGTGTCGCGCGGTCGCGAGTCCGATGCCGGAAGAGCCGCCGGTGACGAGGGCTTTTGCGCTGGAAACGTTCATCGCTACCTCTTCTCCATCGTTGCGTTCAGTCGCTCGCCCGTCTTCTCCAGCGCCTCGCGCCCTGCCGCGTCTTCGCGCAGATACGCGTCGAAGAACGACAGCGTCACGCCGCGGATGGTCGCGAAGAGATCCTTCTGCTTCATCGCCCACACTTCCGTCGCCGAAGCTCTGGGCTCTCCCTGACGGGAGCCGGCCGCGCCGCTCGGTGGACGCCCGGGAAGACGCATCGGGTCGGGGTCCAGGGGGATTTCGGTTGCGTGGTCCCGCGCGCGCTCGCGCGCGATCTGCTCGATTCCGGTAACGCCTCCGGAGAAGGTGAGGTGACCGGCACCGAGAACGCTCACCAGCCACTTGTCCCCGGCGGGAGCGAGCCGGAATCCCTCGGCGCGCCACTCCGGCGTTTCGGACTCGGTCACGCCCTGATCGGCCGTGCCGGTCATGAACAGCGTCGGCACCCGAACCTCGGTCCACGACTCGGGCGTCAATCCGCGAAAGTCCGAGGTCCCCGGCGGCGACATCACGATCAGGGCCTTCACCCGCACATCCGCGTAGCCGACCCCGTCCGGGAAGGTACGAACGCCGCCGGCGAGCATCGCCGTGTGCGCGCCGTAGGAGTGTCCGGCAACGCCGATCTTCGTCGCGTCGATCTTTCCTGCGAGCTCCGGGAAGCGTTCGGTGAGCGTCTGCAGTGAGTCGATGACGAACGTGAGGTCGCGGACGCGGTTCCGCCAGTCGGCGGGTTTGGCATTCGCCCAGATGTCCTCCGCGTTCTGGACGTTCGTGGTGCGATCGCCGTGATTCACGCGGATCACGACGTAATCGTTCGCCGTCCAATACGAGCTCAGCCCGACATAGGCGCGGTGCGAGCCGCCGAAGCCGGGAGAGAAGAGGATCAGCGGATGCGGGCCTCCCCGCGTCGGATAGTCGATGGTCAGCTCGATGTCCTTGTTGCGATCGTTGTCACGCAGCCGGACGTCGGGAATCGAGCCGACGGGACTGGGACCGATCTCCCGGCCGGAGTAGCGCGTGCGCTCATCGCTGTCCGGAGGATCGGAGCCGGTGACCGTGTTGGACGCACACGAGAAGGCCAGCGTTGCGATGACGATCACGACCAGACGACGAATCATGCTTCCTCCACGGCGTGGGCAATGCTTAGTGACGTACAGTTCAATGAGAACACGGTCAGTCGAAGTCGCTACTTCCTTTCCACCGTCACGTTGGGGCGCTCGCTCGTTTTCTCCAGTGCCTCGCGTCCCGCGGTCTCGCCTCGCACGTGGGCGTCGAAGAACGTCAGGGCGACACCGCGGATGATTGCGAATAGATCCCTCTGCCTCAGCGTCGACGCCTCCGTCCGCGAAGATCTGAGCCCGCGTGGACCTTCGCGGGTGATGTCCGCTCCGGTCGGTGGAAGGCCGGGAGGACGGTTCGGATCCACTTCGGGCGGGACATGGCCACCGCGGGACGACGCCGTCTCGCGCGCGATCTGCTCGATTCCTGCGATGCCTCCGGCAAACGTGACGTGCCCCGCACCGAGCACACTCACCAACCATTTGTCGCCCGCTGGCGCGAGCCGGAACGCCTCTGCACGCCACTCCGGCGTCTCGGCCTCCGTCACCCCCTGATCGGCCGAGCCGGTCATGAACAGCGTCGGCACGCGAAGCTCCGTCCACGACTCCATGGTCAATCCGCGAGCGTCCGACGGACCGTGTGGCGACATCGCGATCACGGCCTTCACGCGCGCATCCGCGTAACTGACGGCACCGGGAAACGTGCGCACGCCGCCGAGGAGCATCGCCGTGTGGGCGCCGTAGGAGTGTCCGGCGACGCCGATCTTCGTCGAGTCGATCTTCCCTCCGAGCTCCGGGAAGCGCTCGGTGAGCGTCTGCAGCGAGTCGATGACGAACGTGAGGTCGCGGACGCGGTTGCGCCAGTCGGAGGGTGTCGCGTTCGCCCAGATGTCCTCAGCGCTCTGGACGTTGGCAGTGCGATCGCCGTGATTGACGCGGATCACGACGTAGTCGTTCGCCGCCCAGTACGAGCTCAGCCCGACGTAGCCGCGGTGCGAGCCGCCGAAGCCGGGCGATAAGAGGATCAGCGGATGGGGGCCGCCGCGCGTCGGGTAGTCGATGGTCAGCACGACGTCCTTGTTGCGATCGTCGTCGCGCAGCCGGACGTCGGGAATCGAGCCGACCGGACTGGGACCGATCTCGCTTCCGGAGTAGCGCGTGTGCTCGTTGCTGTCCGGCGGGTCGGCGCGGTCCGGCCTGTTGGACGCGCACGAGAGGGCAAGCGCAGCGATGGCGATGATGATCAGACGTCGAATCATGCTTCCTCCACTTGGACGATGCGAGGTGCGTACTGTGCGATGACGACACTCACCAGAACGAGCATTCCGCCCGCCACCACGACGCCGCTCATCCGCTCGCCGAGAAGCAGCGCCGCCGCGACGACCGTCACGAGCGGCTCGGCATACAGCAGCGCCGCCACGCGCGACACTTCGATCCGCTCGAGCGCACCGTACCAGAACAGGTAGCCGAGCGCCGAACAGCAGATGGCCAGAAACAGCAGCGCCGACCAGCCGGTGAGCGTGAGGTTCGGGATCTGCCGCCAGCCCTTCTGCACGGCGAAGACCGGCGCGAGCATGGCGGCGCCGAAGAGCATCGCCCCCGACGTGGCCCGGCGCGGACCGAGCGTGCGGATGGTGCCGTGGCCGAGGATGGAGTAGACGGCCCAGTTGACGGTGCTGATCAGAATCAGCAGATCGCCGGTCGTGGACGGACGTCCGAGAACGCTCGCGTTGAAGTCGCCCTTGGTGACGACGAGCAGCGCGCCGGCAAAACCTCCCGCGAGACCGACGACCTTCCAGAAGCCGAAGCGCTCGCGCAGGATGAACGCCGCCAGAAGCGCGGACCAGATCGGCGTGACCCCGATCAACCAGCCGGTGCTCGTCGCGCTGGTCATCGTCAACGCATACGACTGCAGCATGTGGTGGATGAATACGCCGACGAGCCCCATCAGCGCGAGCGACGGCCAGGCGTGCCGAGGCGGCAGCTCGCGGACGATCGCCAGCAGCACCACCGCGCCGATGGCGAAGCGGAGAAAGACCAGCGTGACCGGCCCGATCTCGACGAGAGCCGCCTTCGTGGCGACGAACGAGACGCCCCAGAAGACGATGGCCAGGGATGCCAGGAACCGCGGGCTGCGCACGGGGAACAGTGTAGCGGAGGGTTAGGATGTCCCCGGTCGGAGAGTGCAGTCCTGATCAGGGACGTTGACGTCGCTCGCGATCGCCCTCCATCAGCTCCAGAAGGCCGGCGCTGTCGTCGAGGTTGACGCCGGGAACCAACCCGTGCCCGCGGAAGGTCGGCAGGCTGGCGATCGGCCCGCCTTTCCCCTCGCGACGCCTGCAGAGTGACTCGCGTAGCGCATCTTCGATGACGGCAGCAAGCGTTCTGCCGTTCGCAGCCGCGACTTTCTCCGCCTCGGCCAGGAGATGCGGATCCAGTCGCACCGTGGTTCTCATGCGCATCGAAACATCGGTACCAGGCATCAATATGTCAACGGTCAACGCGCGCGCCTGCTACGCTCCCCTTCGCGCATGCCCACCAAGGTCCGCAAGTACGTTCTCAAACGCCCCGACAAGCCTCAGAAGCAATACAAGGTCGCCTACGAAGAGCAGCTCAATCACGAACAACTCGAGGTGGTCATGGCCGGCGAGGGGCCGATGCTCGTCATCGCCGGCGCGGGCAGCGGGAAGACCCGCACCCTCACCTATCGCGTGTCCCGCCTCATCGAGGACGGCGTCGACCCGAACGACATCCTCATCGTCACCTTCACGAACAAAGCCTCGCGCGAGATGCTCAGCCGCATCGAGGAGCTCGTCACCACCGACACCCGCCGCATCTGGGGAGGCACGTTCCACTCCATCGGCAACCGGCTCCTGCGCCGCTACGCGGACGCTCTGGGATACCGCTCGAACTTCACCATCCTCGACGACGAGGACGCCAAGGAGATGATGGAGTCCGCCATCTCCTCCCTCGGCATCAAGACCCTGGAGAAGCGCTTCCCCAAGGGCGACGTCCTCCTCGATGTCTATTCGTTTCTGATCAACACCCGCACTCCCCTCGAGCTCCACCTCGAGCAGAACTACCCCCACTTCCTCATGTTCTCCCCGGAGATCGTGAACGTGTTCCGCCGCTACAAGGAGCGCAAGCGCGACGCGAACGCGATGGACTTCGATGACCTGCTGGTGTTCTGGAAGGTGCTGCTCGACGATCACGAGGAGATCTCCGCCGCGCTCAGGCGCCGCTTCCGGCACATCCTCGTCGACGAATACCAGGACACGAACAAGCTCCAGGCCGACATCGTCGACGCCATGGCGTCCGAGCGCAGGAACGTGATGGTGGTGGGCGACGACGCGCAGTCGATCTACTCATTCCGAGGCGCGTCGTTCGAGAACATCCTCACCTTTCCGCTGCGCTTCCCGGAAGCGACGATCTACAAGCTGGAGACGAACTACCGTTCCACCCGGCAGATCCTGACCCTCGCCAATGCCTCCATCGCCGCGAATCGCTTTCAGTTCCGCAAGGAGCTGCAGGCCGTGCGGGGCGATGGTCCCGATCCGGCGGTGGTCGGTGTCGACGACGTGTACGAGCAGGCGTCGTTCATCGCCCAGCGCATCCTCGAGCTGCGCGACGAAGGCGAGAAGCTCGACGAGATCGCCGTCCTGTACCGCTCGCATTACCAGTCGCTCGAGCTGCAGATGGAGCTCACCCGCCGCAACATCCCGTACGAGATCCGCTCGGGCGTCCGCTTCTTCGAGCAGGCCCACATCAAAGACGTGCTGGCGTATCTGAAGATCGTCACGAACACGCGCGACGAGCTTTCGTGGAAGAGGATGCTGAAGCTGTATCCGAAAATTGGCGAGAAGACCGCATCCGAGGTGTGGGCGCGGATCGTGACGTCGCCCAATCCTCTGGAGGCCTTCCTGCGCGGTCCGGCCGCCGGCGCGTATCCGCCGGGCCGCGGCGTCGCGCCGTCGCTCGACAGCGTCCGCGACGTGCTTCGTCTCATCTCCGTCGACGCGATGAAGCACAACCCCTCGGAAATGATCCGCCTGATCGTCGAGCGCGGCTACGGCGACTACGCGCGCGCGAAGTTTCCGAACGCGCAGGCCCGGCTGGACGACCTCGAGCAGCTCTCGCAATACGCGCTGCGCTATGACGACGTCGAGCAGTTCCTCGACGAGGTCGCGCTTTCGAATCCCATCGCGGGAGAGGACGTCGCCGTGGTCGGCCCCGAGGACGAGAAGATCGTGCTCTCGTCCGTGCACCAGGCCAAGGGACTCGAGTGGCGCGCGGTCTTCGTGATCTGGCTCGCCGATGGACGCTTCCCCTCGCAGCGCGCGCTGCGCGTTCCCGGCGGCATCGTGCGCATCCCCCCGAACCGCATCCACGAGGCTCTGCCGCTGCTGGAAGGCGCGACGCAGGACGCGCCGGTGATCGACGAGGCCGGCACGCGCGAGCTGGTGATCCCCGGCGAGGAGGAAGAGCGCCGGCTGTTCTACGTAGCCATCACCCGCGCGATGCAGGAGCTCTATCTCGTCTTCCCGGTCATGGCCCGCGACCGCGCGGGCATGGACGTGCTCATGGAGCCGTCGCGCTTCGTCCGCGAGCTGCCGGGAGACGCGTACGAGAAGTGGGTGATCGGTGGTGAGTGAGATAGACATGTTTACCACGCTGACAAGACTCCGTGCTCTGCCGGCGCTACATTGAGTGGATGCTGGACTTCGCCTTTCTGCTCTGGCTGCTCGGCACGATTGCCGGCTCCGCCGCCAACCGTCAACCGCCAACCGTCAACCAACCGGTCGTTTTCGCGCGCGACGTTCAGCCCATCCTCGAGAAGCGCTGCCAGCCCTGCCACTTCCCCGGCGGCACCATGCACGCGAAGCTCCCCTTCGACAAGCCGGAAACGATCCACCACCTCGGCCCGCAGCTGTTCTCGCGGATCAAGAAGGAAAGGGAACAGGCCGTCATCCGCGCCTTCCTCGCGCAGCGCTGAGAGGCTTTGAAGAAACCCGGCGCCCGGATCTTTCACAGCCTCCGAGCACTCCCATAGAATGCGGCGTCATGCGCAAGCTCGCCTGGTGCGTTGTCGCCGTCTGGTCTCTCATCGCCGCGTGCAAAGGTCGCGAGACGCCCGTCCCCCCGGCGCCGGCCACCACCACCCAGGCGGTCGAAAGCGGACCGGTCGTCGGCGGACGCCTGGTGCGCCGTCTGGAGACGGACGTCACCACGCTGAACTACGTCCTGCACAGCACCGAGGACGAGCGGCAGGTGCTGCAGTACCTGTATGACCCGCTGATCGACTTCGACGCGAACCTCGAGCCGATCCCCGGCACGGTCGCAAGGTGGGAGGTCGAGGACGGCGGCAAGGCCTACGTCCTCCACATCGATCCACGCGCGAAGTTCAGCGACGGCACCCCGGTCACCGCGGGCGACGTCATCTTCACCCTCGAAAAGATCCTCGAAGAGGAGTCGATGCAGTACGCCGCGAAATTCGAAGGGCTGGACCGCGAACAGACGAAGGCCGTCGACGACAGGACCGCCCGGATTGTCTTTCGACAGCCGCGTGTGACGCAGCTCTTCGACTTCAACATCGGCGTGCTGCCGCGGCACGTGTACGAAAAAGGCGATTTCCGGAAGAACAAGACCGTCGTCGGAAACGGGCCCTACGTTCTCGAGCGACGCGTGACGGGCAAGACGATCGGGCTGAAGCGTAACGAGAACTACTGGCGCGAGCCGCCGTACATCGATTCCGTCCTGTTCCGGATCATCGCGGACGACAACGTCGCCTGGAATGCACTCAAGCGGGGCGACGTCCACGTGACGCGCGTCAACAACGACCTCTGGGCGCGCGAAAAGGATGC
Source organism: uncultured Thermoanaerobaculia bacterium (assembly GCA_964558905.1). GTDB lineage: Bacteria > Acidobacteriota > Thermoanaerobaculia > Gp7-AA8 > Gp7-AA8 > QHVT01. The sequence goes on along the minus strand of CAZLGP010000281.1, from coordinate 27,653 downwards.
CGCGAAGGACCGCATCGAGTTCCACAACACCTGGACGCTCCTGTACAACTGCAGCCCGTGGAACCTCCGTGATCCGTTGTTCCGGGACGCGAGCGTCCGCCGCGCGCTGGCCATGGCCTTCGACCGGCAGTCGGTGATCGATCGCCTGTATCACGGTCAGGCTCGCCCCATCTCCGGACCCTTCACTCCCGACAGCTGGGCGTACAACCCGGAAGTCCATCCCATCGAGTACAACCCGGAGGCGGCGACGGGGCTCCTGGCGGGGGCGGGCTGGAGAGACTCGGACAACGACGGCATCGTCGATCGTGACGGGAAGCCATTCTCCTTCACGATGCTCATCTCCGCCGGCAGCAAGACGTCCATCGATCAGGCCCAGACGTACCAGGATTCCCTGCGGCGCATCGGAGTGAGGATGGAGATCTCGACCCTCGACGGCGCGGCATTCTTCGACCGCATCCTCAAAGGGGATTACCAGTCGGCGATGATGGCCTGGTCGAACGACCCCGATCCCGATCCGTTCTCCCTGTTTCATTCCGCCCAGGCTCCGCCGGCGGGCCTGAACATCGTTCATTACGCGAGCGCCGAGGCCGATGCGCTCCTCGAGCGCGGACGGACCACCTTCGACCGCGCCCGTCGCACCGAGATCTACCATGAGCTCCACGACATCATCGCCTCCGACCAGCCGTACCTGTTCACGGTTCAGGTGGGGTTGAAGTGGGCGGTCGACACGCGCGTGAAGAACGTCCGCGTCGCCGAGGGTGTCGGGCTGTTTCTGTGGCGCCCCGGCCCGTTCGGCTGGTGGCTCGCAAAGGAGTGATCGACATCATGCGTCTGCTGCTCATCTCCAGTTCCAACGTCCACGGCTACGGCTACCTCGATCACGCCGAGCCGGAGATCCGGCGCGTGCTCGAGGGGGTCCGCACCGTGGCCTTCGTCCCCTTCGCATTGAAGAACGTCGACGCCTACACCGACAAAGTCCGCGAGCGCCTCGGGCGCATGGGATTCGACGTCGCGCAGGTCCGCGGCCGCGCGGAGATCGACGCCGCGGAAGCGATCTTCGTCGGCGGAGGCAACACGTTCCGTCTTCTGAAGACGCTCTACGAGCTCGACCTCGTGAACGTGATCCCCGAGCGCGTCCTGCGCGACGGCATCCCGTACATCGGCTCGAGCGCCGGAACGAACATGGCCATGCCGACGATCAAGACGTCGAACGACATGCCCATCGTCTATCCGCCGTCGTTCGACGCCCTGGCGCTCGTCCCGTTCCAGATCAATCCCCACTACCAGGATCCCGACCCGAACAGCACGCACAAAGGCGAGACGCGGGAAGAGCGCATCCGCGAGTATCTCGAGGAGAACGAAACGCCCGTGGTCGGCCTCCGGGAAGGCTCGATGCTCCGGGTCATCGACGACGCGGTCACCCTCCTCGGCGAGAAACCGGCCCGCATCTTCCGCCGCGGCGCGGAGCCGGAAGAGCTCGCGCCGGGATCGCAGCTGGCGTTGTGAGAAAAGGAGGCCCGTTCATGTGCCGCAACATCAAAACGCTCTTCAACTTCGAGCCTCCCGCGACCGAGGAGGAGATCCGCGCCGCGTCGCTGCAATTCGTGCGCAAGCTCTCGGGGTTCAACAAGCCCTCGAAGGCCAACGAGGCCGCGTTCGAGCGCGCCATCGAGGAGGTGACGCTGGTCGCGCAGACGCTGCTCGACTCGCTCGTCACGAACGCCGAGCCGCGGGACCGGGAGATCGAAGCGGAGCGCGCACGCCAGCGCACCGCGGAGCGGTTCGGGACGTAGCGCCAGAGAGACCAAGCAGATTACAGCTTCAACTTTCGCACGGCACGCGCCTCCCCGCTCACGACCTCGAAGTCGATGATGCCGATCCGGGCGCCGCTCTCCGACTCCGCGATCACGCGCCACTTGCCCGGCACGACGTTGCGCTTGTAGGTCAGGCCTCGATAGCCGCCTTCGCGGCCGCCGCTGATCGTGAAAGGGATGACGCTCGTCGTTCGCCACTCGCCTGCCCTTTCGTCGCGGTACAGCCAGCGGTGGCGGATCGTCGTCTCGATCCCGTTCGGCACGAAGACCGAGGTAAAGCAGTACACGCGCTCGGATCCGGCGCGGTGGAACACGGGAGACGACGAGCGCCAGAAGCGCCGGCCCGGCGACTCTACCGTCGCAGCGTAGAAGCCGTCGCGTTTCTGCATGTCGTGCGCGATGAGCATCTCCTTCTTCACCAGCGGCACGGGCGGAATGAAGTTGAGCACATGCACGACGAGCAGCAGCGCCGCCACGACGAGCGACGGAACGATCGACGCCGACTCGCCGCGCGACACAACCCGCAGAGCGAGAACGAGCAGCACGGCCACGACCGTGCCCAGATAGAACCAGAACGTCGAGATGCTGCGGAAGAGGTGCGCGAGCGCGAAGTTGAAGAACATCGCCGCGCTCATGGTGAACAGCGCCCACGCGAGCGTCAACGCGCTGTAGCGGCTCTCGAGGAACTCGTTGCCCAGCAGCAACCCCGCCAGTCCGAGGACCACGAGGTAGCCCGGCAGATCGCTGGAGCTCAGGAAGTAGAAGATGAACAACGCGCTGAACATCCCCCCGAAGAAGAACTGCAGCACGGCGTTGAGGTACTGCGAGCCTCGGAACTCCACGCCGCGGCCGAGGGCCACCAGGATCGCCGCGGCGCCCGCGAGATACGCGAGCAGGATGAAAAGATCGACGGATTTGATCTTCTGCCCGAGCGTGAGCGCGTCCCAGATGAAGCCGGAGATGAAGAAGACCGCCGGCACCCAGGGACGAACCCGCTCGTAGGTGTGAAGGACTCGCTCGCGGACGACCACGGGGGATAAGGATAGCGGTTGGTTGGCGGTTGGCGGTTGGCGGTTGGCGGGGAGGCTGCCGTTCGCCCGGGGCTTAACCGGGGGCTAACCGCCAACCGCCAACCGGCAACCGGCAACCGCAACTGAACTTTCGCGCAGGATTCTTGCGTTCCCTTCTCCGCGCATGCTGCCGCCGAGCTCCGACTTCGAAGAAGCCGCCGTCGCCGAGAGCAGAGAGAAAGTCGAGGAGCCGCCGCTCTTCAAAGTGCTCCTGCACAACGACGACTTCACCACCATGGAGTTCGTGGTGTGGGTCCTGGAGTCGATTTTCAACATGGCCGAGGAGCAGGCCGTCCGGGTCATGCTCAACGTCCACCTTCGCGGCACCGGCGTGGCCGGGATTTATACCTACGAGATCGCCGAGACGAAGGTCGAGAAGACCACATCCCTCGCGCGGGAACATGAATATCCTCTGTTGGTTACGATGGAGCAGGCGTGACAGTGCTGGGTGCTGAGTGCTGAGTCACACCCACCCAGCACTCAGCACTCAGCACTCAGCACTCAGAAGAACACAGCCATGATCGCAAAAGCTCTCCAGACCAGTTTCGAGCTCGCCGTCAACGAGGCCGTCCGGCGGCGGAACGAGTACGTCACGCTCGAGCATCTTCTGCTCGCGCTACTGCACGACCGTGACGTCGTCGAGGTCGTCCGCGCCTGCGGCGGCGACGTCGAGGAGCTCAAGAAACAGCTCGACGACTTCATTGCCAAGACCTACGAGCAGGTCGAGGACGAGGACGTACAGCCGACGCTGACGACGATGCTGCAGCGGGTCATCCAGTACGCGCAGCTCCACGCGCAGAGCTCCGGCCGCAAGGAGGTCGACACTGGCCAGATGCTCGCCGCGATCTTCCAGGCTGAGAAGTCTCACGCCGTCTACCTCCTCCGCAGCCAGAGCATCACCAAGGTCGACGTTCTCACCTACCTCTCCCACGGCATCACGAAAGACGCGCCGGCGCACGAGCCCGCGGGGGTTGGCACCGACGATGAAGGCTCGGCGCCGTCGCGCGATCCGCTGAAGAGCTTCGCCGTCAACCTGCTCGAGAAGGCGAAAAAGGGGGACATCGATCCCGTCATCGGCCGCGCCGCGGAGCTCGAGCGGACCATCCAGATCCTCTGCCGCCGCCGCAAAAACAATCCCCTGTACGTCGGCGAGCCCGGGGTCGGCAAGACCGCGATCGCCGAGGGGCTGGCTCTGAAGATCCAGGAAGGCAACGTGCCTCAGGTGCTGAAGAACGCCGAGGTGTGGTCACTCGACATGGGCTCGGTGATCGCGGGCACGAAGTACCGGGGCGAGTTCGAGCAGCGGCTGAAGGCCGTCATCGCCGCGCTGGTGGAGAAGAAAGACGCGATCCTGTTCATCGACGAGATTCATACGATCGTCGGCGCGGGCGCGGTGAGCGGCGGCACGATGGATGCCTCGAACATGCTCAAGCCGGCGATCGCGTCGGGCAAGCTGCGCGTGATCGGCTCGACGACGTACGGCGAATACAAGCAGTCGTTCGAGCGCGACCGTGCGCTGGCCCGCCGCTTCCAGAAGATCGAGATCGGCGAGCCGACGGTCGAGGAGACCATCGAGATCCTCAACGGCCTCAAGAAGTACTACGAGGAACATCACCATGTGACGTACACGCCCGAGGCGATCCGCCTGGCCGCGGAGCTCTCGGCGAAGTACATCCACGACCGGCATCTGTCGGACAAGGCCATCGACGTCCTCGACGAGGCCGGCGCGCGGGCGCGGATGCTGCGAGTCGAACCTCCTTCGAGTGGCCAAGTCGACGAGTCTTCGAGTCACCAAGTCGACGAGTCGCCAAGTCGCCAAGCCGACGAGAAGAAGGACCTCGACGACTCGACGACTCGACGACTCGAACACTCGGTCATCGACATCGGGGACGTGGAGACGGTCGTCGCACGCATCGCGAAGATCCCTCCGCGGACCGTCGCCGTGAGCGAGAGGGACCGCCTGCAGCGCCTCGACGAAGACCTGCGCCGCGTGATCTACGGTCAGGATCACGCGATCCGGCAGATCGTGAACGCGATCAAGCTCTCGCGCTCCGGCCTCGGCAGTCCCGAAAAGCCGATTGGGTCGTTTCTCTTCAGCGGACCGACCGGCGTCGGCAAGACCGAGCTCGCCAAGCAACTCGCCCAGTCCCTCGGCGTGGAGTTCATCCGTTTCGACATGAGCGAGTACATGGAGCCGCACACCGTGTCCCGGCTCATCGGCGCGCCGCCGGGCTACGTCGGCTTCGACCAGGGCGGCCTGCTGACGGATGCGATCCAGAAGACGCCGTACGCGGTGCTGGTGCTCGACGAGATCGAGAAGGCCCATCCAAACCTCTTCTCGATCCTGCTGCAGGTGATGGATCACGCGACGCTGACGGACAACAACGGCAAGAAGGCCGACTTCCGCAACGTCGTGCTGATCATGACCACGAACGCGGGCGGGAGGGAGATGACCGATGCGTCGCCCGGCTTCATGCAGAACCCGGCGAGCGGCCACGGCCGCGGCGTGATCGAGAGAACGTTCGCGCCGGAGTTCCGCAATCGCCTCGACGCCTGGATCGCCTTCCAGCCGCTGTCGTTCGACGTCATCCAGCAGGTGGTGGACAAGTTCATCGCCGAGCTGCAGGCGCAGCTCGCCCCGAAGAGCGTGACCCTCGAGCTGCGCCCCGCCGGCCGGGAATGGCTCGCGAAACACGGCTACGACAAGGCTTTCGGCGCGCGCCCGATGGCGCGGCTGATCTCTCAGAAGATCAAGGAGCCCCTCGTGGACGCGATCCTGTTCGGCCGGCTGGCGCTGGGGGGACAGGTCGTCGTGGATGCGGAAGGGGACGAGTTGTCGCTCACGTATTGAGTTGCGAGTTGCGAGTTGCGAGGGCTGCTCGCCCTGAGCGACCATGAGCTCGCAACTCAGCACCCAGCACCCAGCACTCAGCACTTGTTCCCCGATGTCCACCTTCCCCGATCCGCGTTACGCCCCGAGCGACGTCGTCGCGATGGGCGAAGATCTGCGCATCGACACGCTTCGCGAGGCGTATCGCAAGGGCATCTTCCCCTGGCCGCATGACGGCCTTCCGCTGCCGTGGTTCTCGCCGCGTCGACGGGCGATGATCTTCTTCGACGAGCTGCGCACGGGCCGCACGCTGCGCAGAGCGGCGAAGCGGTCGCCGTTCACGTTCACGATCGATCGCGACTTCCGTTCGGTGATCCGCGAATGCGCCGCCGCCGACCGTCCCGAGCAGGACGGCACGTGGATCGCGCCGAACATCGTCACCGCATACACGCGCCTCCACGCCGCCGGCGACGCGCACAGCGTGGAAGCGTGGGACGCGGACGGCGCTCTCGCCGGCGGGTTGTACGGCGTGGACGCGGGCGGCGTCTTCACCGGCGAGTCGATGTTCCACGTGCGGCCCGACGCATCGAAGCTCGCCCTTCTGTTTCTCATCGACCACCTGCGGCCCCGGGGCGCAACGTTTCTCGACTGCCAGGTCATGACGCCGCACATGGAGGCGCTGGGCGCGCGCGACGTCTCGCGCGCGGTGTTCCTGGACCTGCTCGCGGAGGCCCAGGCGCAGGGCTTGCGGTTGTTCTAGCCGGCGCGCTGGTTGCTGCGGCTCGCGGCACGCCACGGATGGACTCGACGATCGCGGCTTCGGGCAGCGCAACGCGCCTGACGTTTTCTGCCTCGCAGTCTCCCGGCCTGGGCTATTCTCGCTGCATGCCCCGGTTCACGGTGGACCTCGACGTGCTCCGTCACGCGCTGTTCAATCGCTCGCTGTCGCAGGTCGGCGACTCGTTGCTGACGGCGAAGATCACCTCGCCGCTGAAGATCTCCGGAATCGCGTTCACGCCCTCGACGAACCTGGCCGTACGCGTGGTGAAGAAGGACGAGAATATCGCCCTGCTGAAGTACACGCTCAGCGCGAAGACGGACGGCAAGGTCGCGTTCGCGCCGGCGTCGTTCGGTGCCTCGCGCGAGGTGGAGCTGAGCGATCTCCGCGTTCACGAGTCGACCGAGAGCGCATGGGTCGCGGTCACGGACGATCTCGAGTCGCCGCGCACGCTCCTCGAGCTCGAGGACGTGAAGAAGCTGAAACCCGGCGAGTCGCTGGCGATGGAGCTCGGCGGCGCGGTCCAGGCTTCCGCGAGCTTCTCCTGGAGCGCCGTCCTCTCCACGCACCTTCCGGAGATCCTCGGCGAGAGCTTCCCCATCGCGGTGAAGCTGAAGAGCGGCCTCGAAACGAAGGCGTCGGTGAAAGTGACGGACCACTTCTCAGTCGTCATCGCGCGGACGAACGAAGGCCGCTTCCGCTTCGCGGTGAAGAAGGCCGCGGCGCGCAACCATGCATACGCGCTCGAGGTCTCGTATGGCGTGGACGTGACGGCCATGGCGGGAATCGACGACGTGCTCGATGCGATCTTCGAGAAGGCGCCGGAAAAGGCCATGGAACTGCGCGCGGAGATCCGGAAGCGCCTCGCGGCCGCGGCGACGTGGAAAGCCGCGACCGGCTTCGCCTACGAGTACGCGAGGATCGAGGAGGACGAGTCGATCGCCGAGTTCGTGCTCATCGATGACACCCGTCTCGCTGAGGACTACGCGCTCGCGCTCGACGGCGACTTCACGAAGATCGTGGACGCACTGCGCGAGGACACGACCTCGCGCCAGCTCGTGAAGTACCTCAACGAGACCACGCTCGTCCGCCGCTCCTCCTTCGGCTTCAGCCTGGGCCTCGGCAAGTGGAGTCTGAAGACGAAGGACGAGAGCGTCTTCCGCCAGTCGACGCGCACTTCGCTCGACGGCTTCCGGCTCATCACCTGCCGCGGGACGCGCAAGTACGACGAGAAGAGCGTCCCCTGGAACGACTTCGAATGGGTTGTGGACCTGAAGGCGCAGATGAAGGAGTTCGTCGCGGAGCCGACGTCGCTCGACTTCGACTACGGACTGCATCTGATGATCTCGCTCGAGCGCGATGCCCTCTCCGAGGGCGACCTCGGGCGGATGTTGGACCTGGCGGCGATGTGGAATGTGTGCGTTCCGGAGGCGAGCGAGTTTCAAGACGCGATCGGACGGAAAGGCTCGGCACGCGTACAACTCGTCTTCGACCGCGACGTCCTCGCCGCCGCGGTGGCCGCCGATGCCGGGATCGACGCGTGGGCCGAGCCGCTGGCGATGGCGATGCCGTACAGCACGTTCCCCGAGCGCCATTCGTTCGCGGCGCGCCGGCAGACCTACGCGAATGCCTGGCGGGCCTGGCTCCACGGCGGGACGGCTCCAATCAACGCGACGAGCGCGCTCGCGTACCTCGAGCGGCAGGGCGCGGTCGGCTCGTTCGCCTGGGTGTCGGGCGAGGGACACCCCCAATTGCGCCGCCGACTCGACGCGTTCGTCACCGGCACACGGCGGTTGCACGAGGTGATGACGTCCGCACAGGCGCCGGAGAAGATCGGGGACGCGTATGCCGCGCTGCAGCAGTTCTGGTCTCAGCGGCTCTACGTGCTCGCGGTGGGACGGTGGCTACTCGACCGCGCGGAGAACGCGAGGGGGACGTTGCAGGTGGAGTTTGCGGAGGAGACGGTCACGGCTTGATTGGAGCGATGGGACGAATGGGACGAATGGGACCTATGGGACGTATGGGACGAATGGGTGGGAAGGGCTGCCCAATCGCCCCATTCGTCCCATAGGTCCCATTCGTCCCATAGGTCTCATTCGTCCAATAGGTCCCATAGGTCCCATAGGTCCCATCGAGTCCCATCAGAGCGCTCTCGCGCCCGGGATCATCCCCAGGGGCCGGTTCTTCAAGCGGTCGGCATACTCGCCGTGGCCTGCTTCCAGCAGCAGGGTCAGCTCGAGCAGGCGTGCGAGGCGGTCGATCCAGCCGCGGGCGTCGTGCTCGTCGAGCGATGCGAACGTGTATGCGAGCGCGTCCGCCTCGCGGGGAAACTGCCCGCGGATCCGGGACAGCAGCAGCTCCTGAGACTCCTCCTTGTGCATCACCCGTAGCGCGTCGAGGACGAGGATGTTCGTCGTCCCCTCCCAGATCGGCAGGACCTGCGCGTCGCGGAGGAGACGCGGCATGGCGCTCTCCTCGATGTACCCGTTGCCGCCCATGAGCTCCATCGCCTCGGACACGCACGGGACGGCGAGCTTCCCGGTCACCGCCTTCACGATCGGCGTGAGAATGCGCAGCATCTTCGCCGCATCCTCGTCGCCGTCATCCGCGCGGCCGAGAGCGTCGACCGCTTCGAACGCGAGCAGCATCGCGCCGACGTGCTCGGCCTCGATGTCGAAGAACGTCTCCTGTGCCAGCGGGAACTCGATCACCGGACGGCCGAACGCATGCCGGCGCTCGATGTAGTGACGCGTCTCGAGCACAGCGCGGGAGATGATAGCCACCGACGCGACGGCGTTGTACAGACGCGAGAGGTTCAGCATATCGGTCATCGCGGCGAAGCCGCCGACCTCCTCCGCGCGCGCTTCCGTGAGCGTGACCTCGCCCGTGGCCATCGAGCGGACGCCGAGCTTCGGCTTGAGCCGTTCGATGACGAAGCCCGGATTGTCGCGACTCTCGAGGAGGAACGTCCGCAGTCCCTTCGTCCCCTCCCTGTCAGAACGAGCATCCACGCGCGCCGTGACCAGCACCGCCTGCGCGTCGACGTTCGAGCAGAACCACTTGTGTCCGGTGAGGCGCCACGTGCCGTCGTCGTCTTTGCGCGCGACGGTCTGATTCGCACCGACGTCCGAGCCGCCCGCGCGCTCGGTGAGGAACATGCCTCCGGTCCAGAGCGTGCGCGGGTCGGTCGACGTCAGGTGCGGCACCACGCGCATGACCTGCTCGTGCGTTCCGTGACGCGTGAGCACGCGCGCGACGCCGTCGGTCATGCACAGCGGGCAGTAGAGACCGCACTCGGCCATGGCGAACAGATAGCCGAGGGCGAAGCCGACGAAATGCGCCTCTCGGGAGTGCTCGTGAGTCGCGTACTTCATCCCGATCATGTCGGAGCCGTACGCGATGCGCTCCATCTCGCGGTAGGAGGAGTGATACTCGACGCGGTTGACGCGCTCGCCGCGGGCGTCGTGGGTCACGAGGCGCGGCTGCTCCCGGTCGGCGATGGCGGCGAGAGGTGCAACGACCTTCGCCGCCTGTTCGCCCATCGCGGACAACTTCGGCTCTGCCCACGCAAACGCCTCGGGAGAGAGCTTGCGCCGGCAGAGCGCGCGGAAGTCGGGACAGTGGTCCCAGTAATTGTCGCTCGGTGGATCGGGGATGAACTGCTCGGACATTTGACGCAGTGCTGGGTGCTGAGTGCTGGGTGCTGAGTGGAGCTGCACGCTCGGCACTCAGCACCGTCCCCGTCAGAGGCTGCGCTTTTTGCCGCGGATGTTCCGCCGGCTGCCTTTGGCCTTCCCGCCGCCTGGTGCACCGCCGCCGCCGCCCCAGCCGCCGCTGTCGTAGTCGCCGCCGCCACCACCGCCGTAGCCGCCGCCGCCGCCGCCGGCATAGCCGCCACCGCCGCCACCGTAGCCGCCACCACCGCCGCCGAAGCCGCGTCCGCCGCCACCACCGCCGAAGCCGCGACCGCCGCCGCCGCCGCCGGCGCCGCGGGGCCGGTCTTCGGCCGCATTCACGCGGAGCGCGCGGCCGCCCATCTGGTAGCCGTTGAACTTCTCGATCGCCTTCGCCGCGTCCTCATCGTTCGCGTACTCCACGAACGCGAAGCCGCGCGGCCGCCCGGTCTCGCGATCGGTCGGCAGGAAGACGTCACGAATCTCGCCTACCTGAGCGAAGAGGCCCTGCACTTCCTCTTTCCGAGTGTTGTAATCCAGGTTTCCGACAAATACTTTTGAGCCCATCCAGTCTCCATCACTTTCTGCCCGGGTGCTCGCACCCGTCGATCACTAGCTTCGCAAGGCTCGGGCCGGAACGCTCAGCCTCCACGCAAGTGCGCAGATTATCACGGCTGTCCAGTACGGCAGGTCATCGGTTTGTACCTTCACCGTCAGGTCACAACTCCATTCAAGCTCCGGTCCAGCCTACAACTCCACCTGCGCGCCCAGCTCGATGACCTGGTTCGGTGGCAGACTGAAGAAACCGACGGCGCTCGAGGAGTTGCGCATCATCCAGGCGAAGAGATGCTCCCGCCAGATGGCCATCCCCCGCTCCCTCCGGGTCGGGATCAACGTCTCGCGTCCGAGGAAGTAGCTGATCCCCATGGGATTGAACGACACGTGCTGCGTCCCGACACGCTCGAGTGCGCTCGGGATGTCGGGGTCTTCCATATAGCCGAAGTGGATCGCCAGACGGAACACGCCGTGTCCGAGCTCGGCCCATTCGTAGCGCTCCTTCTTTTCGAGGTGCGGCCGATCCTCGGTCTCCACGGTCAGGAGCACGACCGTCTTGTGTACGACTTTGTTGTGCTTGATGTTGTGCAGCAACGTGGTCGGGACGCCGGCCGGATTCCGGGACATGAAGATCGCGGTCCCGGGCACGCGCGGAATGCGGTTGTTCCCGAGCTCGCGCAGGAAGTCGTCGATCGTCATCGCTCCTTCGGCGAGCTTGCCGGTGAGGATCAGGCGACCCAGGCGCCAGGTCGACATGGCGGTGAAGATCAGCAGACCCACCACCAGCGGGAACCAGCCGCCGTCCCAGACCTTCACGATGTTCGCACCGAAGAAGGAGAGGTCGAAGCAGAGGAAGAAGAGCGCGAACGCGACCGCGCCGAAGAACGGCCACTTCCAGCGGTCGCGCGCGAATACGGCGATGTGGATCGTGGTGATGACCATCGTCGCGGTGACGGCGATCCCGTAGGCTGCCGCGAGCTCGCTCGAACGCTGGAACGCGATCACGAGACCGATCGCCGCGAACATGAGCACCCAGTTCACCGACGGAATGTAGATCTGCCCGATCTCGCGCGCGGACGTGTGCCGGATGCGGATGCGCGGCAGATAGCCGAGTTGCACGGCCTGGCGCGTCAGAGAGAATGCGCCGGAGATGACCGCCTGCGAGGCGATCACCGTGGCGGTGGTGGCGAGCATCACCAGCGGGATCAGCAGCGCCTTCGGCGCCATGAGGAAGAACGGGTTCTTCACCGACTCCGGTGAATGCAGCAGGAACGCGCCCTGCCCGAAGTAGTTCAGGAGCAGTGCGGGAAAGACGAACGCGAACCACACCCGACGGATCGGCTCGAGGCCGAAGTGGCCCATGTCCGCGTACAACGCCTCTCCCCCGGTGATGACGAGAAAGACGGAGCCGAGGACGAGAAAGCCCGCCAGCCTGTTGCGGATGAAGAAGTCCACGGCGTGGGTGGGGAGAACGGCCTGCAGAACGGCGGGCTCCTTCACGATCTGCATGATGCCGAGGACGGCCAGCGTGGAGAACCAGACCACCATGACCGGACCGAAGACGCTGCCCATTCTCGCCGTGCCGTACTTCTGTACGGCGAACAGGCCGATGATGATGCCGATCGTGATCGGGACGACCCAGTCGGCGAAAACCGGCGTCACGATCTCCAGACCTTCGATGGCCGAGAGAACGGAGATGGCCGGCGTGATCATGCCGTCGCCGTAGATGAGGGCCGCGCCGAACAGGCCGAGGGTGAGAAGCACGACGCGCCGCCTGGAGGGCGTCCCCTTCGGCCGGACGAGCGACATCAGCGCGATGATGCCGCCCTCACCGCGGTTGTCCGCGCGCATGACGAAGATCAGGTACTCGATGGAGATGATGAGGACGAGCGACCAGAAGATCAGCGAGAGAACGCCCAGGATGTTGTCCGGCGACGGCGCGAGGTGATGCTCGGGCGCGAAGCACTCGCGGAACGCGTAGAGCGGACTCGTACCGATGTCACCGTAGACGACGCCGAGTGCTCCGAGGTACAGCGTGGCCAGATAGCGTTTGCTCTGCGGCGCGGTCACGTCCATGCGGTACGGCGGTAACCGTAGCACAAGACAGGCCGGCCCGGACGAGCGCGCGGAATTTGGGCGTACGATATGTCTCCATGACCGTGGATACGAGACTCTTCACCGCCGATGAGCTTCTCCGGCGTCCGGAGGATGGCGGCAGGTACGAGCTCGTCGAGGGGGAGTTGAAACAGATGTCGCCGTCGGGACTCGAACATGGACGGATCGCCGCCCGAATCGCAATTCACCTCGGAGCCCACGTGCGGCAGCATCGCCTCGGAGAGATCTACATCGCAGAAGCCGGTTTCGTCCTCAAGAGTGGTCCGGACACGGTGCGCGTCCCAGATGTCTCTTACGTCAGCGGGGAGCGCGTCATCGAGACGAGCGGCTTCATGCCCGGCCCACCCGACCTCGCCGTCGAAGTGATCTCCCCTTCCGATCTCGCCTCGGAAGTGAGCTTCAAGACTTCCCAGTACCTGCGCGCCGGCACACGCGCCGTGGTCGTCGTCGACCCCGAGAAGCGGATCGTGTACGTCCACCGCGCGTCGGGTACGGACGTCATCACGAAAATCGCCGAGAACGTCCTCGAAGTCGACGACGTCGTCGCAGGCTGGAAGATGCCGCTCAGAGAGATCTTCGAGGCGTGAAAAACAGCCGCCAGGAGGCGTACGATATCCACCAATGACCGTCGATACGAGAGTCTTCACGGCTGATGAGCTTCTCCACCTTCCGGAGGACGGCTGCCGCCATGAGCTCGTCGAGGGAGAGCTGAGAAAGATGTCACCAGCGGGAGGGAAACACGGCAGGATCGGAGCGCGGATCGCCGCTCGTCTGCTCACCTACGCCGAGCAACACAAGCTCGGAGTCGTCTACTCTTCCGACACCGGCTTCCTTCTTTCGAGGTCGCCGGACACGGTCCGGGCCCCGGACGTGGCGTTCAATCGTACGGAGCGAGCCGTCGAGACGGACGGGTACCTCCCCAGCGCTCCCGACCTGGCGATCGAGGTGGTTTCTCCGTCCGATCCCTACACGGAAGTGGTGCAGAAAACGACGGAGTATCTGCGCGCCGGTAGTCTTGCCGTCGTCGTGGTCGACCCCTGGAAACGGGTCGTCCGGATTCATCGAGCGAGGGCGACGGAGACGATCACGACGACCGTGACCGAGGTGCTCGAAATCGACGACGTGGTGCCAGGGTGGCGCCTGCCTCTCGACGACATCTTCAGCGCGTGATCACAGCTGCTCGTTGAAGAGGAACGAGAAGAAGTCGCGCAGCTTGTGCGTCACCGGGCGCCGCTTCCACTGTTCGAGATCCACCGCCTCCGCGTCCTTCAGATCCTCTCGAACGTCTCTTCCAGCTCCCGCGCGATGTTCTCGTCGTACACGAGTGCCGAGTGCTGAGTGATGAGTCCCGCCCACCCCACTCAGCACTCAGCACCTGGCGATCTCATCGGAGCTTCAGCTCCGCGCTGATGGCCCAGTGGTCGGAAGGTCCTCGGCGAATGACCTCGGTGTTGAGCGTCTCCCAGCGCGGGTCGGCGAAGATGTAGTCGAGGCGCTGGCCGGTCATCGGAAAGGTGGCTTCGCGAAAGTCACCGATGACGTGCAGGTGCCCGTGCGAGAGGAGCGTGCGGATCTCTTCCCCGCCGGGCGGCACGTTGAAGTCGCCAACCAGGAGGTGCGGCAACGAACCGCGGGCCGTGATGTCGCCCAGCTCCGCGACCTGGCGCATGCGCGCCACCCGCAGCAGGCGGCCCCACGCCGCGAGGTGCGTCACGAAAAACGTCATTTCGTCGCCGTCGAGAGAGATCTCCGCCTGCAGCACCGACCGCGGCTCGCCGGACCCCGGCAACGGATGCGTAAACGTGGACCGGAGCTCGCCACGGGTCAGCACCGCATTGCCATAATCGCCTTTGTCCATGCCGCAGCTCCGGCCAAACGCGAGGTTCATGCCCGTGAGTGAGGCCAGCACCTCGCCCTGATGCGCGGGTCCGGCCCGCGTGGCGCAGTGCACTTCCTGCAGACCGACGACGTCCGGCTTCACGGAGGCAATCACTTCGGCCAGCTTCGGCAGGAAGTCGGGGCGGCGTGCCGCCGCGTGCCCCTGGATGTTGTACGACATGACTTTCACAGCTACGCCTCGACACCAGCAACAATCATGCAGCCGGCACCGGCAGTGCTGGTTGCTCCGCCTTGCGGCACCTCTCCGGTGGATTCCACGGTCGCGGCTTCGGGCGGCGCAGCGCGCTGTGAAGATCAGCGAAATCCTGTTGCACAGGCCGACCACGACGCCGCAAAGGAGTTATCCTCACAGCCAGTGTCGCCCTCGTCCCGGAGCTTTCGTCCGACGCATCCGCGTGCCCATGCCACTCCGGCCGGCGAGGGCGGCACGTTTTTTTCGAGGGCGCAGAGCGCAGGGCGCAGGGCGCAGTAGAAACGGGCAGCACGATCTGCCGTCGTCCTTCTGCCCCCTGCCCTCTGCCCCCTGCGCCCTGCCCCGTGCGCCCCATGCTGAACGATCTCGATGACCTGATGCGCGAGCGCGCGATCGACGCCGTCATCGTGCCGATGCACGAGGCGATGCACGCCTCCTTCCGCTGGCTCGCGCGCGGTGCGAAAGTCACCCGCGGCTACGCCCTCAAGCTGCTCGATCGCCCTCCGGTGCTGGTCACCTACCCGATGGAGCGCGAGGAGGCGCTGGCCACCGGGCTGGAGGTGCGTCTCGCCCACGAGTTCTCGAGCAAGCCCGACGACTACGAGGAGCTCTACGCGAACATGCTCCGCGACCTCGGCGCGGGAGAGTCGATCGCCTTCTTCGGTCACGTCCCCATCCAGCTGTACCTCGGTCTCGTTGACGCGCTGGAGCGCCGCGGATGGCGCGTCCATCGTGCAAACGGAGAGGACCTGATCCAGCTCGCGCGCAAGACGAAAGAACCGTGGGAGGTGGACGCCATCCGCTCCGTCGGCGCGCGTACCGAACAGGTCGTCGACGGCGTGCGCGCGCTCCTGCGGGAGGCCGAGCGGGGCCGGGCCATGACGATCGGCGATCTGAAGACGTTCGTTTCCGGGGAGATCGCCCGCCTGGGGATGATCGAGGACCACGAGACCATCCTCTCGCAAGGCCGCGATGCGGGCGTGCCGCACTCACGAGGCGACGCGAACGCTCCCTTGCGGACGTCCGTGCCGCTCGTCCTCGACATCTTCCCCGCCGACAGGAGCAGCGGCTATTTCTTCGACCTCACGCGCACCTTCTGCATCGGCCCGATTCCCGACGAGCTCGCGCGTCTGCACGCTCTCGTGCTCGAGGCATTCACCCGCGCGCGCGATGCGGTGCGCCCGGGCACACCGGCCGCGTCTCTTCAGACGCTCGTCTGCGACTTCTTCGAGTCGCATGGATACGCGACGCAACGCTCTGATCCGAAGTCGTTCGACGGATACGTCCACGGCCTCGGACACGGCGTCGGACTGGACATCCACGAGAAGCCATCATTCTCGCTCACGCAGCAAGACGTGATCGAGGAAGGGGATGTCCTCACGATCGAACCGGGGCTGTATTTTCCGGACCGCGAGATCGGCGTGCGGGTCGAGGACACGTTCGTCGTCACGCGCGAGGGTGTCGAGACGTTATGTCGCGGGGATTACGGGCTGCGGCCGTAGTAAGAGAGCCCGGGCCGGAAGCCCGGGCCCTACCGAAGAAACGCGAGATTACAGGTTGCGGTCGATGAAGTTCTGGAGCGCGCCCTTGGGCGCGGCGCCGACCATCCGGTCGACCAGCTTTCCGTCCTTGAACATCATCATCGTCGGAATGGACGTCACGCCGAAGCGCTGCGCCACGACCGGGTTGTCGTCGACGTTCAACTTTCCGATCACGGCCTTGCCTTCATACGACGGAGCGAGCTCCTCGACGATCGGGCCGACGATGCGGCAGGGGCCGCACCACGGCGCCCAGAAATCGACGAAGACGGGCTTTCCGCCGTTCAGGATCTGTTCGAAATCGGCATCTGTGATCTGCTGCACTGCTTTGGTTTCTGGCATCTCCTAGATCTCCTAACGCTGTGTCTCAAAGTCCAGCCCGGCGACACAAATTCCACGTATATCGGTTGGCATGACCCTCGCGATAGGCACCCTCAACTATGCCCGAACGGCGTCACCATGATCGACCTGGCGCGCCGGACCGGCGGTCCTTTCCTCGGCCTCCGCTCTGGCTGAACCTCCTTCTCCTCCTGCTCGGAATCGGAGGCGTGCTCTACGCACGTCATCATCGCGAGCAGGTCTCCACACGCTTCGCCCGCGTCATCACGGAAGAGGCCCGCACGCCGGCCGATGTGAAGAAAAACAAGGAAGAGCTCGCGGAGATGGACCTGACCCGCGAAGAGCTCGCGCGCGAGCTCGAGGGCCGGGCGAAGTTCATGACCAGTCTCGAGTCCGAGAACTTCTACCTCTCGATCGACACCAAGCAGCGGAAGCTCCGCTTCTACTACGGCGACACAGTGCTGCGCGAAGCCGACGTCGTCGCCGGCGAGGCGCGCACGATCTCCGGCGGCGAAAAGCAATGGACGTTCGTCCCCCTCAAGGGCGCCTTTCCGGTCGAGGCCAAGATCGTCGGTCACGCCTGGCGTGTGCCGGAGTGGGTATACGCCCTGAAGGACGAGCCGGTGCCTGCCCAGCGCCCGGTCATCAGGAACGGCCTCGGTCAATACGTGATCTTCCTGCCGAACGGCTACGCGATTCACACGCAACCGAGTGCCAATAGCCCGCTGGAGGGAGCGAAGCCGGGCTCGTACATGGTGTCGGAGGACGTACTCCGCGCGATCTGGCCGCGCATCCACAAGGGAACGCAGGTTTACATCTTCTGAGGAGACGAGACGACATGCCGAGATGGATTGGACTGCTGGGATCGTGGGCGCTGCTGGTGCTGGGCCTGGGGATCCTCGGATATGCGGTCGCCGCGGAGGCGATCACGATCTCCGACGCGCGCAAGCTCCACCGCGTCGAGACGATCGACCGGATGATCCAGCAGCAGATCGAAGAGCAGCTCGCGGAATTGAAAAGGACGATGTCCAAGGCGTCGACGCAGATGACGCAACTGCAGTCCGAGGTGGCGACGACGGAGAAAGCCATCGAGGACCTCCACGACAGCAACTTCGTGATCACCGTCTCGACGGAGGAGAACAAGGTGTATGCGCGCCGCAACGGCGAGCTCGTCTTCGAGGCCGTCTGCTCGACGGGGAAGAACACGACGCTGCGCGCGCAGGGACGAACCATGGTGTTCCGGACTCCGATCGGCCGCTTCCGCGTGCTGTCCAAAGAAGAGAACCCGAAGTGGGTGCCGCCGGACTGGCACTACATCGAGGAGGCGCAGAAGGAAGGCCTCGAGGTCGTCCGCCTCGAGCGCGGCCAGCGCCTCGCCGATCTCTCGGTGAGCGGCAACGACGTCTACGCCGGAGCCTATCCCGTCGCACCGGGTCAGACGATCATTCGCGGCGGCGCGGTCGTCATCCCGCCGATCGGGACCCGCGCGCGCCAGTTCCCCGACGTTCTCGGCACACACCGGCTCAACCTCGGCGACGGCTACGCGCTGCACGGCACGCAGGCCGTACGGCAGCTGGGCCAAAGCGTCTCCCACGGATGCGTGCGCCTGCACAACGACGACATCGCCCGGCTCTACGAGATGGCCTCGGTCGGGGATGAGGTCGTGATCTATTGACTCGCGGGTCGGGAAGTGGGACGGACGAGGGAGTGTCAGGTCTCAAAGTCTCAGAGTCTCAAAGAGGTCGCAATCAACTGCTTTGCGACGCTGCCACTCTGAGACTCTGAGTTGAGGCTTTGAGGTTTTGCAAGCCGTGACGCTTTGAGACTTTGAGACTTTGAGACTCCGAGACTTGGAGACTTGGAGACTTGGAGGAGTCGGTGAGACGATGAGCGCCGATGCATCCCTGGCGCGCGCGCCTTCACCGCTGGTTCGAACCGTTGGCGCGGCACTGTCCCCTCTCTCCCAACACCATCTCCATCCTGGCCCTGCTCCTCAACGGGATCGCGGCTTGGCTGTTGTACGAGCGCCAGTTCTTCATCTCGCTGGTCTTCATCGCCGTGGGCGGACTGGCGGACGCATTCGATGGCATCGTCGCGCGCGTGCAGGAGAAGAGCTCGCGCTACGGCGATTTCCTGGACCACTTCTGCGACCGCGTCAGCGATCTGCTGCTGGTCATCGGCTGGCTCCTCGGCAACCGCGTGCGCATCGAGATCGCGATGGCCGTCGTGCTGGCGGTGATGCTCAACGGCTACATCGGGACGCAGATCGAGGCCACCTGGGGCGAGCGCAACTACGACTCCATGGGCCGCGGCGAGTTCGTGCTGGGCCTGATCGTCTTCCCGATCGTCTCGCACATCCTCGCCGACAACAGCTGGGACGCGATCGCACCGGCGGGACTGCTCATCGCCGAGTGGATGTCGCTGCTGCTGCTCCTGTTCGCGATCCTCGGCATCGCGCAGCGGTTTGCACTCGCGTCGCGGCTGGAGCGCGGCCCGTGAGGGTTGAGCCTGAGTGTACGATTCGTCGGTGTTTCGCAGAAATCCCATCAACGGCGAGCGGGTCCTCTTCGCGCCCGGGCGCGCCTCGCGGCGGGGCGCGTTCGGGGACGAGTCCGAGGAGCGGTGTCCGTTCTGTCCCGGCCACGAGAGCGACACGCCGCCGGAGCTGGCGCACCTCGGCGAGCCGTGGCACGTCCGCGTGTTTCCCAACAAATATCCCTCCGTCGACGGCGCGGAGGTGATCGTCGAGTCGCCGCGGCACGAGGACTCGTTCGCAACCGCCGAGCATGCGGAGGACGTCGTGCGGATGTACGCCGACCGTTCCCGTGCGCACCCGGATGCGGCGTTCGTCTCGCTCTTCAAGAACGAGGGGACGCGCGCGGGCGCGTCGATCGCGCACATCCACTCGCAGGTCGTGCCGCTGCCGTTCCTGCCGCCCCGCATCGAGCGGGAGCTTGCCGGTTTCGCGCGTGGCTGTGCATTGTGCGGCCTCCGCGAGCACGTCATCCGCGAGACGGACCTCTTCCTCTGGCTCTCTCCTTCTGCCTCGGCGTTCGCGTATCAACAGTGGATCGTGCCGAAGCGGCACGTGCACGAGCTCAGCGCGCTGGAAGACGACGAGCTACGGGAGCTGGCGTCGCTGCTCCGCGACGCCGCGCGATCGACGCGCGCCATCGCGACCGCGTTCAACTGGATGTTCATGAGCTTCCCGCGCGCGGAAACGGCTCATTTTTACGTCGATCTCGTCCCGCGCATGGCCGCCATCGCGGGGTTCGAGCTGCAGACGGGCACGTTTGTTGAGATCATCGATCCATCACGCGCCGCGCGGGAGTTGAGTAGGGTCAGACCCGGAAACTCTACTGAACGGGTGGCGGGTGAAGGGTTCAGTAGAGTTTCCGGGTCTGACCCTACCTCATGATTCCTCTCCGAGACGACAATCCCCGCCGCACGTTCCCCTTCGTCACGTACAGCCTCGTGGCGCTGAACATCCTCGCCTTCCTCTGGGAGCTGTCGCTTGGACCGAACCTCCAGGCCGCTCTCTTCAATATCGCGTTCATCCCTGCACGCTACTGGCTGCCAGGAAACTGGATCTTCGATCTAATGACGATCGTCGTGTCGATGTTCCTGCACGGTGGTCTGCTGCACATCGGCAGCAACATGCTCTACCTCTGGATCTTCGGCGACAACGTCGAGGACCGCCTCGGACACGGCAAGTACCTCCTGTTCTACCTGCTCTGCGGCTTCGCGGCGACGCTCGCCCATGCCGCGTTCAGCCCCGCTTCGCGCGTGCCCGCGATTGGCGCATCGGGCGCCATCGCCGGCGTCCTCGGCGCGTACCTCATCCTCTGGCCCCATGCACGCGTGATGACGCTCATCCCGATCTTCTTCTTCATCACCGTCCGGGAGCTGCCCGCGGTCATCCTCCTCGGACTCTGGTTCGTGCTGCAGCTCTTCAGCGGCGTCGGCTCGTTGGGCGTCACCGACGCCCAGGACCTGGGCGGCGTCGCCTACTTCGCGCACATCGGCGGGTTCGTGGCGGGGTTGCTGTTCATCGGACTGTTCGGAGGATTCCGAAAGACGCGGCGGCGCGAACCGCCGCCGCCATGGTGGGTGCAGCGCTAGTTTGAAGGGACACTAGTCACCGCCACGTCTTCACGCGCGGCCACACGTCCGCCAAAGGCATCTTCAACCCCCGCCCGTGGTACAGCGACATGTGCTCCTCGGGCATGGCGTACGGATGGTTCGTGCGGTCGAACACGTGCGCCGACTGCCACATCGCGGGATCGGGATCGTCCCCGACGAGGATCACCGAGTCTCCGGTCGCATCGCGCGGGCCCCAGAGGAAGTAGTTCTGGTGCCCGCTGATGGCGCGCGGCAAGCCGTACCTGGGACCATAGAAATCGATCGCTCCGGCCTCGCCGTAGTTGCTCGCGTAGATTGCGGTCTTTGCCTTCTCCGCCTCCGGCAGGGAGTGGTAGTAGCGAGCGATCTTCACCACCATCTCTTCCCATCCGAACTGGTCGGCGAAGATCTGGGGCATCTCGGATGTATGGGAGACTTCCTTCTGGTGCGGCTTCACGCCGAGTGCACGCTGGTATGCGAGATAGCTAGGGGGCGAAAGGATCGGCAGCGCGAGCGGCACGGCGAGGAGACCGCCCACCACGATCAGCGCGAGCTGCGGAATCCAAAGCGCCTTGCGCGACGACAGCCACACCGCGCCGGCGGCGAAGAGCATCGGATAGATCGGCGCCACGTAGTAGTTCTTCGCCTCGAGCCGGATGAACGCAATCAGGAGAACGACGTACGTCCACGCGAGCACGCGGTACCGGGAGCTCCGAAAGAGGAAGATCAGTCCCGCGATCCACAGCGGCGCGGAGAAGGGACCGAGCATCATCGCCTGCCGGATCAGGAACGGACCGGGTGCAAGCACGACGTTCTTCCCGGTCTCCTTCACGTTCCGGAGCAGCTCGAGCGTCGGCCAGTCATGCCGGACCTGCCAGATTACGTTCGGCAGAAAGATCAGCACGGCGAGCGCTCCGCCGAGCCAGATCCACGGCTTCGCGAGAGACCGACGCATCGGCGTGAGGAGCAGGGCAACGGCGAGCGCGAATCCGAGGAAGAGCATCGAGTGCTTGTTCTGCAGACCGACGCCGGCGAGTGCACCGAAGGCAAGCCACCACTTCTCCGACGCGCCGTTCGCGATCTCCACCACGATCAGGATGCACGCAAGCCAGATCACGTGCTCGACACTGTTCATCGAGAGGATGGTGTCGATGCCGAGATAGATCGGTGCGAGCAGCACAGCCGTACACGCGAGCGCCTGTGCGACACGATTGCCGCCGAGGCGCGCGGTGAGGATCCCGGTGAGGATGATCCGGAGCGTGCCGGAGAGCGTGGCGATGAGCCGGAAGCCTCGCAGCGAGCCGCCGAGGTGCTCTCCGAGGTACTCGCCAATGAGGGCGTAGATCGCGACGAGCGGCGGATGATCGACGTATCCCCAGTCGAGACTTCGCCCGCAGGCGATGTAGTACAGCTCATCGCGGAAGTAGTGGTAGAAGCCGGATGAATAGAGGGCGAGGCCGAACTTGATGGCGGCCAGCGTGAGGATGACCGACCAGGCGGGCTTGCGCATGCTATTGATACGGAGTTGCCCGTTCCCAGTTGCCCGCCCGTGCTGCACGGACTTGCGGCACGTCTGCCGTGAGTCGCAAATGCCCTGGCAACTGGCAACGGGTCACTGGCAACTACTTCAGCCCCTGCTCCAGATGGTCGTAGGCCTGGCGCAGGTTCTCGCTCAGCGACTGAACCTCGGCAAAGGCGTCGCGCCAGATCAGGGCGACGCGCTGGAGGTTGCGCTCGCGGAGGCCGAACAGCACCTCGCGAAGCGCGTCGGCTTCAGGACCGGTCAGGTCGGGCCGGGCCACCTCGCGCTCGAGGAGGGCCTGCGCGACGCGGAGGTGCTCCTCGTCGGCAGCCGTCGGCGCGGTCATCGCCGCGATCTTCATCGTGGTCGGGCGATCCACCGGGATCTCACGATGCAGGCCGGGCTGGGTGCCCCCCATGTCCACGGCCCCGGGAAGCTCTTTGAGCTGGGGGCTGAACTTGCCCATCATGAAGAAGAGCTCTTTCTCGTTGGCGAAGTTACCGACGAGACGTGCGCTCTTCGCCAGCTCGAGGTGCTCGGACTCCTGGAGCATGATGAATGCGCGGGCGCGGTCCTCGAGGGCGATGCGCTTCGCGTGGACCCTCCAGGCCGTGAGCGTGCCCTGGATGAAGCAGGCCTGTCCGGCGCGGATGCTCACCGCTTCGACGGTGACGTTCTCCTCGATGCGGATCGAGCCGTTCGTGGATTCGATCTCGGAGTAAGTGCCCGAGTTCTGGATGACGAGGTTTCCGGGGGTTTTGATGGAGAGTTGTCCGTGCGTGTTGACCTTGATCTCGGTCCCGCGCGGGATGATCATCGTCGGGAAATTCGCCTGGTCGGCGGCTGCACTCATCACGACCTCCTCTTCCCACCCTTGCCACTCCCACCACTCGTAAAACCCACGAAGGCCGACGGCAGCGGCTCGAAGTTCCTGTAGTCCTTGCTCGTGCGCGCGCGCATGAGCAGGAGAGCTTCGTTGCTCCACTGATAATTGAGGATGTAGATGCGCGGATCGATCGGGACGTACGTGCCGGGCTTCTCGAGGTCGCCCCGGATCTCGTAGTGCAGGTGCGAATTCGTGCTCCAGCCGGTGTTGCCCACCGTGGCGATCACCTCGCCCTGCCGTACGGTCTGTCCCTTCGTCACCTTGACGGTGTCGCAGTGCGCGTAGATGGTGATGAAGCGTCCGGCGTGATTGATGGTGACGACGTTGCCGAAGCGCCACCAGGCCACGCTCTGGCTCAGCGGATAGCGTCCGGCGTAGGTGACCACGCCGTCCGCGGTGGCGTAGATCGGGGTACCGGACGGCGCGGAAAGATCGAGCCCCTTGTGGAAGTCCGTCGCGCGAGTGAACGGCGAAACGCGGTTCCCGAAGGGCGAGGTGAGCACGAAACGGTCGCCGGGCACGGGCAGAATCGACGGCGTGTGGCGGACGATCTCCCGGTTCGCCGCCTCGTAGCGCGCCAGGAGATCGAGCTGCTCCTGCAGGCGGAGGATCGCATTCTTGAGCGAGACCTCGCGGCGGTGTGCGTCGTCGAGCGGCTCGTCCGCGATCCTGCGGCTGGGCGTGGAGAAGCCGCCGGTGCCGAGGGTGCGGTCGAGTCCGTAGACGGTGATCAACTTCTCCACCCGGATCCGCTGCTCCTCGAGACTGCGCTCGAGAGAGCTCATCTGCATGACGTTCTCGCGCAACCGCTCCCGCTGGATGCCGCGCTCCTCGCGCTGATGGTTGAGGAAGTTCGTCTTGTAGACGCGACGGATGACCGTGGGCGCCGCGGCCATCGATCCGATCAGACCCGCCAGGACGAACGACAGCAGGATCAGTCCCACGATCACCCGGCGGCGGTCGAGGAAAAAGTACCGCACGCGGCGGCGGATGTCGCTCGGATGGATCTGGATCTCGATCATGGTACGAACCCAGCGCCGGACAACGCGCGGGTCGAGTAGTTTAGCACAGGGACATGTGCACAGGAATCGGTGCAGCCCATTCGGTGGTAGTGCCTTTTGCACTCACTACCGCTTCGATATGGAGTGCGGCACCAAGCGAAGCGCAGTTGCCGCTGTTCTTTGCGGCAGCGTCGAGCTGCCGCCCGGGTGGCGGAGTGTACCCCCCGCCCGCGCGAGCTGCGGCTCGCGCAATGAAAGCGGGACTGGCCCTTTCTTTCCCTCCGGCCGCCCGCCGTCGCCTTCATAGCCGTCGCCGCACTCCACATCACGGCGGTTGTCCGAACGTCAGCCGTGAAGGATCTCACCAGTACGTGTCGATGCCGGCACGTTTGACCCGCCGCGCCAGCTTCTTGTCGAAGGTCGCGACTGCGTCGTAGCGGTTGGTCATGGCGAGAGCGAGGATGGCGGCATCGGCGAGTGAGGGGAGCGGATCTGGCCAGACGTCGAGGATCTTTTTCCACGGGCAATCGTCGGTCACCCGAGCTCCAGGCAGGGTGACTACGTCGCGGATCAGAGTCGCCAGGCGCTCGCCCGTTGCGCGGTACATGGTCTGGAAGACGTAGCTGATTTCGAACACGACGAACTGCGGAATGATCGCCGTGATCTGGCCGTCCACGGCTTCCAGGAGGAGCGCCTTTGCGGCTGCGCGTTGGATTTCGTCGCGTTCGATGAAGAACGAGACGAGCACGTTGGCATCAATGACGACGCTTCGCACGTCAGATACGCCCTCTGCGCTTCCTCGCTTCCGCAACCGCCTCGACGGCGTCGGCAGGACCGTCCTTGAAAATCCCTTCCCACCGGAACAGTCCCGGCCGCTCGGTGGTGATCGCGACTTTGCCACCGCGGACTTCCCACGTCAGACGGTCGCCGGGGCCGACGTCGAGCAGTTCCCGGACTTCTTTCGGTACGGTCGTTTGGCCCTTGCTGGTGATCGTTGAGGTGGGCATGCCTTGGCTCCTTACTTGATTATACTCCTGTAAGGAGCGCCAGATTCCATCGATCGTTCGACGCTCCGGAGCGGCCGGCAAAGGCAGCTGTCATCCTGAGCTGCGTAGACAGCGAAGGCCCCCCTCCAAGTGGGGAACGCCCGCGCAAGTGGCAGGGGGTCCTTCGCCGCGCTTCGCCGGCTCAGGATGACAGTCATCTCCGCACGGGCGGCCTGGAAGCCGCCCCTTCCCGGCTCACTCGACGACCGGCGCTTCGCGTTTCGTCATCCGCTTCACCAGCACCGGCAGAAGCGTCAGGGCCAGCATGAGCACGAGCACGATTCCCAGCCGGATCGCTGCGTCGCCCTCGGTCATCGAACCGTTGAACAAGGCGTCCGCGCAGTAAGCGAAGATGAACATCGGGGGGGTCACACCGACCAGGGTCGACGGGATGAAGTCGCGGATGCGCACACCGGCGACACCGGCCCCGTAGTTCAGAACGGCGAAGGGGATGCCGGGGATGAAGCGCATGGCGAGCAGGGAGCGGAACGTGGCGTGGTCGACCTGCTTCGCCACCGCGCGGCCGATCCGGCCGAATTTCTGGAGCATCCCCTCGCCGACGAAACGTCCGACGTAAAACGACGCGACCGCACCGAGGAGGCCGCCGACGACCGAGTACACGCCGCCGAGGAACCAGCCCCAGATGAAACCCGCGGCGAGGACGAACACCGAAGCGGGAAGCGCCACCACACACGCGACCATGAAGGCGCCCATGAAGATCGCAGGTCCGTACCACACGCCGCGCAGATGTCCCACGAACAGACGCACGTTGTCGCGCGTGAGATGCTCGCGCGCGGGCGAGAGATAGATCCCGATCACCGCCGCGGCGAGCAGCACCGCCACCACGATGCGGAACACGGTCCGTCGCGACATCAGCGAAGCACCTGCAACGCGAGAATCACGACGCGAGACTCTCCACGATCATGGCGATTCCCTGCCCCCCACCGATGCACGCGGTCGCGAGGCCATAACGCTGCTTGCGGCGGCGCAGCTCGTACAGGAGCGTCAGCACGAGACGGGTCCCCGAAGCGCCGAGCGGATGGCCGAGCGCGATCGCGCCGCCATTCACGTTCAGCTTTTCCCCATCGATACCGAGCTCCTGCGCGACCGCCAGGATCTGTCCGGCAAACGCCTCGTTGATCTCGATCAGATCCATATCCTCGAGCTTCAGCCCCGCCTTCTTCAGCGCGATCCGCGTCGACGGGACGGGACCGATGCCCATGATCTCCGGATCGCATCCGGCGACGCCCCACGAGACGATGCGCCCGAGGGGCTGTTTGCCCTTCTCCTTGGCCTTGTCCGCGGTCGTGACGACGAGCATTGCCGCGCCGTCGACGATTCCGGAGGCGTTGCCGGCGGTGACGAAGCCGTCCTTCGCGAACGCGGGCTTCAGTTTCGCGAGCCCCTCCATCGTCGTGTCCGGACGCATGTGATCGTCCTCGGAGACCAGCACGCCCTTGCGGCCGACGGCCACGGGGACGATCTCCTCCTGCAGACGGCCCGCTTTCAGCGCTTCCGTGGCGCACTTCTGGCTGCGCAGCGCGAACTCATCCTGCGCTTCGCGCGAGATCTCGTACTTGCGGGCCAGGTTGTCCGAGGTCTGGGCCATGTAGAGGCCGGCGTACGTGTCGAGCAGCGCGACCATGAGCGAGTCTTCCAGGTTCCCGGCGCCGAGCTTGAGACCCTTGCGCGCGCCGCGGATGACGAAAGGCGCCTGGGACATGTTCTCCATGCCGCCGGTCAGGACGGTGGTGGCCTCGTCGAGGTGAATCTGCTCGGCGCCGCTGACGATCGACTGAATGCCGGAGCCGCAGAGACGATTCACGGTGAGGGCGGGGACATGCTTCGGAACGCCCGCCTTCAGTCCGACGTGGCGCGCGCCGTAGATCGCGTCGCCCGAGGTCTGCAGCGCGTTGCCGACGATCACGTGGTCCATTTCGTCCGGACTGAATCCGCTGCGCTCGAGCGCACCCTTGGCCGCGACGACCGCGAGATCGATCGCGCTGATGTCACTGAAGTGTCCGTTGTACTCGGCCATCGGCGTTCTCGCGCCGTCGACGATCACGATATCTTTCACGTTCGAATGCTCCTTTTGCCGCGTCTCCAAACGCTGCGCGGGCGGATGATATTCGGCCTCGGGGAGTCTCGAAGTCGCAAAGTCTCAAAGCCTCAAAGTCTCAAATATGGAGGGGGGGGGGGGCGGTGGGGCGGTGTGGGGTTGCGACTGTGCAGGCTCTGCGGGGGGGACCTCGGGGGGGCGGGGGGCGGGGG
>CAZLGP010000280.1:0-13305 GCA_964558905.1 uncultured Thermoanaerobaculia bacterium | reverse complement strand
GATCATGAACGATCTCCTTTCAGTGAGATCGAATCAGTGGACCACCCTTGGCCCCCGCCGGGACGGGCGGGAGGAAATGAGGGGGCCTCGGCAGCATCGCCCAGTTACGCGGAGCGCGCCGCGTAGCGGCTTCGTTCAACTAAACTCTATACCGCATCCTCTTCACCTCCATACGCGCGACACACTCCGACTCACTCGCTCGCCGCGACTGGTCCTTCTTCGGTTTCTGGGGATGCGGTATAGAGTCCTATGAGTTGGGCCGCTCGTCGCACTCGACGTTCAGGGCAGCCCGAGAGGGACACGTAACGCAGCCACAAACAAAGCACCCAGCCTGCCGAGCCCGTCGCCACTCAAAGCTAGAGTCGTCGCGATATTCACGAGCGTCGATATTACTATGCCCTTCCAGTCGACTCTACGTTGAAGGGCGTCAAGCATCTGGGACAAGTTATGTAGTTCTTCCTCGATCTCCTCGCTTTGCTCGGCATCCGGCTTGTAAATATCACGGATGCGGTCTCGAAAGTCAGACAGAGCCTTTCGTATCTGCGCCTTCTCCGCAGGGGTAAACGGCTTGTCGGCGGCAGCCCCTAACCGATCGGGATGCGGCAGCGTTGCTTCCAGTGCCGTTGCGTTTGCCGAAAGCTGCAGGCAACTGATCGAGAAGTCGGCCGCCTCATCAAGATCGATAGCGTCGTAGATTCGCATGAGGCGGACTTCGAATGAACCGTGCTGCGCGATTTCAAACACGACATAGTCTCCGGCATGCAGTTTGGCTTTGATGTTAGGTAGACCTCGACTTCCGACCGCATCTCCTTGAGCTCTCTCAGCCGGTCGCGGATCTCCGCGGCTTTCTCGAAGTCGAGGTTCTTGGCCGCGTCCTTCATCTCCTTGGACAAACGGCTGATCGCTTTGTCGAGGTCCTCCCCTTCCGCGAGGTCGTGCTTTGACTTCTGGCTTGGCAGGCGGATGTCGAGGTAGTCGAGGTTGGCCATCTTCACGAGGTCGGAGTCGATGGACTTGATGATCGATGCGGGCTCGATGCCGTGGGCCTCGTTATAGTTCTGCTGCACGGTGCGCCGGCGGGTGGTCTCGTCGATGGCGAAGCGGAGGGAGTCGGTGATGCGGTCGGCGTAGAGGATCGCGGTTCCGTTGAGATTGCGCGCCGCGCGGCCGATGGTCTGCGTGAGCGAGGTCTGGGAGCGGAGGAAGCCTTCCTTGTTGGCGTCGAGTATTGCCACGGCGAAGCACTTCGCGCAGGAGGTTGATGCCGATCAACACGTCGAACACGCCCATGCGGAAGTCGCGCAGGATGGCGATGCGCTCCATGGTCTCGACGTCGGAGTGGAGCTCTTACCGCGAGCTCTTCAACGTCGATTGCATCGACGAACACGTCACGGCCGGCCCCGGCGTGCGTGAGATCGCCGTGAAGGCTTGGTGCGCCGACGGCTCGAACAACCTGACGCTGATCACCGTCACCGTGCTGTAGTCGAACGGATCGGGGGCCGCCGACCTGACCCCGCTTCCCTCACGTTTCAGACGCTTGTGATTCTGCGAACGTTCGGATACCGGTCGAATCCCTGATCGAATGAGAGGATGCGTTGAATGCCGCGCTGTTCCATCACGGCCAGGTGGATCGCATCCCTGGCGGAGAGCCCGTATTTCCCCAGCAGGATGGTTTTCGCGCGCTGGACGTTTTCGGGCTCGATCGAAAAGACCTCGTCGACCAGACCGAGCAGCGCATCGAAGGCCGGTTGAATCGCATCGATGCGCCCGATCGCCGCGTAACGATGAAGGATCTCCTGAAGCACCTCCGCATCGCTGACCAGCTTCTCCTGCCGGGCGATCAGCGCGGCGACCGTTTGCTCCGCGGCGATCTTGTTGGGATGGGGAGATCCCACCAGGTACATCGGAACATTCGAGTCGATGAAGATCACGCGGGCTCTTCCGAGTAGCCTCGCTCGATCTGAGCGAGCATCTCCTCGATGTCCGCGGTCGGAAACGAGTGCGCCGTTGCTGCGCGAAGGGCCTGCAGTTTGCGACGGGGATCCGCGACTGGTTCCTCCGCCCTAGCTGCTCGAAGCGCCCCTCGAACCCACTCGGCGACCGTCATGCGTCGACGCCGGGCAACCGTGCGGATCTCTTTCATCTCGATATCGTCGAGTAGGACTTGCAGACGCTTACTCATGATGATGAGTAGAACGGAGGCTGGATATGAGTTATTTCGCTCGCTCCCCGGACGATCCTGCTCAGGAAAACGCACGCGGGTAAGGCGGCAAGGACCCCCGTCCCTCACACGAAGATCCGCATCTCCTTGAGCTCCCTCAGGCGGTCGCGGATCTCGGCGGCCTTCTCGAAGTCGAGGTTCTTCGCCGCGTCCTTCATCTCCTTCGACAATCGGCTGATGGCTTTGTCGAGATCCTCCCCTTCCGCGAGGTCGAGCTTTGACTTCTGGCCGGGCAGGGGGATGTCGAGGTAGTCGAGGTTGGCCATCTTCACGAGGTCGGAGTCGATGGACTTGATGATCGATGCGGGCTCGATGCCGTGCTTCTCGTTGTATGTCTGCTGCACGGTGCGCCGGCGGGTGGTCTCGTCGATGGCGAAGCGCAACGAGTCGGTGATGCGGTCGGCATAGAGGATGGCGGTTCCGTTGAGATTACGGGCGACGCGGCCGATGGTCTGGGTGAGCGAGGTCTGGGAGCGGAGGAAGCCTTCCTTGTCGGCGTCGAGGATGGCCACGGCGGAGCACTCGGGGACGTCGAGTCCTTCGCGCAGGAGGTTGATGCCGATCAACACGTCGAACACGCCCATGCGGAAGTCGCGCAGGATGGCGATGCGCTCCATGGTCTCGACGTCGGAGTGGAGGTAGTTGACCTTGATGCCGAGCTCCATCAGATAGCGCGAAAGATCCTCGGCCATCCGCTTGGTCAATGTCGTCACCATCACCCGCTCGCTGAGCGCGGTGCGCTCGCGGATGACGCCGATCAGGTCGTCCACCTGACCTTTCACGGGCCGGATGATGATGGTCGGATCGAGCAGTCCCGTCGGACGGATGACCTGCTCGGTGAACAGCCCTCCGGTCTTCTGCAGCTCGTACGGACCGGGGGTCGCGGAGACGTAAAGGATCTGCGTGAGCTTCCCCTCGAACTCGTCGAACGACAGCGGGCGGTTGTCGATGGCGCTCGGCAGACGGAACCCGTACTCGACAAGCGTCTCTTTGCGCGCGCGGTCGCCGCCCCACATCGCGCGGACCTGGGGAATGGTCTGATGCGACTCGTCCACGACCAGCATGAAGTCGTCCGGGAAGTAGTCGATGAGCGTGGGCGGCGGCTGGCCCTTCACGCGTCCGCTGAGATGGCGCGAGTAGTTCTCGATGCCGTTGCAGTAGCCGAGCTCCGCGATCATCTCCAGATCGAACATCGTCCGCTGCGAGAGTCTCTGCGCCTCGAGCAGCCGGTCGTTGGCTCTCAGCTCGGTGACGCGCTCGTCGAGCTCGATGCGGATGTTCTCCATCGCCTGCATCAGCCGCTCCCGGGGGGTGACGTAGTGGGTCCTCGGATAGACGGCCAGGCGGTCGTAGGTGCGCCCCGAGGTCTTGCCGGTGATGGGATCGATGCGGGTCATCTTGTCGATCTCGTCACCGAAGAACTCGATACGCACGGCGTCGTCCTCGTACGCGGGCCAGAGCTCGAGGACGTCTCCACGCACGCGGAAGTTGCCGCGGGCAAGGTCGTAGGGCGTCCGCTCGTACTGCATCTCCGTCAGTTTGCGGAGGTAGTCGGTCATCGGCTTCTCTTTGCCGCGCTCGAAGAAGAGCAGCATCCCGTAATAGAGCTCGGGATCGCCGATGCCGTAGATGCAGGAGACCGAGGCGACGATGATCACGTCGCGGCGCTCGAAGAGGGCCTTGGTCGCGGACAGACGCAGTTTGTCGATCTCGTCGTTCTTGGTCATCTCCTTTTCGATGTAGAGATCGGTCTGGGGGATGTAGGCCTCGGGCTGGTAGTAGTCGTAGTAGGAGACGAAGTACTCGACGCGGTTCTCGGGGAAGAAGTTCTTGAACTCCTGGTAGAGCTGCGCGGCGAGGATCTTGTTGTGGCTGAGGACGAGCGTGGGGCGGTTGACGCGCTCGATCACCTTGGCGACGGTGAAGGTCTTGCCGGAGCCGGTGACGCCGAGGAGCACCTGGTGGCGGTCGCCGCGCTCGATGCCCTGGGTGAGCTGCTCGATGGCCTGGGGTTGATCGCCCTGGGGCTGGAAGGGAGAGATGAGCTTGAAGCCGGACATCGGACCAGCGAGTGTATCAGCGGGGGGGCGAGGTCTACGGGATGTGGAGTCGCGACTCAAACCCGCCAATACGAGTCGGCGAAAGCCAGCCGAGAGTGGCTTTGGACGCGATCCTCCCATCCGGTGCCGCTGACGCCGCACACCACCGAGGCATTCCTTCCGGGGGTTGCTCGCTGCGCGCTCGCACCCTCTACCATCTGACTGCCGCTCCGCGGCACAGGGTCGCCGGCGCTTCGCGCCGGCACGGGAGTTTGGACATTCGCGCCGCAGCGCGTAAATTCGGAGCCCGCGTAGCGGGCAGAAGGAAATAGCCCCCGGCTTCAGTCGGGGGGCTTGGGCATGGCATCCAATCAGCCTGCGTAGCGGGCGACAGGACGACTCTGTCGCCCGCTACGCGGGCTGGACTCTGCGGTCGCATTTCCCCCGGCTGAAGCCGCAATGGCGTTAACTTTAGGCGAGGGCGTCGTCTTGTTGCGTTCAGCGACTCTCCCCACTCGACGCGGAGAGAGTGGCCTGATCAGCGCCGGAGGCGCGGCAGAGGGTAGCCGGTGGCGAGCGCGGAGCGCCGCCACCGGAAGAAGACGTCTTACAGAAAGTCCGCCCCGGAGGGGCGGAAGAGGTTCTCTGCCGCCCCTCCGGGGCGGATCATTCGCGCTCGCCACCGGCTACCCTCTTTACGCGCCTCCGGCGCAGGTGCCCGAGCCTAAAGTTAACGCCATTGCGGCTGAAGCCGGGGGCTACTCCCTGTAGCCCGCTACGCGGGCAGAGACGCCGGCTAACACTTGCTTTCTGCTGGATCCGGGAAAGTCGGAGGAGCCAAACTCACGCTACGAGACCCACGCCAGCAACCGCGCGACTCACGGCTTCGGCGGCAGTTTCGAAGCCGTGGGCTTCCGCGCCGCCGCGGTGAGGGCGTCGACTTCGGCGGGAGTCAGCTTCTTGTCCCCGATCCCTTTGCGCATGGTCTCGAGCACGGGCTGGAGTTGGGTGACCGAGACTCTCCCTTCGCGCAATCCGGCGCGCAACTGCTCGATCGCATCCTCGAGCTCCTTTTTCTGCGCATCGGTGACCTCGGCGGTGTACATCCCGCGAACGTCGGCCATGCTCATGCCGAAGGTGAAGTCCATCAGTTGCACGAGGCCGCCGGACGCCATGAACGCGCCACCGGCGAAGATGAGAATCAATGCAACCACCGAGGCCGCGCCGCAGCCAAAGGTCACGCCCCGCGGCAGCACCGCGGCCGGCGACGGTCCGGAGTAGTATTCTGCCGGCCAGATGAACCGACGTTCACCAATCGTTTCAGGCACGCTCATCGGGGGTGGAGAGAGTATCATGTGCCCAGTAGCCATCGGCCGTACTTCCATCCTGAAAGAAGAACCCAGTACATGACTGCTCTGTCGAACGTCACAGTACTCATCCTCGACGACAACCCGCTCGTCCTGAAACTCGGCCGCGCGCTTCTCGAGCGCGAGGGGTGCACCGTCCTCACGGCGTCGAGCTGGATCGAGTTCAACCACGTCCTGGCCAGCAACACGCCGGACATCATCTTCCTCGACGTGAACCTGCCCAGCATCAAGGGCAACCGTCTGAGCGAAGTGCTGAAGTCGCAGTCGAACAAGAAGGACATCCCGATCATCCTCATCTCCGATCTGCCGGAGCGCTCGCTCGAGGAGATGTTCCCCAGCTCGGGCGCGAACGCGTGGATGCGCAAGCCGCTCACGCGCGACAAGATCGTGGAGATGATCACGAAGTACGTGCCAGCGGGGGGGTGAGCAGAGGGGCGTAGAGGACAGGGCGCAGGGCGCGCGGGCTCACACCGATCGCCCGGCCCCGCCCCAAGCCCCCTGAGCTCCCCTCCCCCGACGTGTCCGGCTTCTCCGGGTCGCGGGTCGATCCGAACGGTGCGATTCGCACAGATCTCCCGCCGCGCGGAAGCACTCCGCAGTCGAGCCGCAGATCGCTGCATTCTCCATAAACATGCGTTGCTCTTTGCGCCACGGAGACCTACGGTGTGGGCGGGGGTAACTGCGATGCAGCACGTCATCCTTTCCACCCTACTGCTGCTCTCCGCAACGAGCTCGATTGCCGGCGAGCCGCTGGTCGTGACGTTTCTCGGAGGACGCCCAGGAGCCGATGCAATCCGCGGCGGCGTGCATTTCCAACCGAACGAGGGCTTCGCACCGGCGCGGCATCAAAGCACCCCCGTCACGTGTTCGAGTCTGGTGGCGGCAACGGACGCGAGTCCGCTCACCGTCGACTACACAGGGGGAATGCCGGATGGCATCGAAGACGTCCGTCAGGTCGACATTCCCGATCGCGACATCCTGACGATCGAGCTCGAATATGCCGACCCCGGCGCCGACCTCGATCTGGTCCTTTTCGACGGCACTCGAATTGTGGCGATCTCGAACGTCGACGGGCCCGGCCGGCCCGAGAGAATCGTCACTCCGGTGAGCGGAGGCCGGTATTTCATTGGAGTATCCGCCGTCGAGGGATCGTCCGCCTATACGTTGAGAACCTTCCTCTCCGATTCCAGTTCGATGGGCTGCGAGCCGGTCCTGGAGCTCGAATCGCCGGGAAGGCCGCCGATCGGACGCCAACGGGCCATCGAGGTCACGGGCGCTCGGCGGCGGACCGTCGGGCTGCCCGTGCGCCCGGCCAACTGCACATACAACGTCTCGCCGATGTCCCGGACCATCGCACAGGCGGCGGGACTTTTCACGATCGACGTCACTGCCGAGCCGGGATGCGACTGGAAGGCAAGCAGCAATGCGTCATGGATCACACTCGTCTGGGGCAGCGCGGCCTATGGCAACGGAAGCGCGGGATTTGCAGTCGCAGCCAACACCGGGACGTCCTCACGAACAGGAACACTGACCGTCGCCGGCAGGACGGTCTCGATTACACAGGGCGGCCCGTGCACCTACTCGGTATCGCCGACGACTCCACAAATCCCCGCGTCGGGCGGAACGAACACCGTCAGTGTGACGACGCGCGATGATTGTACGTGGAGCGCGAGCGTCAGCGCGACCGCTACCTGGATCACGATCATCTCCGGCCAGTCCGGTGCGGGCAACGGTACGGTGACCTACTCGGTTGCCCCGAACTCCTCGACGAGCTCGCGCACCGGCACGATGACCGTGGCCGGAAGGACGGTGTCCGTCAGGCAGGCGCTGGACACATCGAGCTGCACGTACGCGGTGGAGTACACGAGCAGGGCTCTCTCGTGGTGCGGAGGTGAACGCACCGTCAGAGTGACGACACAAGGGGAGTGTCCCTGGACTGCGTCGGACGACGCGCCATGGATCACTCTCGGCGGCACAAACAGGAGTGGAACGGGGTTGCTCTACTACTACATGGGCCGGAACACCGGCGTTGCCCGCCAGGGGACGCTCACCGTTGCCGGAGCACCCGTGGCGATCACCCAGAACGCAAGAACGAGCGGCGGCACCCATGATGGCGTCTGGACGGGGATGACAGCCGCCAACCGCGATGTCGAGTTTTGTGTCGCGGACGGAGCGGTGCAGGATGCGCTCGTCAGAGTCCGTCTCTCCTTTCCGTCATTCAGTTGCACGGGTCCTCTGACCATCTACGACGCCGTTCCGATCGCCGCCAACGCATTCGGCAGTGTCTTCTCCTTCCCGGGATCGACCATTTCCACGACAGTGCGCGGTACCTTCACTTCATCGTCGGCGATGACCGGCAGTCATGATGGTTTCTCAGGAAGCTACCTCATCATCTGCGGGTCGACCGTCGGGTTCGGGACAGGGAGCGTTCTCTCCTCGGGGACGTATACGGCCACGAAGCAGCCGTAGGCGATCGGTGACTCACATTCAAGAATGAACCCTCGTTTTGAAAGGGGAGCATATGTTCAAGCTCGAAAAGTTCACCGTTGTGGCGGCACTGGTGGTTTTCGCCTTCAACGGGATGGCCAGCAACTTCCGCGCGGCCGATCAGGTCTACATTCCGGCGGCGGGAAAGATCGCCGGTGCGAGCGGAATATTCATTTCCGACGTGTTCATTGCGAATGTCACGACGGACACCGTGACGGTATCGGTGATCTACTCTGCAGGTCCCGGCGGAACGCGGCAATACTTCAATGACCTGTTCGATCTCGCACCCGGCGAGCGCAAAGAGTACGTCGATTTCTTCGTCAGCGCCCTGGGACTGCCTAGCGGCTTCGGCCAGCTCATCTTCAATGCCTGCAAGAAAAACGAGGACTGCGTCAATACGCAGGATGCCGACGGCGTCAGTCCGCACTTCCGGAACATCGCCGTTCAGAGCCGCATCTACTCGATTCCACCCAATACCACGCTTTTTCAGAATCCGCCCACGAGCGGCCAGCTCTTTGCCGGGGTTCCCTGGTACAACTTCGTCTCCTCGGACATGGCCGCGAATGGTCTCGACAAAGTATTCATCACCGGGCTGCGCAATACCGGCAGCGGACCGGGAACCTATCGCGGCAATATCGGAATCGTGAACGCTTCCCAGTTCTCGAGTACGGACATCGTCGTCACGCTGAAGAGCGGCAATGGAGCCCAGCTCGGTCAGATCACCAAGCGCCTCTCGCCACTCGGCCACTTGCAGTTCAGCCTCGGGGCTGAATTCCCGTCGTTCACCGGAGCCGGTGCCACGAATGCGTTCCTCGAGATCGAGCAGCGCAACAGCACACCGACCAGTGATGCGCCGGGAAGCTGTCTTCCCAACGGCTGCCCGGCATTCTTTGCATACGGATCGATTCTCGACAACGTCAGCGGTGATGCGACGACGCTCGAGCCGATGTACCTCAAAGCACTCAGCGACGATGCGATCAGGGTGATCTATCCCTTCACCGGCACGAGTGGACGGACCACGATCCGTCGCGCAGTGGGCCGCCGCTGACAGAAGAGCACCCATCGGACCAACAGGACAAGCTCAGTCCCATACGTCATGCGCGCCTACCTCCCCGAGGTGTCGGTGGTCGGTGACTCCGCGCTCTCCCCTGCCTGGGCGGAATCGTCGTTCGCGGCCTGCGTCGGCTCGGCTTCCTTCGGCGTGTAGAAGGGGCGCTGCAGGTAGTACGGCAGACGGCTCACCTCGACCGAGGCGCCGCTGCAGTCCTTGTCGGGCTCCTGGCCGGCGATGAAGGCTTGCATGACCACGCGGGCGCAGGGGCCGCTGCCGCGGCGGCCGGAAAGCAGGTCCATCGGCACGACCACCACGCCGGGAGGGGCCTCGAAGTCGGGCTTCGCCTCGCGCATCTTCCGCTCTTCGAACTGCTTGAAGATGTCGATCCAGATCGGCAGCGGGATGTCGGCGCCGGTCGCGCCGCTGCCGAGGGACTTCGCAGGGTCGTCGTAGCCGGTCCAGACGCCAACCGTGAACTCCGGTGAGAAGCCGATGAACCAGGCGTCGGTGTAGCCGTTGGTCGTGCCCGTCTTCCCGGCCAGCGGATCGGCGAGGTTGTGCGCGGCGTAGGCTGTCCCGCGATCGATCACGCCCTTCATCGTATACGCGAGCTCGTAGGCCACCTGAGGCGACGTCGCCTCGGAGAGCTCGGGCATCCGCGCCTCCAGCACGCGGTCGGTCTGATCGGAGATGTTCCGGATGTAGCGCGGCTTGACGTAGACGCCGTTGTTCGCGAAGACGTTGTACGCCGCCGCCATCTCCAGCGGGGACACGCCGGCCGCGCCGAGGGAGAGCGACGGATAGGGAGGCAGATCGGCGGTGATGCCGCAGCGTCGCGCGAAATCGATCACCCGATCGCCGCCGGTCATCATGTAGGTCTTGACCGCCGGCACGTTGATGGAGAGCTCCATGGCCCGCTGGATGGTGACGATGCCCGCGTACTTGCCGTAGTAGTTCTTCGGCGCGTAGATCTGGTTCCCGACGGGAATCGCCACGGGCGCATCGAAGAGCGTGTCGCCCGGCGTGAGGCCGGTCTCGAAGGCGGCGCCGTAGACGAACGGCTTGAACGCCGAGCCGGTCTGGCGCCGCGACTGGACGGCGCGGTTGAACTTCGACTGTTGGAAGTCGTAGCCGCCCGACAGTGCCAGGATCTCGCCGGACTTGACGTCGAGGACGACCACTGCGCCCTGCACGTTCGGCATCTGATCCAGCCGCCACGCGACCTCTTTCGTCTTCGCATCCTCGGCCTGCAGGATGTGCACGACGTCGCCGCGCTCGAGGACGCCGGCCATCGTCTTCTTCTTCGTCCAGGCCCACGCGGCGGCCGGCAGCTCGATGCGCTCGCGATGCACGCGGACGGTCATCGCGTCCTTCTGCACGTCCAGGACGACCGCGGGATAGAGGCGGTCGAGGGCGAAGGGCTCGTTGCTCCAGCTCGGGTCGCGATACTTCTCGGGATCGAGGCCCTCGTCCACGAGGTTGCGCGTGGGGCGGCGGAAGCCGCGGCGCTTGTCGAACTTCCGCAAGCCGCGCTGCAGGGCGGCCTCGGCAATCTGCTGGATCTGCAGGTCGAGCGTCGAATAGACCTTCAGGCCGCTGCGGTAGAGGT
Organism: uncultured Thermoanaerobaculia bacterium; assembly: GCA_964558905.1. Taxonomy (GTDB): domain Bacteria; phylum Acidobacteriota; class Thermoanaerobaculia; order Gp7-AA8; family Gp7-AA8; genus QHVT01. The sequence goes on along the minus strand of CAZLGP010000280.1, from coordinate 2,528 downwards.
TCTCGACGCCGAAGTCCTTGTGGTTCTCGATGTACTGGCGGATCTCCTCGGAGAAGTACGCGCCGACGCGCGGCGCGGTCTCCTTGTACGTGCCGAGGGTGATGGGGGCGTTCACGGCCTGCTGGTACTGCTCCGCGTTGATGAACTTCTCGGTGACCATGCGCCGGAGCACGTAGTCGCGGCGCATCTTCGCCCGGTCGGGATGCGTGAGCGGGCTGTAGGTCATCGGCGAGCGGATCAGGGCCGCGATGACCGCGGCCTCGGGGAGGGTCAGCTCTTTCGCGTGCTTGCCGAAGTAGAGGCGCGACGCCGCTTCGACGCCGTACGCGCCATGCCCGAGGTAGACCTGATTCGCGTAGAGCTCGAAGATCTGGTCTTTGGTGAAGTCCTTCTCGATCTGCACGGCGAGAAAGGCCTCGTTGACCTTCCGGCGGATGGTCTTCTCCGGCGTGAGGAAGACCTGTTTCGCAAGTTGCTGGGTGAGCGTCGAGGCGCCCTGGGCGCGACGCCGTTCGATCACGTCCTTGATGAGCGCGCGGACGATCGCCTTCGGATCGACGCCGCCGTGCTTGTAGAACTCCGAGTCCTCGGTGGCAATGACGGCCTGCACGAAGACCGGCGCCATGTCGCGCTTCGGAATGATGATGCGCTTCTGGATGGAGTACTCCGCGAAGGGCACTCCGTTGCGGTCATAGATGCGGGTGATGATCGCGGGCTGGTAGTCGGCGAGCTGCTTGACGCGCGGCACGCGCACCGCGTGCGCGAAAAGAAAGCCGGCCGGCACTCCCAGCGCCCCCGCCACGAGGAGCATGAGCAGCGCTGACTTGCGACGAGAGGGGCGAGCCTGCGGCGTGAGTTGATGATCGGTCACGAGGGAAGTTTAGCGCGGGTGTGCCGTGGCCGGCAGGCTCGTCCTTACGTGACGAGTTGCGAATGCTCTTTGCAGTAGTGTTGCACCTCCCATGCGACACAGCCTGATTGCCACTCGCGACGTTCCGGATCTCGCCTTCTCGGTGCGGCACCCGTCGCGGAGCTCAACGATGAAACCCATGTTCATCATTCTGCTCGTTCTGCTCGCCACCGCGTGCGGCGGACGGTCGAGCGTGGCGTCGAAGAGCGCCGAGGCCTATCGGGATGCGCAAGAGAACGACACGGCGCTCGGAGGCGGCGGGCACGATCACGGCGGTCACGAAGCGGGCACCGCCACCACCGCAACCGTCGATCACTCCGCTCATGAGATGCCGGCGGATGCGCACGCCGGGCATGACGCGATGGGGAGCGGTCACGGTGCAGCCGCGGCGAGCGACGCACACGCCGCGCACCGCGCCGCGACCGATCCCGGCGCACATGCGGCGATGGGCCGTACGGAACATGCGGCAATGAGCGATGCGCACGCGCAGCACACCACGCCCTCAACCGATCACAGTGCACACGGCGCGACACCTGCGCGGACGCCGGGTCACGCCAAGCATTTCACGCCCCTCGAGCGGACGGGTCCCGACCCGCACCACCCGGCCGCGCGGATCGCGACGCCCCCTCAGGTTCCCGCCGCCCCGCGCTCGAATGCGGAGATGCGGAACCTGCAGCCCTCCTCGACACTGCAGCCCGACGCATTCGATGCACCAGCACCGGTCTCCGTCTCCGAAGCTGCGAAAGCGCGCGCGGGCGGCACTGATTCCGGCGCGCACGACCCGAAGAAGCACTGAAGTGAGGATGGATCGATGAAGTACGCCACCCTGTTTCTCGCGCTCGCGCTCACTGCCTGCGTGAGCGTTCCGCGCGATCTGGGCACGGACGACGTACAGCAGGCCATCGCGCAACGCGGCGCACCTCCCGTCGTATGGAACGCGCAACCGTCGACGGCGGACCACGAGCGCGTCGCGGCGATGCTGCAGGACGAGCTCACAGCCGAGGCGGCCGTGGCCATCGCGATGCTCAACAACCCGCGCCTGCAGGTCACGCTGGCCGAGCTCGGGATCGCGCGCGCGGACCTGATCGAGGCGAGCACGATCGCAAACCCGCTCTTCGAGATCGAGATCCGCTTTCCGGGGGAGCCGTATCGCCCCTACGAGCTGCGTCTCGCGCAGTCGCTCATCGACCTGATCCAGCTCCCTCGGCGGCGCGCCCTGGGGCGCGCCGCATTCGACGCGGCGCAAATGCGTATCGGCTCCGAGGTTCTGCGGTTCGGCGCGGACGTGCGGGCGGAGTACTACGAGCTCCTCTCCGCCACGCAGCAGGTCGCGCTGAGCAGCACGAGCGCCGCCTCCGCGCAGACGGCCGCGGAGCTGGCGATGAAACAGCACGCGGCCGAGAACATCACCGATCTCGATCTCGAGAACGAGCAGGCACTGTACGAACAGGCCAAGCTCGATCTCGCGAGGGCCGAGCAACGCGTGCTGCTGGCCCGTGAAGCGCTTCTCCGGGCGATGGGACTGCGCAACGCCACCGCCGACTGGCGTCTGCCCGAGGCGTTCCCGGAGCTGCCGCCGGCGGAGATGGATCAGCAGCAGCTCGAGCAGCTCGCGGCG
>CAZLGP010000279.1:0-4615 GCA_964558905.1 uncultured Thermoanaerobaculia bacterium | reverse complement strand
CGACCACGAGCCTGGCGTCGATCCCGCGCGTCTCCGCGCTCGATCCTGCGCCGCCGATCGCCGACCTGTTGTCCGAAACTCGCATCCGGGTCTCCGAGGTTCTTGCTCCCTTCGAACGACCAGCCGGGAGCGAGCTAACCCGAGCACTGCGTCAGGGTTACGAGCAGGCGAGTACGACGAATGCGTCAGGGTTGGGCCGCTTCTTATCCGTCGATCCGCATGGCTTCTGGGAACTGCAGTCGGGTAGCGAGGACGAGCAGCGAACGTTCCGGCGGTATCTTGCAGAGCCGCAGCGGTGGAACCGCTATTCATACGTTCAGAACAACCCGCTTCGCTATGTCGATCCGGACGGCAGAGAGAGCCGAGCTGCGATCGCCCTCGAGCACGACATCCGCGACCTGAGCGCGGGCAGGATTACCCAGGAAGAATACTTCGATCGCATCCAAGCTCGTGGAGTTGGTGCGGGAATCGGAGTCGCAACGGTCCTTGGAGGCGTCGGCGGCTTTCGATTGGCGGTGGGCTTGGCTACGCGGTTCGGGTTAATGGGCGCGTCGCTGAGCGGTGCTGGCGGAGCTGGAGCCCTCAAGGCGATCGAGCAAGTCAGCCGCGCCGATGGCCGGATCTTCCAGACCGCAATGAACGCGGCCCGGGGAACGCCGAACACGTTCATGAACAACCTCACGGCGTTGGCTCGTGCAGTCGACCAACTCGTTCCGGGCGGCAAGATCAATGCGATTGGGAAGATCGGCGATCAAGTAGTCTACGGCTCAGCACGAACGCGGATCGGTATCACGGTCATCGATGGCGTGACAAAGGTCGTTCGGCAGGTGGGCGACAAGTGGGAAGTGCTGGGGAACTTCCGATGAGCGTCACACCAGCGGCGACCAACTTCGAGATCGCGGACGGCGTTTACGGTGCAGCGACCGACGAGGTTCGCCGGATACTGCAGAAGGCGAAGGCGCTTCGCTGGTTCCCATCGAACGCAGCAACCGGTGAGGCAACGCATGCTGTTCGTGAGCTTCTGTCGAAGCTTTTTGATCTTCTCAGCGAACGTTGGTCAGCCGAAGCAGCCGTGGCGTCGTTGGAGTTCAGCCATGGCGGATGGGAGCTGCTCGCCGAAACGTATCGTGCGGTAAATCCAGTCACCGCGGCCGACAACGATCCTGCGTATGCACGTGGGCCTTGGCGTCAAATGCTCGGGCACGTTGCGGCAGAGCTACAGCAAAACGTTGAGCGCACGCGCGCAACCCTGATCGTGCCACCGCTGTTCCCGTTCGTCGGCAAAGCCGCGATCACCGCGGGGATGTTGACGACAGACTTGAACGGCGCGAGCGTCATCGATGATGTGCGATGGCGAGAAACGATCTGGTACCTGATGTGCGACGTCGACAGCGATTTTTGGAACGCAGTCTTCGCGGCGCTCGGGAGCGGTGACCCGCGCGCTGCTAATGCGTTCAGCGTTCTCACCGACATCTACGTCCGAGGGTTTTACCCGCTCGGCTTAAGGGATGGGCGGTTCGTCGTCTACAGTCGTTCCTGAATCACCCCGACGCGCTTGGAAAGGTAGCGTCAGAGCTTCATTCTTTGGAATGACGCCCGATAGCCCACCCACCCACGCCGCCGTCACGGCGTTCGCAACGCGCGCGAAGCGGAATGTGATCGTGCGCGCGGGCGAACGCCGCGCCGGCGGCTTCCCCCGGCCTGTGGCTTGTGTCGTCGTCGTCGCACGCTCCACCCGCGCAACGCTTCTGATCGTTCGTTCCTCGCCTTTGGCGCGGCCTAATCGCACGCTTGCGGCGGACACGGCACCGCGCCGCGAGAGTCGTGGGTGCGCGTGTTCGGCGTGCGGTGCCGCGCCGCCGAAGCGAGCATGAGGCCGACTGGTTCCGTCGCTCTCGTTCGGTCCACCGCCCCGTCCCGTCGAGAAGATCGTGCCTGGCGAGTGGCCGCGGGCCGCGCTGCTCGCCGCCTCTGGCGTCTGCGCGCGCGGGGTTGAACCGCAAGACCGTTCCGCTGCCCCGCGACGTGCCATCGAACCGCGCGAGCTCGAGTTGTTCGAGGGCGTCCAGGAAGTCGTGCGCGTCAGCGAGCCGTACAAGCTCACCAGCCGCACCTTCCGCCCGCACAAGACCGTCGTCAACGCCCGCGGCGTGGAGATCGGCGGCGACAAGGTCGTGGTCATGGCCGGTCCGTGCACCATCGAGAACGAAACCCAGATGTTCGAGACCGCGCGCCGCGTCACCCGCGCCGGCGCGCGCGTATTGCGCGGAGGCGCGTACAAGCCGCGCACGTCGCCTTATGCGTTCCAGGGAATCGGCGTCGAAGGACTGAAGCTCCTGCGCGCCGCCGGGGACGAGAACGGCATGGCTACCGTATCCGAGGTCATGGAGCTGGGACAGATCGAGAAGATGCTCGATTTCGTCGACATTCTGCAGGTCGGCGCGCGCAACATGCAGAACTTCAATCTATTGAGCGCGCTCGGACAGATCCGCAAGCCGATTCTTCTGAAACGCGGAATGAGCGCGACGATCCAGGAATGGCGCCTGGCCGCCGAATACATCATGTCCGGCGGCAATTACGACGTGATTCTGTGTGAACGCGGCATTCGCACCTTCGAGACGTACACACGCAATACATTGGACATTTCGGCGATTCCGGTGATCGACAAACTCTCGCACCTGCCGATCATTGCCGATCCGTCGCACGCGGTCGGCCGCCGCGACAAGGTCATGCCCGTCGCGCGCGCTGTCGTGGCGGCTGGCGGGGATGGGTTACTCATTGAGGTCCATCACGATCCGGAGAAGGCCGTGTGCGATGGTCCGCAGTCACTGTATCCCGATCAGTTCGCGCGGCTCATGGATGAATTGCGCATTATTGTGCCGGCGGTAGGGCGGAGTATCTGACGGATCTCCTCAGCTGCGATGCGCACATTTTTACCGCTTGACACAGCCAACGCTGTAATGCACGCTGTCTGCGTTCGCGGGACTTGGCCAATCCAATAAAAGGGATCACACCATGGTGTGACTGCGGTCATTGCCGATGATCTCCGTTCGTCGTGGCGACGTCGTCGCTGCGACGCCTCCCGCGCGATGAGAGGAGAATCGTATGTCGATGTCGAGTAGGTTTATCGCCGCTTTGCTGCTGTTCTTCATGCTGAGCGCGAGCGTCGTAGCGCAAAACGTGCCTGCGCCGGAGGCGATGGTCGCTCCGCCGGATCCGGCCGAGCAGATCGATCTTGCCGCGCCCGAGATCGTGCCTTCGATTCTTCGGCGCGTTGCCTCGGAGGGTTCCGAGGATGAGGTCTTTTATGCACCTGCGGGAGTCGAGCGCATGCGCATCGACAGCGATACTGGATATGTGGGAATCGGGACGAATGGGACGGCCCCTCCGTACGATCTCTTCGTCAAGAGAGATGTCGACGGAGTTGCGTCGATACAGGTTGAGACTCTGGACACAGGTTCGAGCGCCGTCTCCCTTCTTCGTGCGTACTCCGACACCGCGGCGGTGAACGTCACCGCACACGGTTCCGGCCGGACCCTGTCGCGTTTCGGAACCGCGCTGGGCGGGTGGGGGGAGATTCTTGCCTGGAGAGGCAGCGGTGTGATTCTCGGAACCCTCCACAGCGCCCCTGTGACCCTAGGAACGAGCGGCGCGAATCGGCTGCACATCGCGGCGGATGGCAAGATCGGAATCGGAACCAGCGCTCCGAGCGCCCAGGTCCATGTTTACGGTGAGCCGACCAAAGACTCGTACGTGGGATTCGGAACGCACGTGATGGACGGCCCTTCGGCCAACTTCGGCATGGCCGGGGCTTCCTACGGGCGGAGCGCGGCGTTCATCAACGTGCGCCCGGACGCGCTCGCCGTCGCGCCGAACCCATCTCTTCGCTTTCTCACCGCCAACGTGCAGCGGATGATCATCACGAACACCGGACGGATCGGCATCGGCACGTTGGCTCCCGCAGAGACCCTGGACGTTGCCGGAGGCATTCACGCAACGGGGGACATCCGCGCGGACGGGGTGATTCACGCCAAATATCAGGACATCGCCGAATGGGTCCCGTCGAACAGCGACCTGCCCCCCGGAACCGTGGTCGTTCTCGACCCCGCCCTGGGCAATGGCGTGATGGCGTCCAGCGCCTCGTATGACACTGCCGTCGCCGGCGTCGTCTCCGCGCAGCCGGGAATCATCCTCGGCGAAGCGGGAGCCGCAAAGGAGCAGGTCGCGACCACGGGCCGTGTCCGCGTACGCGTCGATGCCTCGGCCGCGCCCATCCGCGTCGGCGACCTCCTCGTCACCAGCGACCGGCCGGGCATGGCCATGCGATCGGAGCCGATGGACATCGGCGGCCGGAAGTTCCATCAGCCGGGAACGATCATCGGGAAAGCCCTGGAATCGCTGGAAGGCGGCGAAGGCGAGATTCTCGTGCTGTTGTCGCTGCAGTAGGAGGGCGCGTGTCGACTCGATTCAGATTTCTCATTCTCGCGATGTGTGCGACGTTGATGGGCGTTGCGGGCATTTCCGTCAGCGCGGCACCGACGCTCACCTTCACCGCCACAGGCGCGGTTGCCGACGGCGTGCGTCCCGGTGGCGAAACCATCTGGTTCGTTCGTTC
>CAZLGP010000278.1:0-26361 GCA_964558905.1 uncultured Thermoanaerobaculia bacterium | reverse complement strand
CTCGAAGATCCGGACCCGAATGGAGATCGAGCTGCCGCTCAAGACGCTGTTCGAGCGGAGCAGCGTGGCCGGCCTGGCCGAGGCCGTGGCCACGGCCCAGAAGAGCGAGATTCCGCCGATCCGGCCGGTGGACCGGGGACGGTTCGAGGTGCTCCCGCTGAGCTTTGCGCAGGAGCGGCTGTGGTTCATCAACCAGCTCGAGCCCGACAGCGCGGCCTATAACGTGCCGATTGCGGTCACCGTCGATGGCGAGCTGGAGATCGACCAACTGGATCGGGCGTTCAATCTCATCATTGCGCGGCACGAGAGTCTGCGGACCGTCTTCCCGAGTCACGACGGGCGTCCGCAGCAGCGGATCGTCCCGTATGTCGAATTCGTGCTCGGGCGCATTGACCTGAGCAACGATGAGGAGCAAGCGCGCAACGACAAGGCGAGAGAATTGTGTAAAGCCGACGCCGCCACGCCGTTCGATCTGGCCAATGGACCGTTGATCCGCGGAAAGGTGATCAGGCTCGCCGAGCGCAAGCACATTCTGATGCTCAACATGCATCACATCGTCAGCGATGGATGGTCCCAGGGCGTACTAATCAAGGAGCTCAGTGCGATCCTGTCCGCCCTCCGCGAAGGTAGAGATCCTGCGTTGGAGCCGCTACAGATTCAGTATGCCGATTACAGCATTTGGCAGCGGCGATGGCTGGAAGATGGTGGGATCCTCGAGCAGCAGCTCGCCTATTGGCGGCGGAAACTCGCTGCCGTTCCGCTGAGCCTCGAACTGCCGACCGATCACCCGAGGCCCAGCGTTCGGACCTTCGTCGGTGCGACGCGCGAGTTCGCAGTCAGTGCCGAACTGGCCGCGACACTCGAGCGCATCGCGCAACAGCGTGGCGGCACGCTCTACATGGTCCTGCTGGCGGCGTTCAAGACGCTGCTCCATCGCTACACGGGCCAGAACGACATCTGCGTGGGCAGCCCCATCGCCAACCGGCAGTATGGCGAGACGGAAGGGCTCATCGGGATGTTCGTCAACACGCTCGCATTGCGCACTCAGATCGAGGGAGACGACACGTTCGTCGCACTTTTGGACAAGGTGAAGACGACCTGCCTCGAGGCGTACGAGCATCAGGATGCTCCGTTCGAACGTGTCGTCGATCTCGTGAGCCCGCAGCGCAACCTGGCCATCAGTCCGCTCTTCCAGGTCATGATGACTCTGCAGAACGCCGACGTTGGCGGAGCGCCCGACGAGGGGATTCGGCTCTATCCGCTGGAAGGCACCATCAGCAAGTTCGATCTCACGGCCGAATTCACCGAGACGGTGGAAGGACTGGCCTGCGCGATCCGGTACAGCACGGCGCTCTTTGCGCCTCAGACCATCGACCGCATGGCCGCGCACTTCGTAGCACTATGCGGGGCCATTGCAGCCGCACCGGCTGTGAAGATCGCCGATCTGGACTATCTCGGCGAGGCGGAGAAGCATCAACTACTCGTCGGCTACAACGACACTCTTGCACCCTATCCCGAAGACCAGTGCATTCATGATCTCTTCGCCGAACAGGCCGCCATCAGTCCGGAGAAGACAGCGGTGGTCTTCGGCGAGCAGACCCTGAGCTACCAGCAGCTCTATGACAAGAGCCGCGAGCTGGCTCACCATCTACATTCCGTCGGCGTCACGCCGGGCAGTCGTGTCGGATTGTGCATGGAGCGATCGTTGGACATGATCGTAGCGCTGTTCGGGATCCTGCAGGCGGGCGGCGCCTATGTTCCGCTCGATCCCGACTACCCGGCGGAACGGCTCCAGTATATGCTGGAGGACGCCGCGCCGGCGATCGTGCTCACACAGGGACACTTGCGGCCGCGCTTACCGGAAACGAAGGCGCAAGTCATCGCCGTCGACGGCGAATGGACCGCCGCCGAGCCGTCGACAGTGAACCCGGCCAACGTGACACCGGATCACCTGGCGTACGTCATCTATACGTCGGGATCGACCGGAGCTCCGAAAGGGGTCATGGTCCGGCATCGAGGCGTGGTGAACCTCCGAAACGCGCTGGAACAATCGATCTACGCCGGGCGCTCCGATTGGGAGCGGGTGAGCGTCAACGCCTCGCTGTCGTTCGACTCTTCTGTGAAGCAGCTCATTCAGCTGCTCTCCGGACGGACGCTGGTGATCATTCCGCAAGATGTGCGCGTCGACGCGAATGCACTCCTGACGTACCTGAGCGAGCATCGGATCGACGTCTTCGATTGCACGCCGTCGCAGCTAGTCTCGCTTCTGAGCGTCGGGATGTTCAGAACCGGCGGGCTGGCTCCGAAGGCGTTTCTAGTGGGTGGCGAAGCGATCGATTCGGCTTTGTGGCGGGCCTTGGCCGAACGCTCGGACGCGTGTTTCTACAACGTCTACGGGCCGGCCGAGTGCACAGTCGACGCAACCGTCGCTCGAATTTCGGCGGACAGGACCGCTCCGCACATCGGCCGGCCGATCGCCAACACGCAGATCTACATTCTGGATCGGCGCGGACGGCCTGTTCCGATCGGAGTGGTCGGCGAAATCCATATCGGAGGCGCGGGCGTTGGGCGCGGGTATTGGAACCGCCCGGAGCTCACGGCGGAACGATTCATTGCCGATCCGTTCGCCGGAGAGCCGCGGGCGCGTCTGTACAAGACCGGAGATCTCGGGCGGTGGCGTGCCGACGGAACGATCGAATATGCGGGTCGCAACGATCACCAGGTGAAACTGCGCGGGCAGCGCATCGAACTGGAGGAGATCGAGACCCAATTGTCCAAGCATCCGGCCGTGAAGGAAGCGGTGGTCATCGCCCGCGAGGACGAGCCCGGGGAGAAGCGTCTGGTGGCGTATGTGACGACGGCGGGAGAGGCGCCGGCCACAGAGGAGTTGCGCGCCTATCTTCTGTCTCGCATGCCGCAGTACATGGTGCCTGCTGCGTTCGTGGAGCTCGAAGCGCTACCGCTTACGCCGAACAGAAAGATCGATCGCCGGGCGCTGCCGAAGCCGGAGCTACGAGCTTATGCGAGCAAAGCATACGAGGCGCCGAAAGGAGAGGCCGAAGAAGCTCTGGCGGCGATCTGGCAAGAGCTGTTGCACGCCGATCGCGTCGGCCGCAACGACGACTTCTTCGAACTGGGCGGACATTCGCTGTCGGCCGTCCAATTGATCGCCCGGACCAACCGACGTTTCGGTGTTTCGCTGCCTCTGTCGGTGATGTTCACTGCCCCGAACGTTGCCGCGCAGGCAGCCCTGATCGCGGCCAGGGCCGCGGTGCCGAGCGATATTCTGATTCCGATTCAGGCCGTCAGTGACTCGCGGCCGGTCTTTGCCGCGCCGGCTGCTGGCGGGAGTGTGTTGTCGCTTCGGCCCCTCGGTAAGGCGCTGGGTGCGGGCCGGGCGCTGTACGGATTCCAGGCGGTCGGACTCGACGGGAGGACGGCGCCATTGACCAGTGTCGAGGAGACGGCGAAGGCGAACATCGCCGCGTTGAAAGCCGTGCAGCCGCATGGACCTTACAGCCTGATCGGACACTCCTATGGCGGTGTGGTCGTCTATGAAATGGCCCGTGTTCTCCTGGAGCGGGGAGAAGACGTCGACTCTCTCGTTCTGCTGGACTCCCGCGCTCCGTCGGCGATGCAGGAACGATTCGCCGCCGACCTCGACGCGGAGCTCGGGCAGGCCTGCATGGCAGCAGCCGGCCAGTCCGACGCGGACATGGCGCTGGATGTCGAGCGGCTGCGGCAACTGTCCGGCGACGAGAAGGTTCAGTACGTCGTCGAGTATCTGAACGATCAGGGCGTGGTGATCGACGTCGAGCAATTCCGCGCCGTCTACGAGATCTATCGGGCCAACCTGAGCTGTTATCGCTCTTACACTCCGGCGCGGTTGCCACGGGCAATCGATGTGGTGCTGTATCGGGCAGCGCAGGCCGGACCGGGCGGGGCTGGGCTCCAGGATTACGGTTGGAATGAGCTTCTTTCCGCGCCGATCCGAGTCCACGACGTCGACGGCGATCATTTTTCGATGCTGCAAAACGTGCGGCTTCCTGAGCTCGCCTTCGACCCATCGCTGACTTGAAGTCGTGAGCCATTCGGAAGACACTTCTTATGCTGACCCGAGAGCGAGTCGCCACGATCGGCAAACTGGCATATCCGACCCTCATCGCCTTGAGCACTGCTCTGTCGATGTCCCTGGTGGATCTCGCGATGGTTCGGCCTTTGGGAATCCACTCCACCGCTGCGGTGGGATTGGCCGTATTCAGCAATGGGCTCATTCTTGCCTTCGTGGCAGGGATTGCTCCGGCGGTGCAGGGGTTGGTCGCGCGCAGAAGAGGGCAAGGCTCCACTGAGGCGCGCTGTCTGCCGCTCAACGCGGGCCTGGTGGCGGCGTTGGTGGTGGGCGTGCCCCTGACGGTTCTCGTCCAAATTCTCACACCTTCCCTATTCTCGCTGGTCTCCTCCGACGCCGAGGTCACGAAGATCGGCATTCCATTTCTCAGGATGCTGTACGTGGGGATCATCGCGCACGGTCTGAATGGCGCCTTCCGGGGTCATTGGACCGGAATGGAACAGCCACGGGTGCACATGTGGATTGTCCTCGTGCTGAACCTCGTGAATCTCTTCGGGAACTTCGTGTTCATCTACGGCCGGTTCGGCGTCCCGGCGATGGGAGCTACCGGTGCCGCGCTCAGTACGACCCTGGCAGTGTACCTCGGCGTCATCATCAATTTCGGGACCACGTACCGACGTCACAGGGAAGACGGATTCCTGGAGGTCATGGCGGACCGCGCTCTCGTGAAGCGTATCTTCAAGCTCGGGATGCCGGCTACGATGCAGGACTTCTTCTTTTCTCTCGGATATCTGGTGTTTTTTTGGATCGTAGGCCAGGTTGGTACTGCGGAGCTTGCGGCTGCGAATGTCCTGGCCAGGATCGCCATCGTGCTCGGCCTATTGGCCATGTCGCTCGGTGTGGCTTCGGCTACGCTCGTCTCCAGGACCGTCGGAGAGGGCGACCTCGAGGGAGCGGCGCGATGGGGGTGGGACTCCGGAAAGCTCGGCGTCATTGCGATCTCTCTCCTCGGAGCACCCCTCCTCCTCTTTCCGGAGCAATGCTTGTCGGTGTTTCTTTCCGACCCGCGCGCGGTGGAGATCGCAATCGGCCCGCTTCGGATGACGGCCGCCCTGATGGGAGTCGGCAGCCTCATGTACATCTTTGCGTATACGCTGTACGCCATCGGCGACGGCAATCGCGTGATCCTGATCTCGTTCGGCACGCAGTGGCTCGTCTTTCTGCCGGCGGTGTGGTTCGTCGGTCCGTATCTGAGATACGGCCTTTTTGAGATCTGGCTCGTACAGCAACTGTATGGCGGGATTGCGACGATGCTGGTCACGGCCGTATGGGCCCAGGGCCGATGGAAACGGGTGAAGATCTGAGCCGCTCGCTCACGAGATCCGCAGCGCCGTTACCCGTCACTGATTCGAACGAGTGAGCCATTTCGAGGGAGATTCATGCTGACCAGAGAACGAGTTGAGACGATCTACAAATTGGCGTATCCGACGCTCATCGCTTTGAGCTCGGCTTTGTTGATGTCTTTGGTGGACCTCATCATGGTGCGACCATTGGGGATTCGCACCACGGCGGCGGTGGGCGTATCGGTGTTCAGCTACACGCTCATTATGGCCTTCGTCGCCGGGATTGCTCCGGCAGTGCAGGGACTAGTCGCTCGGAGACGAGGACAGGGCTCGACCGAGGCCCGCTGTCTGCCGCTCAACGCCGGACTGCTGGCGGCGTTGATCGTCGGCGTGCCTCTGACGATTTTCGGCGTGATCGTCACGCCGCTTTATTTCTCGTTGGTTTCGTCCGATCCCGAGGTCAGCAGGATCGGCGTGCCATTCCTCAGAACCCTCTACATTGCGCTCCTGGCTTATGGGATGAACGCCGCGTTCCGAGGTCACTGGAACGGCATGGAACGGCCCCGAGTGCAGATGTGGATCACGCTGATCGTAAATTGCCTCAATCTGCTCGGCAACTACGCGCTGATCTACGGCAATTTCGGAGCCCCGGCGCTGGGTGCGACCGGCGCGGCGCTCAGCACGACGCTGGCGATTCACGTCGGACTCATTCTCAACCTGGTGATGACCTACAAGCAATACTGGAAGGACGGATTCCTGCGCGTTGTGCCCGGCCGTGCGCTTCTGGAGCGCGTGTTCAAGATGGGGATACCCGTCACGATGCAGGAGTTTTTCTTTTCTCTCGGGTATCTCGTGTTCTTCTGGATCATCGGCCAGATCGGAACGGCGGAACTGGCGGCGGCGAACGTCCTGGTCAGAATCACCATGGTGCTCGTTCTGCTGGCCATGTCGTTGGGTGTGGCCTCGGCGACGCTCGTGTCCAGAACGATCGGCGAAGGCGACGTCGAGGGCGCATCTCAATGGGGTTGGGACGCTGCAAAACTGGGTGTCATCGCGATCACGGCGCTCGGCCTACCGTTCTTGTTCTTTCCGGAGCAGATTCTGGCGCTGTTTCTCTCCGACCCCCGAGCGATCGAGATCGCCATCATTCCTCTACGACTGATTGCCGCCACGACCGGAGGAGGTACTCTGATCTACGTCTTCGCGTATACGCTCGTCAGCGTTGGCGACGGCAATCGCGTGATGCTGATCTCGTTCAGCACGCAATGGCTCGTTTTCCTGCCGGCGGTGTGGTTTGTCGGTGCGTATCTGCAGTACGGACTCCTCGAGATCTGGCTCGTGCAGATGGTCTATGGCGTAATTGCTTCGACACTGATCGTGACGCTCTGGCGCAAGGGCCGATGGAAACGCATCAAGATCTGAGTCCCATTGCGGGCGATAGCCCGGAGCCATGAAGAATCCCTTCAATACACCGGCCGGCAACGACGAGTTCGATGCCATCGTCATCGGTTCAGGACCGGGCGGTGCGACGGTCGCAAGGGAGCTGAGCAAGCGCGGCCAGAGAGTGCTCATCCTCGAGCGTGGCGGCGCCACGCCGCTCAGCGCCGGACTGTTGGGCGCTGTCTGGACGCTCGATATGGTCGCGGTCGGCGGGAGTCGCTATATGGGCAGGGCTCTGACTACAGGCGGCTCGACGGTCGTCTATCTCGGGGCGACGAATCGTCCGCCCGTGGAGCTGTTCCAAGCTCTCGGTCTCGACATTTCCAAGGAGCTGGAGGAAGCGGAAGGCGAGTTGCCTCTCGCAACCCTGCCGGAGGCGATGTTGCGTCCGCCGTCCCTGAAGCTACGCGACACTGCCATTGCACTCGGTTATGAGCCGTATACAAGCCGGATGCTGGTCGATCAGTCCGTGTGCAATTCCGGATACTCGTATCGGGCAAAATGGACGGCCCGAAAGTACGTGGAGGATGCTCTCTTGAACGGCGCGACTCTGCTCAAACAGGCCACGGCTCTCCGCGTCCTCACCGACCACGGACGGGCTTTCGGTGTGGAGTATGCGCTGAACAAGAGGAACCGGCCGACCCAGATCCAGCGGGCGTTCGGCGCGAAGATCGTCGTCGCCGCCGGGTGTGCACCGACGCCGATTCTCCTCCGCGCCAGCGGAATCAAGAACGTAGCCGACCGCGGCTTCGCCATTCACCCGGGGTTTGCGGTATTCGGCACGATTTCCGGGATGAAGGGCACCGAAGGATTCGGAGCCAGCTGGGGAATCGTCATCGACGGCGAAATCCACATCGGCGACGGGAACTTCGATCGCGCCAGCCACCGACTGCTCATGCTGGGGGAGCGGAAATGGCTTCACGTGTTCCGCTATGCGAGCACGATCACCATGGGCGTCTTCGTCATCGACAGCCTCGGCGGGGAGCTGAGCGAGGACGGGCGCTATAGCAAGGAACTGACGTCAGAGGACAAGGCGAAGCTGGCCAAGGGCGAGACCGTGGCTCGCCAGCTCCTCGAGCGCGCCGGCGGACGAAACCTGTATGCCACATCGGTCAACGCGTCATGCATCGCCGGTACGCTCCGGATCCGGGAGCACGTCGACACGAACCTGCAGACCGAGATTCGCGATCTGTACGTATGCGACGGCTCGCTGATGCCGCGCGAGGCGATGACGCCGACGCTGACGCTGATCTGCCTGGGGAAGTATCTCGCCAAGCATCTGGCTCGCTCCCACTGAGCCTCGGGTGACGCGCGAGCACGGGGAGCGAAGGATTGCAGAACGACGTTGGGGCAAGGGAGATTCGGGTTTGGACAACTACGGCAGCGGCAACGAATTCGATGTGATCGTCATCGGCTCCGGCCCTGGCGGTGCGACCGTCGCAAGAGAGTTGACCAGGCGAAAGAGGAAGGTCCTGGTCCTCGAGAAGGGTCGAGAGGTGCCGTTGAAAGAGAGCATCGGGTCTGTTGCCCGCGTTCTGAATGCTGTTTCAGTTGGCGACGACCTGCTAGCGCTGAGGACACTCACGACCGGAGGTACGACGGCCGTCTACGGCGCCATCGCTGAATACCCGCCGTTGCACGAGTTTCGATCGTTGGGGATCGATCTCTCCGCGGAGCTGGACCAAGTCAAACGGGAGCTGGCGCCGGCCGAATTGCGTGATGAGCTCTTTGGGCCTCAGGTTTTGAGGGTACGCGAGAGTGCACTGGCGCTGGGACATTCATGGGTCAAGCGACCCATGCTGGTAGATCAGAGAGCCTGCCCTTCCGGCTACTCGTATGAGGCCAAGTGGAACGCAAGAGCCTACCTGCGAAGCGCCGTGGACGACGGAGCCAAATTGGTGACCGGGGCGACGGCGCACAAAATCATCGTCCAGGCGAACAAGGCCGTGGGCGTGGAGTACAAAGTCAAGGGCAAGAAGGAAAGTCAGCGCGCCTATGGATCGAAGATCATCCTGGCGGCGGGTGCGTTGGCATCGCCGCTCATCCTTCGAAACAGCGGCGTGAAAAACGTTGCCGCGCGCGGGTTCTACTGCGACCCGTGCATGACGCTGATCGCCACCGTGCCGGAGATGAAAGGCAAAGCAAGCTTTGTCGGCAGCATGGGAACCGATTTCGAGGACGACATCAGCTATGGCGATGCCAGTCTACCCGGGTTTGCGTACCGAGTGTGGATGCTGGGAGCGCGCAAGCTGACGCGCCTGTTCTCGCACTCGAAAATCATCGGTGCGGGGTTCATCGTCAAAGACGCTCTGGGCGGAAAGTTCAAAGACGACGGACGTTACTACAAGCAGTTCACGGCGGAAGAGCATCAGAAGCTGCGGAAGGCGAAAGAGTCGACCAAGAGGATTCTGCAGAACGCCGGGGGCAGGGACATACTGGAGAGTGGCGTCTCCGCGTCGCGCGTCGGCGGCTTGATCAGAATCAACGAACACTTGAACGCAACGCTTGAAACAGAGTACCAGAATCTACATGTCTGTGACGCTTCGATGATCCCCGAAAACATTCGATTGTCACCCACCGTAACTTTAGTCTGTCTAGCGAAGTACTTAGCCAATCACCTGGCGCCGTCTGTCTGAGCATCGACGGAAGCGGCGAAGCGGACGAGAAAGCCATGAAAAACTACGTAGGTCTGTCGACGTCGGCGCACGATCCCAGTCTGGCCATAGTGGATAAGAACGGTGTATTGACGTATGCCGAGGGGGCAGAGAGGCCGCTGCAAACGAAACGGGCCTGGGCAAGTGCCCCGGATCACGTCACCTACATAAAGAGCATCCTCGAGCGTTACTGCGACCCAAGCCTGGAGACCGTCGTGGGCCAGACCTGGTCGAAGGCCACGCTCCGCCGCTATTTCGTCCTGCTGCCGTATGTGAATTACAAGCTCAGCAAGACGAGGAATGAGCAAGACAGGAAAGACCTGTTGATGATGAAGTACTTCTTCCACGCCCACAGGGCCATCCTCACTCTGGCGACGGCCGGTCTGGAGTTCGTGCTCAACGAGAAGAGGGCGGCGTTGACGCGCAAATATTACGATCATCACCTCACGCATGCGGCGGCCTCGGCGTACGCCTGCCCTTTCCGTGAGGGGCTGTGCGCGGTCATCGACGGGTACGGCGAGAAGAGCTCCATCGCGGCCTACGTGTTCCGCGACGGGCGACTCGCGCAGATCAAGGCCGTGCGGGCGCCGCAAGCGAGCCTTGGATTGTTTTACGCGTTCATATGCGATACGTGCGGCTTCGATCCCATGAAAGGCGAAGAATGGAAGGTCATGGGGTTAGCGGCCTATGGAAAGTTCGACCAGAGGATATACGACCTGCTTCGCCCGCTGCTTCATGTGAGTGGTTTGAGCCTGCAACCGGGCAAGAAGCTGCGCAAGAACTACGACGCCCTGTACGAGATGCGCCGGAAGCCGAATGTTCCTGCCTTGCAGTACGCTGACTTCGCCGCGACAGCGCAGTTTGCGTTCTCGGAGACGGTGCATTCACTGTTGACGAACCTGCATGGCCTGGGGGTGTCGGATAACCTCATCTTGAGCGGTGGCTGTGCGCTGAACTCATCCACCAACGGGACGATCGTCGAGAACACGCCTTTCAAGGAACTGTACGTGAACTCGGCGCCCGCCGATGACGGCAACTCGATCGGTGCCGCCTATCTTGCCTACCATGCAGACAATCCATACGTCGAGCGCACGGACGGAGTGCTCTCCGCGTATTTGGGAAGCGGCATGAAGAAGACCTCGCTCGACAATCTGAAGCGCTTTGGCGGGTTCCGGTTTGAGCAGGTCGACGACGATCGTCTATGCGTGGTCGTCGCGAAGGCACTGGCCGAAGGGAAGATCGTGGGTTGGGTTCAGGGCCGGGCTGAGTTCGGGCCTCGAGCATTGGGCAATCGTTCCATTCTGGCCGATCCCCGCAGGAGGAACGTGAAAGAGAGAATCAATGCCGAGGTCAAGTTCAGAGAGGAATTCAGGCCGTTCGCGCCGTCGATTCTGCACGAGTATGGCAGTGCATACTTCGAGAACTATCAGTTCAGTCCCTACATGGAGCGCACACTCAAGTTCAGGGAGTCGATGAGGGAAGAGGTGCCCGGCGTGGTCCATGTGGATGGCACGGGTCGCCTGCAGAGCGTCACGGAAGCTCTCAACGCCCGCTACTACAAGTTGATCGATGCGTTCCGAGTCATCACGGGCGTCCCGGTGCTCCTGAATACGAGTTTCAATGTGATGGGCAAGCCGATCGTCGACAGCGTGGAGGACGCGGTGGCGGTATTCCAGACCAGCGGCCTGGACCTGCTGGTCATCGACGACACGATATTTTTCAAGAATGATGAATATCGGCCCGGGGCCGGCAACACTCATGACGAGGACGTCGTTAGCGTCGAAGCGGTCTAATGTCGTGCCACGGCTAGAATGTCGGTTCTTTGCGGCGACGGCGGGCCGTCTGCCGCTCCGCCTGCCGCGCCGCCGCTCCCCGACGATGTCCCAGCATCGCCTGCGTCGCGGCGGCTCGCATCCGACTCACCGGCGCTCGCAAGCAACCGACGTTTTTAGCCCTGATACGACACTGATGGTATGTCTCGTCTAGAACAGTCTCCGGAGGTTCATATGTCGAATGAGAGAGCGGCGGTGAGATCGGGTCGTCGGTGGGCGGGAAAGCTCGGCCGAGGGCTGCTGTACACAGTCGCGGTGCTCCTGGTCCTGGGCTTCGTCGCAAAGACGATCTGGAAGTATTCGGGCTCGAATCAGTGGGAGCTCATCGCCGAGGACAGGAAGAAGAACGTGAAGCTCTATGTCTTGAAGTCGCCGGGCACGGGATTGGAGCAAACGAAAGCTGTAGGCCGCATGAAGACGAGCGTGGCCGGGATCGTGAAGTTCATGCAGGACCCTGACCTTTGCAAGAGGATGAACTGCAACAACGCGAGAAACCTGGAGCGAGTGGACGATCAGTTGCTGTACACCACGTTTCGAGTCCCCTACCCCGGTCCGTTTCGTGACAGGGAGTTCATCGTCCGTTCGCACTTTTCGCAGAACCCGAAGACGAAAGAACTGCTGCTGGAGTATGCGGCCATGCCGGAGTTGCTGCCGGCGAACGACTGCTGTTTCCGCATCACCCGGATGAACAACACGTGGCGATTCCGGCCGCTGGGAAATGGCGAGGTCGAGACCGAGGTCCTGCTGAACATGGACGATGGCGGCTTCCTGCCCGACTTTCTGGCGAATCGGGTGCGGCGCCGGCTCCTGCTCCGGATATTGCCATACACAGAGAAATTGCTGAACGATCCCAAGTATCAGCAGGCGAAGTACGCCTTCATCGAAGAGCTTTAGGCGCCGCGCTCCCGTCCGTTTTCATCCTTCGTCGTCCGGAGAATCCCCACCGTGGAAATGTTGCAGCGGTACTGTCATGGTCTGACATCGATCCCGTTCCTCCACGCACTGCGTGAGCGCGGTTTCATGGCGCGTATGAGAGAGGCAGGCCCCCTCTCGGCCGAGGAGTTGGCGGGCGGGCTGTCCGCCAACCGGGCCGGCTTGGAAGTCGGGCTGCGGATGCTGATCCGCCTCGGGTGGATTCGCTCGACCGCCGAGGGGCAGTATGAAGCAGCACCCGCCCTCGTGCACGCGGACGACATCCCCGAGAGGATCATGGATCTGTACCGTTTTCCGTTCGATCGGTATGTCGGCGGCGACGCTGAGTCTCTGGAGCCGTGGCTGGAGTTGGCGGAGCGACGCTGGCATACCGAAGATCCGGCGCTCCCCGATCTTCTCGACGGCCTGCTCCTCGTACCGCTGCTTCTGACGCTCCGGGGCCAAGGGCGGTTGGGCGTCGACGAGGAGAGGACGCTGGTTTTGAACGTCGATCCCGCCGTTCGCTGCGGGATCGAGCGCCTGTTCGTGTCCAGAGGTTGGGCGGATCGCTCTGGTGATGGACTGCACCTGAATCAGGACGGCCGTTTGGTCGTGGAGAACATTTCGATCGCGGCCATGGTGGCGTCGTACAGACCTATGCTCGACCGCGCGGAGGAGCTTCTGTTCGGCGACGCCGCGGGCGTCTTTGAATCCGTTGCCGCCGATTGCGAAACGCACGTCGATCGGGCGATGTCGACCGGCGACGGATTTGTGCGCGATCTTCCGGAGCTCATCGAGCGGCTTTTTGCGCCGGGCGGCGCGGTCAGCGGGGCCGGAGCCGACGAATGTGGCTCGGCGCTCCCGGAGGAGGGCACATCGTTGGCGAGCGCCGTTGCGCACGACGTGCGAGCGCTCGTGTCGGGGTATGACTTTGCGGCCGAGGACGATCCTCGTGCCGCCGAGCGGGAGCTGGCCGCGTTCGCGTTCCGGTGGCTTCTCTCCCACCTGCAGCAGATGGGCGTGATGCGGAATGCAGGCGAGGTGTACGAGCTGGAGGAGCTCGAGCGCAGTCTCGGGGTGGCGCCGAAGTACCACCGCTATTTCGGCGCACTCCTTCGACGGCTCCAGATCGAAGGGGTGATCACCTTCCGCGACCGTTGCATCGAGACCACGAGTCTCGTTGCCGACTATGCGCTCGAGTCGCGCGAAGAGGTGCCCGCGTTCATCGAGCATTTCGAGCGGCGCTTTCCCTCCACGCTCGGGTTGATGAAGCTGGTCACTGTGTGTCTTGCCCGTTACGACGAGATCCTCACGGGTCGCATCGATGTCACCGGCGTCGTCTTTCAGGACGGCGACATGGACCTCTTCGGGGGACTCTTCCGGGGCGGCGCAGTTTCGGAGTTCTTCAATCGAGCCACGGCAGACGCGGTCCGCAGCGCGGTAACGCGCCTGAAGGCGGCCCGGACAAAGGTCCGCATTGTCGAGATCGGTGCCGGGACGGGAGGGACGACGACGGCGATCCTCAAAGCGCTGGAGCCGCATTCGGACGCCGTGGAGCTGTGGTTCACCGATATTTCGAATACGTTCCTTCGCAGCGCGAAGCGACGCTTCGCAAATGAGTCGTGGGTCGAGTACGGGATCCTGAATATCGAGAGAGATCTGGCGGAACAGGAATTCGAGCCCCACTCGTTCGACATCGTCATTGCTGCGAACGTCCTCCACGACACGAGCGATATCGACGTAACGCTGCGGCAGGTCCGGAGGCTGTTGCGGTCGGGCGGCCTTCTCGTCCTGGACGAGTTCACCGCCGTCAGGGACTGCCTCCTCTTCAGCGGCGCGCTGCTGCACGGCTATTGGCTGTTTCAGGATTCCGAGAAGAGGCTGCCGGACAGCTGTCTCCTCGCACCGTCACAGTGGAAGGAGGTTCTCGAAAGGACAGGCTTCGCGCTCGCCGGAGCGCATGCATTGCCGACGCAGAGCCTGGACTCGGAGTGCAGCCAGAGCGTGATGCTCTGTGAGGCGCTGGGCCCGGATGAAGCGATGGTCGAGGCTGTGGTGGAGCTTGCCCACACGAGCGATTCACGCAATGCGAACGTCATGGCGGCGGTCGTTCAGCAGCAGGCGCTGATGCTCCTGGGAGAGAAACGCGCGTCCGCCTATTCGGCACAGCGTCCCCTGATGGACATGGGGCTCGACTCGCTCGAGCTCGTCGAGTTGAAGAAGCTCCTCGAGGGCGCGGTCGGCGTGAAGCTCTCGCCCGTGTTTCTGTTCGAGCACCAGACACCCGAAAAGCTCGCGAACGCCTTGTCGAAGGTCGTCCCCGGGGATGCTGTGTCGCGCACAGAGCCGCGCACGGAAGCCCCGTCGTGCAAACAGGATGAAAACGCGATTGCCGTGGTCGGAGTGGCGTGCCGTTTCCCCGGCGGCGTGGCGTCCGCGGAGAGCTTCTGGGACCTGCTCGAGAGCGGCAAGAGCGGAATCGTCCCGATGCCGGCGGGACGGTGGCGGTGGCCGGAGCTCATCGACCCTCAGGGAGAGCACAGGGGAATCGACCGAGGTGGATTCCTCGAGCGCATCGACGAGTTCGACGCTCCGTTCTTCGGAGTGTCTCCGAAGGAAGCGGAGTTGATGGATCCACAGCAACGTCTTCTCCTCGAGCTCAGTTGGGAGGCGATCGAGGACGGAGGCCATCGGGCATCCGAGCTTTCGGGACGAAAAATCGGCGTCTTTGTCGGCGGCTGTCACAGTGATTATCGACAGCTGCTGGCCGCGGCTTCCGATTCGGCGGAGGCGTATGTCGGCACGGGGAGCGCGGACGCGCTGCTCGCGAACCGTCTTTCCTATTTCTATGACTTCAAAGGCCCGAGCATCGCCGTCGACACGGCGTGCTCGGCTGCACTGGTCGCCCTGCACGATGCGGTGGCGGCGATCCGGCGCGGCGACTGTGAGCAGGCGCTGGCCGGCGCCGTGAACCTGCTGTGCGCTCCGACGATCAGCATCTCTTACTACCGGGCCGGGATGCTGTCGCCGAACGGAATATGCCGAACCTTCGACGCGGGTGCGGACGGCTATGTCCGCGGAGAAGGCGGCGCGATGCTGTTGCTCAAGCCGCTGGCCAAGGCGCTCGCCGACGGCGATTCGATTTACGGCCTGATCAAAGGGACGGCGGTCAACCACGGAGGACAGGCCGCGTCACTCACCGCGCCGAAGCCGGAGGCACAGGCGTCGGTGATCGAAGCCGCATGGCGCGAGGCCGACGTCGCGGTCGAATCCGTGGGCTACATCGAGGCCCACGGCACCGGCACGCCTTTGGGCGATCCGATCGAAGTGGCGGGCCTGACCGAGGCATTTCGCCGGCTTTGCCGTACGCGCGGCGAGGCCTGGCCGGCAAAGCCGCACTGCGGCCTCGGATCGGTCAAGACGAATGTCGGACACCTCGAGGGGGCGGCAGGAATCGCGGGACTGATCAAGATCCTCATGGCGATGAGGCACCACACCATTCCTCCGATGTTGAATTTCGAGTGCCTCAATCCGGAGATCGAGCTGACCGATGGTCCGTTCTATATCGCAACCAGCAAACAGGCCTGGCCGGCGTGCGTGGACCGGAATGGACGCGAATTGCCGCGGCGCGCGGGCGTGAGCTCGTTCGGATTCGGCGGTTCCAATGCGCATGCAGTGGTCGAGGAGCACCCTCTTTCTCCTGCGAGCGGTGACGTTGGAAACGGCAAGCAGGTGATCCTCCTGTCGGCAAAGAACGAGGATCGTCTACGAGACCAGGCAGGACGGCTCCTCGGGTTTCTGGAGAAGGACCTCGACTGTGGTAATCCGGTCTCTCTCGCGGATGTTGCGTACACACTGCAGATCGGCCGCGAGGCGATGGAAGAGCGTCTGGCGTTCGTCGTTGAAGACAGGGAAGAGCTCATTACGGTGCTCGACGCCTATCTCGCCGGAAATGCATCGATCCGTGGTTGCTACCACGGTCGGGTAGCGAACGACGGCAATCGAAAAGAGAAGAGTGGTCCGGGACGCGAGTCAGGCGAGTTGGCGTCGCGATGGGTCGACGGGGCCGACATCGACTGGAAGCTGCTGCATTCGGGCCACCGGCGCCGCCGCATTCACCTGCCTGCGTATGCCTTTGCTCGCGAGCGTCATTGGGTCGCGACCGAACAGCGCCCGGTTCGCGGTCTCGCCGAAGCACGCCTGCACCCATTGCTCCACCAGAACACGTCGGACCTGTCCGAGCAGCGATTCAGCGCGACTTTCACTGGCGAGGAACACTTTTTCGACGGATATCGCGTCGGCGGGCGCCGCGTACTACCTGCCGCCGCGTATCTGGAGATGGCCCGGGAAGCCGTCACGCGTGCAGTCGCGCACACGGATGGCCAGACGGTCACGATCAGAAACGTGGTGTGGCTGCGGCCGGTCGTGGTCGGACAGGAACCGCAGCAGGTGCACATTGAGCTGATCCCGAAGGACGGTAAGGAGGTCGGGTTCGAGATCTACAGCGGCTCGCCCGGCACGGAAGACGAGACCGTCCATGCGCGAGGCGCAGTCATTCCGGCTGCCGCCATTGAAGCTCCGCGCCTCGATGTCGAGGCGCTCGCAAACCGATACCAACAACACAGCTTCCCGGCGGACACCTGTTACGCGACGTTCGCCCGTCTCGGCTTCGATCATTGCGCTGGGCACCGCGCCGTCGAAGGAATGCACGTCGATACGAGTGAGGTCGTGGCGCGGCTGGCCCTGCCGCCGGCATCGCTGGATGGATTCGTCCTGCACCCGGGCATGGTGGATTCGGCTCTGCGGTCGTTCCTGGGGTTCGTTCTGACGTCGAAAGACGAAGATCCCGGAACGGGTCCCTCCGTCCCATTCGAGTTGCAGAGCGCGGAGATCTACGGCTCCTGCACGCCGCGTATGTGGGCGTTGACTCGACGCACGAGCCGCGGAAACGTGGAGGTCTTCGACATCGATCTTTGCGATGAACACGGGGACGTCCGTGTGCGATTCAGCGGATTGAGCACACGATCGATGGACGGCGGACAGGAAGAGACTGTGTCGGAGCTTGCGGAGCGCGAGCCGGTGATCGCCGCCGCCGATCACCTCCTTCCGCAGTTGCAGTCGGCGCTGGTGCCGATCGTATTGACTCTGGTCAGGGTCGGTGGCGACGGCATCGACCCGAGCTCCGAGCTCAGCAGCCTTGGATTCGATTCCATCGCCTACATGCAACTATCGGAAGAGGTCAATGCGAAGTGGGACCTGAAGGTGGAGCCGACGGTGTTCTACGAGCACCGCACGCTGGCTGCATTTGCACGTCATCTGGCGGAGACTTTCAGGGAAAAGCTGGCGAGGCACTTCACTCCGCCGAGCGGCGCACTGGTCCCGAGGTCGCCCGAGAAGAAGAGGCCAGTGGAGAAGCGGCGCCGCACGAGGTTCTCCTCAGAGGCGCCGGTGCGTGGCGCGACGGCGGACCCGATCGCGATCGTCGGCATGAGCGGCCGCTTCCCGATGGCGAACGATGTCGACGAGCTGTGGGCGAACCTGCTCGAGGGCCGCGACTGCATCACCGAGATTCCGCAGGACCGGTGGCATTGGCGCGACGTCTGCGACGATACCGGGCAGGAAATCAGATGGGGCGGATTCCTCGACGGCGTGGACGAATTCGATCCCGCGTTCTTCAACATTTCTCCCCGCGAAGCGGCGCTGATGGATCCGCAGCAGCGACTTCTGCTGATGCATGCGTGGAAGGCCATCGAGGATGCCGGATACGCCGCTTCGCAATTGTCGGGCAGCAACACGGCCATTTTCTTCGGCACCGGCATGACGGACGATTACGGGCGAATCATTGCGCGGTGTCGAGCCGGCGTCGACTCGTATCTGTCGACCGGCACGGTGGCATCGGTGGGGCCAAACCGCACCAGCTATTACCTGAATCTGCACGGGCCGAGCAATCCGGTAGAGACGGCTTGCTCGAGCTCTCTCATCGCCATTCATCGCGCAGTGAGCGCAATGAAGAGCGGTGAGTGCGACATGGCGATCGTGGGCGGAGTGAACACGATCCTGGCTCCGGACCTCCACATCAGCCTGAGCAAGGGGGGATTCCTGAGCCCGGATGGCCGCTGCAAGACCTTCTCGGATCGGGCGGATGGGTACGTGCGGTCCGAGGGCGTGGCCGCGCTGTTTCTGAAGAGGCTGAGCGCAGCGGAGGAGGCCGGCGATCATATTTACGGCCTGATCGTCGGAAGCGCGGAGAACCACGGCGGGCGATCGAGCACACTGACGTCACCGAACCCTGTGGCGCAGGCGGAACTGCTCAAGCACGCCTATGCGGAAGCGGGCGTGGATCCTCGGGCGGTGACGTACGTCGAGGCCCACGGGACCGGCACGGTGCTCGGCGATCCGATCGAGATCGAAGGCCTGAAGAGCGCGTTTTCGTATCTGCACCGAATCCGCGGTGTCGACATCGTGCCCAATCTGTGCGGTCTCGGGTCCGTGAAATCGAACATCGGGCATCTGGAAGTCGCGGCCGGAGTGGCCGGCGTCATCAAAGTCCTGCTGCAGCTGAAGCACCGAACGCTCGTGCCGTCGCTGCACTGCGGCAGCATCAACCCATATATTCAGCTCGACGGAAGCCCCTTCTACGTCGTCCAGGAGGCGAGGGAGTGGACGGCGGCCCGCGATGAGCGCGGAATCGAGTTGCCTCGCTATGCGGGCGTGAGCTCGTTCGCCTTCGGCGGCGCCAATGCGCACCTGATCCTGCAGGAGTATGTCCCGCCCGCGCGAGAGCCCCGAGCGGCGGCGTCGCGCCATGCAATCGTTCTGTCCGCGCGGAACGGCGAACGGCTGCGCGAGCGGGCCGAGCAGCTGTCGTCCATCTTGCGGAAGCGCAGCTTCACGGACGGCGATCTCGACGATATCGCCTACACCCTGCAGGTGGGCCGCGAGTCGATGGACGAGCGTCTCGGCTTCGTCGTGAGTTCGCTCAGTGAGCTCGAGGACAAGCTGCAGGCCTTCCTCGGCGAGGATCCGTGTCCCGGTCTGTACTCGGCAAATGTGTCGAAGAGCGAGGATCGCCTCATTGCGCTCGCGTCGGACGAGGCGTTCCAGGGCGCGATCGATACGTGGGTCGCGCAGGGCCGCGTCGAGATGCTCGTGGAATGGTGGGTCAGGGGCGTCGGTGTCGACTGGAAGCGGCTGTACCGCGATGCGACGCCCGGGCGCATCAGTCTTCCGACGTATCCGTTTGCCAGAGCGCATTGCTGGGTCGAGCCTGCGCCAGGTGCTCCCGCGGCGACCGAACACGTCCGCGCGGTCTCGCTCCATCCTCTGCTGCATCACAATACGTCGGACCTGTCCGAGCAGCGATTCAGTGCGACGTTCACCGGCGAGGAATTCTTCCTCGACGGACATCGCGTCGGCGGCCTCCGAGTGCTGCCCGGAGTGGCTTACCTGGAGATGGCCCGGGAAGCGGTCGCGCGCGCAGTGGCGCATACCGATGGCCAGACGATCACGATCAGAAACGTGGTGTGGATGCGGCCGGTCGTGATGGGAGCGGAACCGCGGCAGATCCACATTGCTTTGATTCCGAAACACGCCACAGAGATCGCCTTTGAGGTCTACAGCGTTTTGTCCGAATCAGAAAGGGGATCGGAAGAGGAGACCGTTCATGCGCGAGGCGTCGCCAGTGTGGGTGCCGCCGCGGAAAGTCCTCGTCTCGATGTCGAGGCGCTGACGAAGCGATACCAGCAACACAGCTTCACGGCGGACGTCTGTTACGAGACGTTCGCCCGTCTCGGGTTGGATTACCGCGATCAGCACCGCTGCATCGAAGGAGTGCACGTCGATACGAACGAGGTCGTGGCGCGCCTGGCATTGCCGGCGGCGGCACTCGAAGGCTTCGTTCTCCATCCGGGTATGCTGGATTCTGCTCTGCAGTCGTACGTGGGCTTCCTTGTGGCGGCGCCGAGCACGGACGCCGGAACGGCTCCACTGGTACCGTTCGAGCTACGCGGCGCGGAGATCTACGGCTCCTGTACGCCGCAGATGTGGGCGGTCGTGCGGCGCGTGAGTCGTGGAAGCGCGGAGCGTTTCGACATCGATCTCTGTGACGAGATCGGGAACGTGCGCGTGCGATTCAGCGGCTTGAGCATGCGCTCGATGGACGGTGAGCGCGACGAGACGGAGACGCAGCCTGCGGAGCCGGAGCCGATGATCGCCGGTGACGATCGCCTCCTGCCGCAGCTGCAATCGGCACTGGTACCGATCGTATTGACTCTGGTCAAAGCCAGCGGGGAGGGCATCAGACCTGACTCCGATCTGAGCAGTCTCGGATTCGACTCCATCGCGTACATCGAGCTCGCCGACGAGGTCAATGAGATGTGGGGCCTCGAGGTGGAGCCGACGGTGTTCTTCGAGCATCGCACGTTGGGCGCGTTTGCACGTCATCTGGCGGAGACCTACCGGGACAAGCTGGCGAAACATTTCGTGCAGCCGACCGGAGCGGTGGCTCGGCCGGTCGTCGCGGAAAAGAAGATCGTGGAGAAGCGGCGCCGCACGCGGTTCTCCTCAGCGGCCGCGGCACCGGTGCGGAGCGGGACGACCGAGCCGATCGCGATCGTGGGAATGAGTGGCCGCTTCCCGATGGCGAGCGACGTCGACGAGCTGTGGGCGAATCTGCTCGGCGGCCGCGACTGCATTACCGAGATTCCGCCGGACCGGTGGGATTGGCGCGAGGTCTCCGGCGATACCGCTCAGGAAATCAAATGGGGCGGATTCATGGAGGGCGTGGACGAGTTCGATCCCGCGTTCTTCAATATTTCTCCCCGCGAAGCGGCACTGATGGATCCGCAGCAGCGGCTTCTGCTGATGTATGCGTGGAAAGCCATTGAGGATGCGGGATATGCGGCTTCGCAATTGTCGGGGAGCAACACGGCCATTTTCTTCGGCACCGGCACGTCGGATTACGTACGCATCATTGCACGGTCCCCGGCCGGCATCGACTCCTATCTATCCACCGGCACGGTTGGATCGGTGGGCCCGAACCGCGCGAGCTATTACCTGAACCTACACGGGCCGAGCAATCCGGTGGAAACGGCGTGCTCGAGCTCCCTCGTCGCCATTCATCGCGCCGTGAGCGCGATGAAGAGCGGTGAGTTCGACATGGCCATCGTGGGCGGAGTGAACACGATCCTGACACCCGACCTCCACATCAGCTTCAGCAAGGCGGGCTTCCTGAGCCAGGGAGGCCGGTGCAAGACCTTCTCGGATCGTGCGGACGGGTACGTGCGGTCCGAAGGTGTTGGCGCGCTGCTTCTGAAGCGGCTGAGTGCCGCGGAGGAGGCCGGCGATCACATCTACGGCCTCATCGTCGGCAGCGCGGAGAACCACGGCGGCCGTGCGAACACGCTGACGTCGCCGAATCCTGTGGCCCAGGCGGAGCTGCTCAAGCGGGCCTATATGGAAGCGGGTGTGGATCCCCGAGCCGTGACGTACGTCGAAGCCCACGGCACCGGCACGATGCTCGGCGATCCGATCGAGATCGAAGGCTTGAGGAATGCGTTTTTGGATCTGCACCGGACCCGCGGTGTCGACATGGTGCCGGGTCTGTGCGGTCTGGGGTCCGTGAAATCGAACATCGGACACTCGGAGGTCGCGGCCGGCGTGGCCGGCGTCATCAAAGTTCTGCTGCAGCTGAAGCACAAAACGCTCGTGCCCACGCTGCATTGCGACACGATCAATCCGTACATCCAGCTCGATGGAACTCCGTTTTACATCGTCCAGAAGGCGAGGGAGTGGGCGGCGGCGCGCGACGAACGAGGGGCCGAGTTGCCTCGCTATGCGGGCGTGAGCTCGTTCGCCTTTGGCGGTGCCAATGCGCACGTGGTCCTGCAGGAGTATGTCCCGCCTGCGCGAGATCGCATGGCGGCGGCATCGCGCCATGCAATCGTTCTCTCGGCGCGAAACCGGGAGCAGCTGCGTGAGCAGTCCGAGCAGCTCTTGTCCACAGTGCGGACGGGCCGCTTTACCGATGTCGACCTCACCGATATCGCCTACACGTTGCAGGTCGGCCGCGAGGCGATGGACGAGCGTCTGGGGTTCGTCGTGGGCTCGCTCAGTGAGCTCGAGGACAGCCTTCAGGCCTTCCTCCGGGAGGATCCGCGTCCCGGCCTGTACGCGGCGAGGGTTTCGAAAGGGGATGATCACCTCACTGCGCTGGCGTCGGACGAGGCGTTCCAGGGCACGGTCGACACGTGGGCCGCGCAGGGCCGCGTCGAGATGCTGGTGGAGTTATGGGCCAAAGGCCTGGGCGTCGATTGGCGCAGGCTTTACGGTGAGACGCTGCCCCAGCGCATCAGCCTTCCGACCTATCCGTTTGCCAGAACGCGTTGCTGGATCGAGACGGTGACAGCGGCTCCTGCGTCGGCCTCCCTGCATCCTCTGCTGCATCAGAACACGTCGGACATGTCCGAGCAGCGGTTCAGCGCGACATTCACGGGCGAGGAGCTCTTCCTCGACGGATATCGCGTCGGCGGCCGCCGAGTGCTTTCGGCCGCGGCCTGTCTGGAGATGGCCCGGGAAGCGGTCGCGCGTGCAGTCGCGCACAGGGGTGGTCACACGGTCACGATCAGAAACGTGGTGTGGCTGCGGCCGGTGGTGGTCGAAGAGGAACCGCGGCAGGTGCACATTGCGCTGATCCCGAGGCACGGCACGGAGGTCGGCTTCGAGATCTACAGCGGCTCTCCCGGAGCTGAAGATGAGACGGTCCACGCCCGAGGCGCAGCCCTTTTGGGTGCGGCCATGGATGCTCCACGGCTCGACGTCGAGGCGCTGACGGAGCGATACCGGCAGCACAGTTTCCCTGCGGACATCTGTTACGCGACGTTCGCACGTCTCGGCTTCGATCATGGCGATCAGCACCGCGCGGTCGAAGGAATGCACGTCGATGCGAACGAAGTCGTGGTGCGGCTGGCACTGCCGCCGGCGTCGCTCGAAGGTTTCGTCCTCCACCCCGGCATGGTCGATTCGGCGCTGCAGGCGTTCCTTGGATTCGTTCTGACGTCGAAGAACGAAGTTGCCGGAACGGCGCGATCCGTCCCATTCGAGCTGCAAAGCATGGCGATCCACGGCTCCTGTACGCCGCGCATGTGGGCGGTCGCGCGGCGTATGAGCAACGGAACGGTGGAGTCCTTCGACGTCGATCTCTGCGATGACGGTGGAAGCGTGCGCGTGCAATTCAGCGGCTT
The DNA here is from genome assembly GCA_964558905.1 of uncultured Thermoanaerobaculia bacterium. GTDB lineage: Bacteria > Acidobacteriota > Thermoanaerobaculia > Gp7-AA8 > Gp7-AA8 > QHVT01. The sequence continues at coordinate 2,871 of CAZLGP010000278.1, read as the reverse complement.
GCGCACGCGACCGATGGAGGATGAGCAGGAAGAATCCGTGACGCAACCTGCGGAAGCGGAGTTGGTGATCGCCGGCGACGATTCGCTCTGCGCGCAACTGCAGGCGACACTGGTGCCGATCGTATTGACCTTGGTCAAAGTCGACGGCTCCGGTATTGAATCCGACTCCGATTTTGGGAGTCTCGGGTTCGATTCCATCGCCTACACCGAGCTCGCCAATGAGGTCAACGCAAAGTGGGACCTGAAGTTGGAGCCGCCGGTGTTCTTCGAGCACCGTACGCTGGGGGCGTTCGCAGGTCATCTGGCGGAGACCTACCGGGAGAAGTTGGCGAAGCACTTCATTCCGCCGAGCGGCGCCATGGTCCCGAGGTCGCCCGAGAAGAAAGTGGTAGAGAAGCGGCGCCGCACGCGGTTCGGGATACCGGTCCGGAGCGGGACGGCGGAACCGATCGCGATCGTCGGGATGAGCGGCCGCTTTCCGATGGCGACCGACGTCGACGAGCTGTGGACGAACCTGCTCGCCGGCCGCGACTGCATCGCCGAGACTCCGCCGGCCCGGTGGGATTGGCGGGAGGTCTACGACGACACCGCTCAGGAAATCAAATGGGGCGGATTCCTCGACGGCGTGGACGAGTTCGATCCGGCGTTCTTCAATATTTCTTCCCGCGAAGCAGCTCTGATGGATCCTCAGCAGCGACTTCTGCTGATGTATGCGTGGAAGGCCGTGGAGGATGCGGGATATGCCGCTTCGCAATTGTCGGGCAGCAACACGGCCATTTTCTTCGGCACCGGCACGTCGGACTACGTGCGAGTCATTGAGCGGTCCGGGGCCAGCATCGACGTTTATCTGTCGACCGGCACGGCTGGAGCGGTGGGCCCGAATCGCGCGAGCTATTACCTGAACCTGCACGGGCCGAGCAATCCGGTGGACACGGCGTGCTCGAGCTCTCTCATCGCCATTCACCGCGCAGTGAGCGCGATGAGGAGCGGTGAGTGCGACATGGCGATCGTGGGCGGAGTGAACACGATCCTGACGCCGGACGTCCACATCAGCCTGAGCAAGGGCGGGTTCCTGAGCCCGGAAGGCCGCTGCAAGACCTTCTCGGATCGCGCGGACGGATATGTGCGGTCCGAGGGCGTGGCGGCGCTGTTTCTGAAGAAGCTGAGCGCCGCGGAGGAGGCCGGGGATCACATTTACGGCCTGATCGTCGGAACCGCGGAGAACCACGGTGGCCGTGCGAACACACTGACCTCGCCGAACCCTGTGGCGCAGGCGGAGTTGCTCAAGCGGGCGTACACGGAAGCGGGCGTAGATCCGCGTGCGGTGACGTACGTCGAGGCCCACGGGACCGGTACGGCGCTCGGCGACCCGATCGAGATCGAAGGACTGAAGAACGCATTTTCCTATCTGCACCGGACTCGCGGCGTGGACATCGTGCCCGGTCGATGCGGCCTGGGATCGGTGAAATCGAACATCGGGCATCTGGAAGTCGCGGCAGGCGTGGCCGGCGTCATCAAAGTCCTGCTACAGATGAAGCATGGCAGGCTGGTGCCGACGCTGCATTGCGACACGATCAATCCCCATATCCAGCTCGACGGCAGCCCGTTTTTCGTGGTCCAGGAGGCCAGAGAGTGGGCGGCGGCGCGCGACGAGCGAGGCGTCGAATTGCCTCGCTATGCGGGCGTGAGCTCGTTCGCCTTCGGCGGTGCCAATGCGCACGTGGTCCTGCAGGAGTATGTCCCGCCTGCGCGAGCACGCCAGACGTTGGCTTCGCGCGAGGCAGTCGTGTTCTCGGCGCGGAGCCGGGAACGGCTGCGCGAGCAGGTCGAGCAGTTTCTCTCTACGATGCGGAGCGGCCGCTTCACGGACGGCGATCTTGCGGATATCGCCTACACGCTGCAGGTGGGACGAGAGGCGATGGACGAGCGTCTGGGCGTCGTCGTGAGCTCGCTCGCCGAGCTCGACGATAGGCTGCAGGCCTTCCTCGGCGGCGAGCCGCCCCTCGGCCTCTACTCGGCGCGAGCGTCGAAGGGTGACGCGGTCCTCACCGGACTGGCCTCGGACGGCGCCTTCCAGCTCACGATCGACAAGTGGCTCGAGGAGGGTCGTGTCGAGAAGCTGGTGGAGTTGTGGGTCGAGGGTGTCGCCGTGGACTGGAACCGGGTGTGCCGCGAGGCAAAGCCGCAGCGCGTCAGCCTTCCCACCTATCCGTTCGACAGAACGCGTTGCTGGGTCGAGGCGGCAGCGACACCTGCGGCGGAGAAGCGGATTCAAGCCGCTGTCCTCCATCCCCTGCTGCACCGCAACACCTCGGACCTGTCCGAGCAGCGATTCAGCACGACGTTCACGGGCGAGGAGTTCTTCCTCGACGGACATCGCGTCGGCGACGTCCGAGTGCTGCCCGCGGTGGCCTATCTGGAGATGGCCCGGGAAGCGGTCGCGCGTGCAGTCGCGCAGACAGACGCTCAGACGATCACGATCAGAAACGTGGTGTGGATGCGGCCGGTGATGGTCGGAGAGGAGCCGCGGCAGGTCCATATTGCGCTGATTCCGAAGCACGCCACAGAAATCGCCTTCGAGATCTACAGCGGCGCGCCCGAATCAGAAGGGGGCTCGGAAGGGGAGACCGTCCATGCGCGAGGCGTCGCCATGGTGGGTGCCGCCGCGGAAGCTCCGCGGCTGGACGTCGATGGGCTGACGAAGCGATACCAGCAGCACAGTTTCCCGGCGGACGTCTGTTACGAGACGTTCGGCCGGCTCGGCTTCGACTACCGCGATCAGCACCGCGCCCTGGAAGGAATCCACGTCGATACGAACGAGGTCGTGGCGCGGCTGGCATTGCCGCCGGAGTCGCTCGAGGGATTCGTCCT